>JAAXJF010000031.1:16615-52427 GCA_012269985.1 Acidimicrobiaceae bacterium
ATCCGGAAGGAACCGGGCTCGCAATCGAACCCGGAGACTTTTTCGTCGTCCAAGTTCACTATCACTACGAAATCGCAGTTGACCCCGCTGCGTCATGGCTAGAAATTGATATCGAGCCGGCAACATCAGATCTTGAGCCGATCTCGATTACTCGTTACCTCACTCCGGCAGAAATCCCGTGTTCAACTGACGAAGAGGGTCCACTTTGCGATCGGGATGTGATCGCAAATCTCCGGAGAGTGGAGTTTGGACAGTTACCCGCCGACTTCATCAATGCGAGTTGCGGTGTCACCCCGGCCTCATTTGCTCATATGACTGACGGTGTGGCTTGGAGTTCATGCGACCGAGTTGTTCAAGAACCCGGTGAGATTGTCTCTGTGCTGGGGCACATGCATGACTTGGGAGCCCAATATCGAATGACGCTTAACCCTGGTACCGACCGTGAGAAGATCTTGTTGGATATCCCAGATTGGGATTACGACTGGCAGTACTCATATCGACCAGTTGAGACGATCGAGTTGCAGATCGGAGATGTCCTTCGCTTCGAATGCACCTGGGAGCGTTCACGTCGAGATCCAAATCTTGCACCTGCATACGTGCTGTGGTCTTACGGATCGGACGATGAAATGTGTTTCTCAAGCGTTACGACTCGACCGCTGAAGTAGTACGGGCGGTGGGACTTGAACCCACACTCCGAAGAACAGGAACCTAAATCCTGCGCGTCTGCCAATTCCGCCACGCCCGCTTGTGGGTTTCATCGTACTGAGAGTTGTCAACGTTGGGTCACTCGCCATCATCTCTGTCTCCAGAGTTCAGTTAATGGGCGAATTTTTCAGGGACGACTCCAGCGGGATGTGAGGACCTCGCTCCTAAGCGGCACAATATGCAGCCAATATCTATAACTTTGGGGGAGTTTCGATCTGCGAGTTTTCGCATTTCGAGTAATTGGGTCAAACGCTCTTAGTAGCGCTCTCGAAGTCTCGGAAGAACCCCAGAGGCAAATCGCTCGAAGCTCTCGTTCATCTGCTCGGGATCAAATCCGGGAGGGCACCCCCAGGTCACGACATCGGTGATGCCGTAGGCATCGATGAACTCACACATGTCGTTAAACACCTTGTCTTCGTCACCGATGACCCAGGTCTGAGGTATCGGATCGGCATTGCCCGTGAGTTGAAGTGACACGTTGTCGCCTGAGGATGTGAGCCATTCGGCATAAATTCCGGCTTTGTATCGCTCGGCCGCTCGAATTGAGGGCCAATCTCGGTCGCGGTCATCGGTGACGAGCCACGGTCGGATGATGCCAACACGACGAGAGGAGGGGTCGATGCCGCGTGCTTGAGTTGCTTCGCGCCACGGGTCAAGCACTTGATCCGCCGCACCCTGAGGCAGAAGGTGAAGCCCAAGACGTGCTGCTCGTTCCGCTCCGGGTGGTCCCATCGCTGCCATCCAAATTGGAGGGCCTCCCTCTTGCACGGGTGTCGGTGTCACCCGGACGTCGTTATACGCGAAGCGCTTACCCTCGAAAGAGAAGCGCTCCCCGGAGAACGCCCGCTGAAGCACTTCGACTCCTTCTTCGGTTCTTGAGACACGTTGCGCCCGCGGGATATTGAATCCGTGAAACTCATGAAGGGCGTAGCCCATGCCGACACCGATCTCCATCCGCCCGTTCGAGATGTTGTCGAGAACGGCGAGGTCTTCTGCAAGTCGTAGTGGTTCTTGGAACGGCATCAGGGTGATGTCTGATGAGATTCTGATTCGACTCGTGCGTGAGGCGACCGCTCCCGCCACTGGAATCCACGATGGCAGGTAACCGTCGTCGACGAAATGGTGTTCGGTGAACCACACAAGATCGAACCCAAGTTCGTCGAGCCACGCAATTTGGTCGAGGACTGCGCCGTACAGTTGGGGCCACGAAAGTGGCGAATCTGTTGGATTTCGGAAGTCATAGCACGCTCCAACACGAAGGTGTGGTCGAGTTGTCATGCATTAACGGTAGAGCATTTCCCCGAGATCACTTGTGGGCAAGGTGACGACGGGTGGTGATCGGTGTAAGACTGGGAAAGTGACCGCTGTAGATACCGACATCACTAATGCACTGGAAAACCAATTTGGACTCGCTGATCGACTGGTTGATGAGGCAGCGCTTGAAAATTCGGTTCGCCGTTTCGCAGAACGAGGCATTGTATTGCCAACGTTCGCACAGATGGCTGACCCGTCCACAGTGGACGAGGGCCTTGTCGGTGATGCTGATCCGCAGGGCGCCGACCCCCGCAACCTGTGGCGGGTGCACTGGTACAATGACCTCGCAGGAAACCGAGTGTCAGTACCTAATCACATTGTATTGACCAAAGAACTCACCGGAGTTGAAAGCCCGATCATCGTTGTCTTCGGCGACCGTTTCCCGATGATCACTGCGCACAAGGTGCTCGCTGCATACTCATGCCTTGCGCCACGCGTCGTCACCGGTCAATTCGACCCGACCCGCCACCGGGCAATCTGGCCATCGACGGGCAACTACGCCCGAGGGGGTATAGCAATTAGCCGGATCATGGCGAGCCGCGGCGTAGCGATTCTTCCTGAGGGCATGAGCCAAGAACGTTTTGACTGGCTCGATAAATGGTGCGAAAACCCAGCAGAGGATGTCATTCGCACCCATGGAACTGAATCGAATGTCAAAGAGATCTACGACGCCTGCAACGAACTTGCACTCGATCCTGAAAACTTCGTCCTCAACCAGTTCTCAGAGTTCGGAAATCATCTCGGCCATTACACCGTTACTGGTCAAGCGCTCGCTCATGTCTTCGAGCACGTGCAACAGAGCAGCGGGCGTGACCTCAACCTCGCAGCGTTCACCTCAGCGACAGGGTCTGCCGGCACCATTGCAGCCGGTGATCGTCTCAAGGATGAATACGGAACAAAAGTCGTTGCAGTGGAGGCGCTCGAGTGCCCAACAATGCTTGAGAACGGTTTCGGCGAGCACAACATTCAGGGCATTGGTGACAAACACATCCCACTCATTCATAACGTCATGAACTCCGACGTGGTGGTGGCCATCAGCGACCGTTCAACCGATGACCTTGACGTGCTGTTCAATACCGACGCAGGACGCCGGCTGCTGGCTGGTCGATATGGGATTGACGAAGCAACTATCGATGCTCTCCCTCACTTTGGTTTCTCAGCAATTTGCAACACGTTGGCTGCGATCAAGACCGCCCGCATGCTCGACCTCGGCGAGAACGATGCGCTCATTACGGTGGCGACAGACGGCGGGGCGCTCTATCCAAGTGAGCGGGCGAAAACGCTGGCAACAAGATTTGGCGGCGAGTTATCTGAGGCTGATGCCGCTGCTATTTACGGAGAGCATCTCGCCAATGTTTCAACCGAACACATGATCGAGATGACCGAGGCGGATCGTCGTCGAGTCTTCAACTTGGGTTACTACACCTGGGTTGAGCAACAAGGAACGCCGTTTGAACTCTTTGAAGAGCGTCGTCACCAGTCGTTCTGGCAGAGCCTTCGTCGATACGTCGGCGTGTGGGACTCGATGATCTCTGAATTCAACGAACGCGTCGCATCTGCCTAATTCGCGATCATGGTGGTTGGTCTTCGATGCGTGGTGTGCGGGGAAGAGATCGAAATCTCACGCCCAATGTCGTGGACATGTCCTCGAGCAGCAGAGGCCGATCCGTTTCATGTGCTCGAGTTTGTCGACGACGGGGAACCACCAACGATTGAGGTCGATCGTGGGGAAAGCAATCCGTTCGTTCGCTATCGCGAGCGAATGGGGTGGTGGGCATTCGCCCGGGCGAACGGAATGTCCGATGATGAAACCGTTGGTCTTGCTCGGTCGGTCGCAGGGCAATTCAGCGTCACCCCTCTTCAACCGCACGATGGGCTGAGCGATGTCATTGGTCGTTCGGTGTGGGCGAAAAATGAGACGGTCGGAGTAAGCGGATCTCATAAATCTCGCCATCTCGTCGGCATCATGTTGCACCTCATCGCTGCTGAACAACTCGGCATGCTGACCGAGCGGCCACCACTTGCGATCTCGTCGTGTGGGAATGCGGCGCTAGCTGCCGCAACGGTTGCGAGTTGGCAAGAATGGCCGTTGCGAGTGTTCGTTCCGACGTGGATGGATGACGCGTTCGGTAGTGGTCTTGATGCCCTTGGCGCTGAGGTCAACCGTTGTGAACGAATTGCCGGTGCTGCAGGCGATCCCGCCATGAGCGCGTTTAGAGAGGCGGTGTCGCAGGGGGCAATCCCCTTCAGCGTCCAGGGTCCAGCAAATGCGTGGTGCCTAGATGGTGGTCGAACCATTGGCTGGGAGCTTCACGATCAATTGAACGACGTTGAGGTAGCCCCGCAGGCGGTATTTGTTCAGGTCGGAGGAGGTGCCCTTGCAACATCGCTTGCGCTCGGTCTCGGTGATGATGTCCCACTTGTCGTTGTGCAAGCCGAGGGCTGTGCGCCCCTCCACCGCGCCTTGCAAGCGGCATCTGGAGTTGATGCTCCGGAACTTCACTGGGCTGAACTCATGCAGCCGTGGGAGTCACCTCACTCGTTGGCCGACGGAATTCTCGACGATGAAACGTACGACTGGATCAGCATTGGTCGTGCCATTGAGAGATCTTCAGGCCGATCTGTCGTCGCTGCTGAATCAGAGATTGTCCACGCTCATGAGCTGGTCAACACATCAGGACCTCCGACTTCGGCGACGGGAACCGCCGGTGTAGCTGGCGCCCTTGGTGAGAGCGCCGCCGGCACGCTTGATGATCGGCCAATTGTTGTACTGCTTTCCGGAGCTGCACGCTGAGCCTGAGCGTAAGTCGGGGTAGCCTTAGCCCCATGTCCGGCGACAACGTTCATCTAAGCCCATCCGCACTAGAGGGTGGTATCGACCCGCGAAGTGATGTGTTTAACCGATTGCTGAAGAATCGTGTTGTTCTGCTCGGTTCTGACGTGAACGATGAGATTGCGAATCAGCTCTGCGCCCAATTGCTGTATCTCGAAGGCGAAGATCCAAACAGTGATATTTGGTTGTACATCAATTCGCCCGGCGGATCGGTGACTGCAGGTATGGCAATTTACGACACGATGCAGTTCGTTTCTTGTGATGTGGCGACTGTCTGCCTCGGCCTCGCCGCCTCGATGGGCCAGTTCCTGCTGACGGCGGGAGCCGCTGGTAAGCGTTACAGCCTTCCGAATGCCCGCATCATGATGCACCAGCCATTGGCGGGTCTTCGCGGTCAGGCAGCCGATATCGCGATTCAGGCTGAGCAGCTCGCCTACACCAAGCTTCGTATGGCTCAACTCATTGCAGAGCATTCGGGGCAACCTCTCGAGCAGATTCAAGAAGACTCCGAGCGCGATCGTTGGTTTACTGCTGAGCAGGCTAAAGAATATGGCCTTTGCGACAACGTGATCCTGCGTCGAGGTGAAATCGTCTGACGTTTAGTCTGCTGCGCCTACCGGCGTTGCAGGCTCAGGAGCGTCGTGCGGGACCAAAGTCGTAACTGGTCCGAGGTCGACCTCGCATGATGCCATCGCCCACTCACGGATCGTGAGTGCAGAAAATTCACTTTGGTAGGCGGCGGCGGCAACACGTTGGATGCTGCCCGGGTCGCCAGGAACAACGGTGTTCGCAGTCTCGATTGCCTGGAGCACGTTTGACCACTCTTGAGCAACAGCCAACGGCGCAAGCGTCTGTAAGCGTCGGTAGAGCTCAAGGGTTGCGGTGAGTTCGAGATCGCTGTTAACCGTTGCGGCAACGATTGCTGACCGGTTGCTTCGAAGTTCCTCGCAGAAGGCGGCCGCATCAGGAACAGGTGTGGCCTCTCCACAGGCAGAAAGAGTTGTCATTGCGAATCCAACGATGGTTGCAATCGAACCAAGACGTTTCCTCTGCACAAAACGAGTGTTACACAATGGCTCCTTCGATTGCCGCCACCCACCGGGTGGTGCACCTCATTCCGCACATCTGCGAAAGACTCTTCCCGTGATTGCATCTGATTGCATCCGTGTCGTCGGCAATTATCCTCGGTACACGTGGCTTCTCGGTTCAAGTCGAGGTTCACGTGGGTCGAGGCCTGCGAGGTTTTTCGATGTTGGTGTCCGGTGGAGAGCTCTGATGAGCGAATACCCTCGTCTACGTGGACATCGATCCAACGACCGAGTCGAACCAGGTCGATCTGTGGCAGATCGACCGGTTTATTGCGTCATTGACTTCACTGTCTGAACGAACCCTCGAGGCCTATCGAACCGATCTCCGAATGTTTGCCGAATTCATCTCACGGATGAACATCAACGATCCCTCCTCAGTCAACCGAACGAATGTCCGTCGCTACGTCGCTCATCTCTCGACCCGGCAATACGCGCAACGAAGCATTGCGAGAAAGATCGCATCGATTCGACGGTATTTCAGGTGGGCACTCCGTCACGATGTTGCCGACACCGACCCCACCCTTGGGGTACAGGTCAGCGGTGGAACTGGTCGTCTGCCGAAAGTGCTCGATCGGCGAGATCTTGAGCATCTTCTTGAACCCGCCGATGACCCTGAGGAACCCCTTTGGCGTCGTCGGCGAGATGACGCAGTGCTCGAATTGCTCTACGGGTCAGGCTTGCGTGTCGCCGAACTCTGTTCGCTCGACGGGTCATCACTCGACCTCGACCATCATGCATTGCGCGTGTGGGGAAAAGGTTCGAAAGAGCGGCGAGTTCCGATTGGTGAGCCCGCCTGCGATGCCGTCGCAGCATGGTGTGAGATTCGACACGAAGTCGCTCCTTCCGAGGCCGGTGACGCACTGTTCACCAACGAGCGTGGCCGACGGCTGACATCACGTGATGTTCGACGCATTCTTGATCGCCGAAGTGCAACACCAACCCATCCGCACGCGCTCCGTCACACTTTTGCTACCCATCTTCTCGATGGCGGCGCCGATCTCCGAGCCGTTCAAGAGCTTCTTGGGCATGCCGATGTTGCGACCACCCAGCGTTACACGCACGTCAGCAAAGAGCGGCTCACGGCGGCCTATCGCCAATCGCACCCACGAGCATGACACCTCCGCCTCCACCCCCGGCCGGACAGCGCCCAGGTCTCGTCGATGCTGCCACCGAGCTAGCGGAGCAATGGAATCGCTGGAATCGCAGGCGGGCGTCGTCGGCACGAGACCACCTCATTGTGCACTACTCACCGCTGGTCAAGTTTGTCGCTGGTCGAGTTGGTTCGGGCCTTCCTCGTTCAGTCGACCCAGCCGACTTGGTCGGCTACGGGGTGTTCGGATTGATCGATGCGATCGAAAAGTTCGACCCCTCTCACGGGGTCAAATTCGAGACATATGCAGCACCGCGAATCCGAGGCGCGATTTACGATGGCCTTCGCGAACTCGACTGGGTTCCAAGAACGGTCCGCACCAGAGGTCGCCGCATCGAACAGGCGTTAACAGAGCTCGAGCGAGAACTCGGCCGTTCTCCGAGCGAAGACGAACTCGCTACACACCTCGAGATTTCGATCGACGAGCTCGCAACGTGGCTATCCGAAATTGCAGCAACCACGGTCGGCACGCTCGACAGAGCAATCTCGATGGGTTTCGAACCCGAGGCAGACGCGCTCGATGGGTCACATACCCCGGTCGTGGCTGTCGAAGCCGAAGAGCTTCGTTCCATTATTCGACAGGTGATGCGCGAACTTCCAGAGCGGGAGCGCCTCGTTCTCTCTCTGTATTACGACGAGAACTTGACGCTCGCCGACATTGCGGAGATTCTCGATGTCACCGAGTCTCGTGTATCGCAATTGCATGCCCAGTCGGTGTTGCGACTTCGTTCTCGAATGCGGGCAGCCGGGCACCTGTAGCGCGTCGACTGGGTCAATCGTGACCGCCCGTGTCGATGTGGTCATCTCGGTGTTTGCGGGCAGGAGCATTCCTGTTTCGAACTACCCGCTAGCTCGAGATTCCGATCGGCTTCGACCTGACGCCGAAGAACAAATGGCTTGAAGTTATGTCGAGAAATCCATTGATCAACCTGTACTGACCGGCGTCGTTCCGCATGGAAGGCTTGGTTGCTGGCGCCCTCCCGTCAATCGGCCCATCATCGATCCGTTTCGGCCGCCACCGTATCGTTGGTGCTCAGGAAACCGCGGCCTTGAATATGCTGCCCAGTCGGGGAACGAAGCCAGGGGCGTCGTGTTCGCCTGATGAGCCCGGTGATATTTCGGCCACTCGCCGATAGCGTGTCGGATGGCTTACCAACCGGACAGCACCCGAGCATTCGGGTCACTCGAGATACGACATGTTCCCGTCTTTTGCGGTCGTTACGGCGCCCTGACGTGAACCTAACCGCAACCCACATAGGAGACTTTCATGGCTCTCATCAGCATGCGTCAGATGATTGAGGCAGGTGCGCACTTCGGCCACCAGACCCGACGCTGGAACCCAAAAATGCGTCGCTTCATCTTCGGTGAGCGCAACGGAATTTACATCATTGATCTCGACCAAACGTTGAATCGCGTCGAGACGGCCTACAACTTCCTTCGTGACCTCGTGGCCGACGGCGGCAACGTGCTCTTCGTCGGAACGAAGAAGCAGGCCCAAGACCCCGTTCGCGAGGCTGCGGATCGTTGCGGAATGCCGTATGTCAACGAGCGTTGGCTCGGCGGAATGCTGACGAACTTTGGCACCATTTCCCTGCGCGTCAACAAGATGCTCGAACTTGAGCGCCAGAAAGAAATCGGCGAGTTCGATCTCATGATTAAGAAAGAAGCGTTGCTTCTCGACCGCGAACTCACCAAGTTGCAGCGCAACCTCGGTGGTCTCCGTTCGATGAAGAAGGCACCGGAAGCGATTTTTGTTCTCGACACGATGAAAGAGCACATCGCGGTCACCGAGGCAAACAAACTCGGAATTCCTGTTGTTGCAGTTGTCGACACCAACGTTGACCCAGATTCCATTCAGTTCCCGCTTCCTGGAAACGACGATGCGATTCGTGCCAACGCATTGTTCGCGAACGTGATCGCAGAAGCCGTTCTCGAAGGTCAATACATAGCATCACGCCGCCCGCAGGCAGCTCCTGCCACACCAGAGCCGAAAGAGCGCACCCCTGAAGAAGAGGCAGCGTTTGCTCAGGCACAGGCTGAGGCTCGTGCCGCCGCCGCTCGCGGCCAGGCTGAGCGAGAGGCTCGGATGGAGGACAAGAAGGCCGCTGATGATGCCGCGGCCGATTCAGCGGAAGCACCTGCCGACGAACCAGCTGCCGAAGAGACCGCGGAAGCTGATACTTCGGCTGAATCCTGAAACGATCTGAAGAGAGGCTGACAGATGTCATTTACCGCACAAGACGTGAAGGCGCTGCGCGAATCAACCGGCGCCGGCATGATGGACTGCAAGAAGGCACTCGAAGAATCATCGGGTGATATTGAGGCTGCCAAGCAGTACCTGCGAGAGAAGGGGTTGGCGGCAAGCGCAAAGCGCGACGACCGAGAAAACAACCAAGGTCTGGTTGCCCTCGGTATTGAGGGCTCGACCGCTGCGATGGTCCAGTTGAAGTGCGAGACCGACTTCGTCGCCGGTAGCGAGCACTTCCTCAACGAGGCCGCTGAATTGCTGAAGTCGGTGCTGGCAGGAGGAGCCGATGCAGTTGCAAGCCGTGAAACTCAAATTGAGGAGCTTCGTATTCTCCTCAAAGAAAAGATCGAACTTGGCAACGTTGTGCACATGGTTGCTGCTGACGGCAACACCATTGGACACTACGAGCACATTCAGGGTGGCCGAGGGGTCAACGGTGTTCTCGTTGAGATGGCAGGCGCGAGTGACGAACTTGCCCATGACATCGCTGTCCACATTGCGTTCGCACGCCCGCAGTACCTCAACCGGGAAGATGTTCCTGCCGATGTGGTCGCGACCGAGCGCTCAACGCTCGAAACAATCACACGCAACGAGGGTAAGCCAGAGCAAGCGATCGAAAAGATCGTTGAAGGCCGCATTGGCGGGTTTTTCAAAGATGTGTGCCTCCTCGAGCAACCATTTGCCAAAGACGACAAGCAGTCGATTCAGCAGGTGATTGGGTCGGCCGAGATCGTCCGGTTCGCTCAGGTTGAGGTCGGCTGAGATAATTCTTAAATGAGCGACGATTCGACGACCACCCCACGATGGCGACGGATCGTCTTTAAGCCTTCAGGTGAGGCACTGGCTGGACCATCGGGTCGCGGACTTGACGGCCCGACCCTCGATGCGACTGCCCGAGAGATTATTGACCTTCGGCAGAACCTTGGTGTTGATGTCGCAGTCGTCGTTGGTGGCGGAAATTTCTGGCGCGGCCGCACCGGCGCAATGGAAGGCATGGACGCCACTCAGAGCGATCACATCGGCATGCTGGGCACAGTGATGAACGCGCTGGCCCTTCAGGACGCGCTTGAGCGCCAAGGGCAACCAACTCGTGTGCAGTCTGCGATCGAGATGCCGAGAATCGCTGAGGCTTACATTCGTCGTCGAGCGGTTCGCCACCTCGAGAAGGGGCGTGTCGTTATCTTTGCCGCCGGTACCGGAAACCCGTTTTTCACCACCGATACCGCCGCAGCACTGCGGGCAGCAGAAATCGAAGCTGATGCCCTGTTGAAGGGAACACATTCGGGTGTTGACGGCGTGTACGACGCTGATCCCCGTGTTGATGAGTCAGCGGTGAAGTACGACGAGGTTGGCTACATGGAGGTCATGACAAAGAACCTCAAAGTCATGGACGCCACGGCTATTGCGTTCTGCCGTGATAACTCGATTCCGATTGTCGTGTTTGATATGACGGCTCCCGGAGCGCTTCGGTCGATCTTGTGCGGCGACTCGGTTGGCACCATGGTGCACGACGTCTAATCCGAACGCCGTCCTAACATTTTCACGTTGCCCCCAACGGGCTGCAGCGGGTGGGTACGCTAGAAGGGTGATCGACGAGACCATTCTCGAAGCCATCGACAAGATGGAAAAAGCCGTGCTCCACGTGCAATCGCAGTTCGCTACGGTGCGCACCGGCCGAGCCGCTCCTGCGCTCGTCGAGCAGTTGCAAGTCGAGTACTACGGAGCACACGTTCCGTTGCAGCAGTTGGCATCGATTCAAGTTCCTGAGGCACGCCAACTGCTGATCAAGCCGCACGACCGGGCGTCTCTCCCCGCAGTCGAGAAATCGATTAGGGAAAGCGATCTGGGAGTCGCACCGAACAACGATGGTGTCGTCATTCGCCTCAATTTTCCAGCGCTCACCGAAGAACGCCGGCGCGACTATGTGAAAGTGGCGAAAAATATGGCTGAAGACGGCCGAATCGCCGTTCGAAATATCCGACGTGATGCACGGAAGTCGCTCGAGGCAGCCGAGAAAGACGGCGATATTTCTGCTGATGATCTTGATCGTGCAGAAAAAGAACTTGATAAGTACACCCACGAGCACGTGGAGCGAATCGACCAAGGACTCGGCCGTAAAGAAGCTGAGCTCCTCGAGGTCTAGAGAGGTGATGAACAATGAGTGATGACATGTGGGGCGATTCAGGCTCGTTGTTTGATGGCCCTGATCGTCGTAAGTCAGACGACGAGTCGACATCAGAAGACCGGCAGGCCACGCCAACTTTTTCATTCGACGACGAGTCGGGGCCTCTACCGCATTGGACTGAGGCGCCGTCGGGAGGGATCTCTCGTGCCGATGAGTCGGCCGAAGATACCGAAGAGCGTGCACCCGTTCGCTCATTTGACGATGACGATCTCGGAATTCTTGACGATGATGTGCCAACCGGTCGGTCAGAAGACGATCTGTGGGCGACGTTTACCGCTGAGCAGCCCGTATGGCAGTCGGGCGACAGCCCTGAGCCGACGCGTGAATCGCCGGCGGTTGGCACATTCGACGAGCCGGCAGACTCGGCGGGTTCCTCCACAGGTCAGCAGAGCCGGATCGTGATCGGAACCGACCCATCCGGGATTGATCGCCCGATGCCAGAGTCACAGGCCGCGGTTCGAGAAGATTCGGGCGGTACTCGTCGACGTGCTGCTGGAAAGTCGAAAGCCTCCGCCCCTCGACCAGGTGCTCCGGCGTCGAGTGGTCGCGATTTGCCGGTCGCAACGGCCGTTGGCATTCTGCTCGTTGCAATTTTCGTCGGGACGCTGGTCTATCGCCCGTGGGCAGCTCTCGTACTCGTTGCCGTCGTGTTAGGACTTGCCGCTGTCGAGTTCTACGACAAGGTGACCGAGAGGGGCTACCGGCCGGCGGTCGTTCCTGGAATTGTCGCATGTGTGATCGCGCCGATTGCTGCGTATTGGCAAGGTGACGGTGCCCTCCCACTCGTCATTATCTTCGCATTCATCGCCTCTGCAGGCACCTATATCGGGGCACGGTCAGTCGACATCGGTCCGCTTCCAAATGTGTCGATCACGACGTTGCCCATCGTGTGGGTCGGGCTTGCTGGTGCATACGCCGGATTGATTCTTCGTTTCTCAACCACGGGGGAGGTGCTGCGGGCTGATAACGGTACCGACACCCTTTTCATGCTCGCCCTCGCAGTGGTTGCGAATGATGTTGGTGCACTGTTCGTTGGTGCAGCAGCCGGCCGCACACCTCTGCGCTCATGGATTTCTCCCGGGAAGACCGTCGAAGGCTTTATCGGTGGGGCGTTGCTCACAATCGTGGTGCTCATCGTGGTCGGTATCGGGGGATGGAATACCACGTGGGACAGCACAGGTGATCTGCTGTTGCTCGCGATTGTGGTCTCGATTTTTGCCCCGATGGGAGATCTCGTCGAGTCGATGTTTAAGCGGAATCTCGGCGTGAAAGATTTCGGATCATTGGTGAAGGGGCACGGTGGGGTACTTGACCGCTTTGATGGCTTCTTGCTGACGCTGCCGATCGTCTACTACTTGACGCTCATTCTTGAGCCGTGGGCTGGCTGATAGCCAATCACCAAGATGGCTCCTATTCGGGTCGCAGTTGCGGGTTCTACCGGTTCGATTGGCGGCCAAACCCTCGAGATCATTTCGGCTGACCCCGATGCATTTGATGTCGTCGGTCTTTCGACTGGACGCTCAGCTGCAGTCATTATCGAGCAGGCCAAGACCTTTCGGCCAGCGATTGTCGCAGTAGCTGACCCCACAGCGCGAAACGAAGTGAGCGAAGCACTATCGGGGCTGAGCGAGATCGAGGTCGTGGCAGATGCGACAGAGATGTGCGACATTGCTGATGTCGTAATCAACGGGGTCGTGGGTTTTGCCGGTCTTCCTGTCACCATGGCAACACTGTCGAACGGACGTCGACTTGGACTTGCCAACAAAGAAAGTCTGATTGCCGCGGGGCCCGTAGTGCAGCCGTTGCGTGAGGTTGACGGTGCAGAACTCGTGCCGGTCGACTCTGAACACTGTGCGTTACACCAATGCCTTCGCTCATCGATCGACACTAACCGAGAGGTCTCTCGGTTAGTACTGACGGCAAGCGGCGGCCCGTTTCGGGGCCGTTTGGCAGCAGAGCTCGCGAATGTGACGGTCGACGAGGCGCTACGCCATCCGACGTGGTCGATGGGGCCAAAGATCACGATCGATTCATCAACATTGATGAATAAGGGCCTCGAGGTCATTGAAGCGCACGAACTGTTCGGTACCCCATTCGATGAGATTGACGTGGTCGTTCACCCGCAGTCGGTGGTGCACTCGATGGTTGAATTCATCGATGGTTCGACGATCGCTCAACTGTCGATGCCCGACATGCGGCTCCCAATTGGGTACGCACTCGGGTGGCCTCACCGCCTTGGGACACCGTTCGGAACGATCGATTGGACACAACTTTCGCAGTTGAATTTCGAGCCACCAGATCGGAGTACATTCAAATGTCTCGATCTTGCCTATGCCGCAGGGCGCGCAGGCGGCACTGCACCTGCAGTGATTTCAGCAGCCAACGAAATTGCCGTCGATGCGTTTATCGATGGCGAAATCACATGGGCTCAGATCCACGATGTCTCCGCAGCGGTGCTCGACGCAACAGAGCTTTCACAGCCATCAACGGTGGACGAAGTTATTGATGCCGATCGTCGCGCTCGTGAGGACGCAAGGCGTGTGATCAGTGGCATGCTTGCGTAAGAGCAATCATGTCTGAGCACTTGAAACCAGAGTCAACGCCCCCTGCTGCGTGGCCCGCACCGACTGCACCTTCGCGTTTCGTATCAGAGGTAGTTGCTGGTGGGGCGGTTGGTGAGCGACCGCCCGATGAGAAGGGCTCGGGCATCATCGGCCTCGTCGTACTCATTGGGATTTTTGTTGCCCTTGCGGTCGCAAACATTTGGTGGTTCGTGTTCGCAGTTGGGCTGTTGCTCTCCATCGTGCTCCACGAGGTCGGTCATTACTCAACGGCGCGTTGGAGCGGAATGAAAGTGACCCAGTTCTTTGTGGGCTTCGGACCACGCGTGTGGAGCATGCATCATCGGTCGACCGAGTTCGGTGTTCGGGCGTTGCCACTCGGGGCTTTTGTTCGCATCGTCGGCATGAACATGATGGACGACGTCGACAATGCTGACGAAGAACAGACTTACCGGTCGAAGTCGTATCCAAAGCGAATGCTCGTCATTACTGCGGGCTCGCTCATGCACTTTTTGTTGGCACTGGTGCTGCTTTCAGCGGTCTTCACGACCCGGGGTGAGGCGGTGGTGTTGCCGGGCGCGGAAGTGATGTCAGTCGGCGAAGAGATGCCAGCGACAGGCGTCGTACTGCCCGGCGATGTGATTTTGAGCGTCGACGGTCGTGAGGTGGTCGACAGTGCTCTCGGTGACGTGGTGAGGTCATTTGAACCAGGATCTGCAGTTGACATTGCAATCGAGCGTGCAGGCGTCGAAATGGTGGTTAAGGCCACACTCGGCTCGAACGCACTCGTTGGCGGAGATGGCTCATCAGCGTTTTTGGGTGTTTCGACGGTGATGCCGGTAGCGCTCGAGCAACGTGCATGGTGGTCAGCACCGTGGCATTCGGTCACCGCCATGGTCGATCAGATGTGGATGTCGGTGAAGGGTGTCGTCACCGTGTTAAATCCGGCGAACGTCATAGCCCACCTGTCGGGTGATAATGCCGATCCGATGACGAGACCGACGACGCTGGTTGGCATCACTGCGGTGAGTGATGACGTTGGGCAGTCGGGAGGCTTCGCAGGCATTATCGAATTGTTGGCGTTCTTGAATGTCTTCGTCGGAGTGTTCAACCTGTTCCCCCTCCTGCCACTCGACGGTGGTCATGCTGCGATTGCGACGTACGAGCGTGCTCGAGAAGGCCGAACGCGCTCGAGATATCACGCCGATGTCGCCCGGCTTGTTCCTTTGACAATGGCGGTGGTAGCGATGCTTGCATTCATGTTTATGTCCGGTCTGTACCTCGACATCGTCAACCCGATTCGGTGAGGAGAACCTGATGGAAGTCAAAGGATGGTCAGGGGAACGTCGCCCATCTCGGATGATCAACGTTGGCGGCGTCCCAGTTGGCGGTGACTCACCGATCACGGTGCAGTCGATGACGGTGACAAAAACCGCTGACGTTGAAGGAACACTGCAACAGATCTATGCGCTCGCCGCAGCCGGATGCGACATCATTCGGTGTACCTGCAACGAACCGGAGGCCGCGGTCGGCCTCGCTCAGATCGTTCCTCGTTCACCGATTCCGGTGATTGCCGACATCCACCACCAATACAAGATGGCACTTGCTGCGTTAGATGCAGGAGTGCACGGGCTGCGACTCAACCCGGGAAACATTCGCCGACCAGAACACATCAAGGCAGTTGCGAGTGAATGTCGAGATCGGGGCGTGCCGATTCGCATCGGCGTTAATGCAGGATCACTCGACCCTGACCTTTATGAGAAGCACGGAGGAGCAACGCCTGAGGCCATGGTCGAGTCTGCGCAGAGAGAACTCGAGTATTTCGCGGAGGTCGATTTTGATCTCGTGAAGATCTCGGTCAAGGCATCGAGTGTCCCGTTGATGGTCGAGGCCTACCGGCAACTCGCAGAGGTGACCGACCATCCGTTGCATCTCGGAGTAACTGAAGCAGGCCCGCCGCCCGCAGGGCTGGTGAAAGCCACCGCGGGGATTTCGACGCTTCTCATGGAGGGCATTGGTGACACCATTCGGTATTCACTGACGGCCGACCCGGTCGAGGAGGCTCGTGCAGGCCGCTAACTACTTGAGGCGCTCGGGCTTCGCGAGCGAAAGAATGTTGATCTCATTGCATTTCAATCATGTTTTCTATCATAAGTTGATGTCATCGAAGTTGCCCAAAAAGCGATTGAGTCATTTGGTGAAGGTCAACTTCCTTTGCAGGTAGCGGTGATGGGATGTGTCGTGAACGGACCAGGCGAAGCACGAGAGGCCGACCTTGGAATCGCTGCAGGAAACAAGCGAGGCCATCTGTTTATTAAAGGTCGTAACGTAGCCGTCGTACCTGAAGATGAAATGGTTGGAGCGCTTGTCGAAGGGGCCGAATGCATTCACGTACACGGCACCGAAGCGGCAATCGCTCGCGCTGATACGGCTCGTGCGGAACGTGAGGCCGAGAAAGACCGGTCGATGTTGCTCGCAGAACAGGGCGATGATGCGAACAATGCGAGCGAACGCATCGTTGAGATCGGTCGCCGCCTCTCAGGCGACAGCGCGTCGTAATTAGCCGTTGAGTTCTGCGATTGCGGCGGCGGTCGCAAGGACCCGTCGAGCATTGTCGACGTGAAGGTTTTCGATCATTCGACCATCGACAGTGATCACTCCACGCCCTTCGCTTACCGCTTCATCAAACGCTTCGATCACTCGCTGTGAGTAGTCGATGTCAGCCTCAGACGGGGCCCACACATCATTTGCCGGTTCAACTTGGGTCGGGTGAATGAGGGTTTTACCATCGAAGCCAAATGCCCGACCTTGCTGTGCTTCAGCTAGGAACCCTTCCGGATTTTTCACGTCGTTGTAGACGCCGTCGAGAATGACCTTGTCGGCTTCTCGAGCTCCGAGAAGCGCCCTTGCGAGGTGGGGAATCAACGGGCCCCGGTCAGCGTGCTGTTCGGCGCGCAGCTCTTTGATGAGGTCGTTTGTTCCCATGACGAGCACATTGACCCGAGGGTGAGCTGCAATCGATCGAATATCAAAGATCGCTGTCGGGGTTTCGACCATCGCCCAGATCGTCATGTCGTCGGGTGCGCCGGCTGCTCCGAGTTGGGCATCGACTTCGTTGAGGTGATCGGTGGATGTCACCTTCGGAATGACGACGGCAGCAGCCGATGACCCGGCAGCTGCTGCAATGTCGGCTGCTCCCCACGGCGTGTCAAGACCGTTGCAGCGAATCGTCAGCTCTCGGCGGCCATAGTCACCTGAAGTGGCGGCAGCAACTGCATTTTCACGGGCTGCCTCCTTTGCATCAGGGGCGACGGCGTCTTCGAGATCGAAGATGATGGCGTCGGCTGCAATGGTCTTTGCCTTTTCGAGCGCTCGCTCGTTTGCTGCAGGCATGTAGAGAACCGATCGGCGTGGCCGTAATGACGACATGTCAAGATCCCATCTCGTAAAGGGCGGCTAATTCAGGGTCGCTTGCTGCGAGTTGCTCGGCAAGGCGAACGACGACCTGGCATTGCTTGACCGATGCGTCATCTTCCATCTTGCCGTCGAGCATGATGGCGCCGGTGCCGTCCCCCATTGCGTCGATCACGCGTCGGGCGTGAGCCACTTGTTCAGCCGATGGCGAGAACACTTCTTTTGCGACGGCGATCTGGTCAGGGTGCAGGCTCCATGCCCCAACACATCCAAGCAAATAGGCATTGCGGAACTGGTCCGCGCACGCCGTGGTGTCACGAATATCACCGAATGGTCCGTAATACGGCAAGATGCCAGCCATCACACATGCGTCGACCATACGGGCGATCGTGTAGTGCCAAAGGTCCTGCTGGAATGTTGCTCGGTCAGCATCTGGGCTGTCAGGGTCAGGATCAGACCGCACGAGGTAATCGGGGTGTCCTCCACCAACTCGAGTGGTCTTCATGCGGCGGTTCGCAGCGAGATCGGCCGGGCCGAGTGAGAGTCCTTGCATGCGTGGTGAGGCCAGACAGATTTCCTCCACATTTGCCACACCGCGAGCGGTCTCCAGAATTGCGTGCAGCAGGATGGGCCGGGTGAGTCCAGCTTCGGCCTCCAACTGCGCAATCAGGCGATCGGCATAATGGATGTCTTCGGCGCCTTCAACCTTGGGGAGAATGATGACGTCGACCGCATGCCCTGCTTCGATAACGGCGGCACGGATGTCAGCGAGACACCATGGCGAATCAAGACTGTTCACCCGAGTCCATAATTGCGTCGAACCGAAATCAACATTCTGAGCGACATCGACGAGCCCGGCACGGGCTGCATCTTTTTCTGCCATCGGCACGCCGTCTTCCAGGTTGGCGACAAGCACATCGACCTTGCCGACGAGCGACGGAACTTTGCTGCGCATCTTCTCGTTATTTGGCGGGAAGAAATGAAGCATTCGGCTAGGCCGAAACGGAATCTCGCGAACGGGTTCAGGGGCGCCGACGGCGAGCGGGCGGAAGAAGTCTTTAGGTGAACGCACACCCAGACGCTACGTGCCAGGCGCCTCGTTTGAGAAACCGCGCAGCCAGGCAGGTAGCCGTGTGGGTCGTCCTTCAGGCGTGACTGCGCCGTGAACGGTGATGCCCGTCGAGTGGACGACCTCATCGACGGTGAGCAGGTACACCATCTGGAAGGTGGCCCGAGTGATCGGCCCCATTGCCACGTGCACGTCAACCACATCGTCAAACTTCAACGGCTGACGGTATTGCACCCCTGCTTCCAGCACCGCCATGTCAACGCCCTCCGCCCGAATCTCGTGATAGGGGTGGCCGATATGGCGGAGATATTCCACCCGGGCTTCCTCGAGGTAGGGGAGGTATCTGCTGTGGTGAACGATGCCCATTGCATCGGTTTCAGCAAATCGAACGCGAATGCGATGCGAGAAGTCATATGCCGAACGGTCGGTAGGTGGTTCGATAGACATTCTCACAACCTTTGACCGTATCGTGCTGGTGTGAGGAGTCGTGGACTATGACGCCGGCGGTGAAGCTGATGACGAGCACCTCAATGGCGTTTCGGCTCTGCGAATATGACCACGACCCGGCAAATTCCAATTTCGGTCTCGAGGCGGCAGACCTGCTCGGACTCGACTCAGATCAGGTGTTCAAGACTCTTATCGTGCTTGTGGGTGAAGAAGAAATGTGCGCAGTCGTTCCGGTCAGCGGTCAGCTCTCGCTGAAACTCTTTGCGCAGGCAGTTGGTGCAAAGCGCGCAGAAATGTGCCCCCCTAATCGGGCTGAGCGATCGACCGGGTACCTGGTTGGAGGAATCTCGCCAATTGCGCAGCGCCGACGCCTGAGAACAGTCATCGATGAAACTGCGCAGTTGTATGACGAGATCTACGTGAGTGGTGGCCGGCGAGGTCTCGATGTTGCGGTCGACCCCAACGATCTTGCATTCCTCACCGATGCCACGTTCGCCGATATCGCCAGCGGTTAGCAGCAGACGCGATCAGATGCCCGACGGATGACGGAGGGTGGCCTCAATCCGCGCCACTCGGGTGCGGGCCGGTGGGTGGGAGGCATTGAGTCGTTGACGCCACCCGATGCTGCGCTGACCTCCTCCGTGAGCGATGACGGTGTTGAGCGCACTTGCGAGTTCGCGGCCATAGCCGAGTCGAACGCTTCGTTGATCGGCGTCGAACTCTGATCGATGTCCGACAAGATTGCCGACGGCATCGCTGGCGTAGAGCACGATCAGGAAGACCCATGACACCGTAGTGAGGATTGCCGAGACGACCCTGCCAAGAGCGGTGAGTGCAGAGGAATGGGCGACAAAGGTGTCAGTTGCGGCTCTCGCCACGTTCTTCACGGCAAACCCCACACGGGCAAGAGCAATGATCGGCAGCGAAAACCAGTGGATCAAGGTGAGCGAGACCGTGTGCAAGCCGAGGTGGTGCGAGAGTTCGTGAGCGAACACACCGGCGAGTTCACGGGGCCCAAGGTGTTGCAGAGAGAATGAGGTTGTCACCACGAGATGCCCCCCACAGGCAAACGCATTGAGTTCGTCAGCATCAATAACCCGCAGCACGAATTTGTCAGGATTAATTCCTGCTGCCGTTGCAACCTCTTGCCAGACGGGTTGAGCGACCGAACTTTCTTCAATGGTCAACGCCCGAGCGCCGAGAGCAGGAGTGAGGAGAAGTGTTTGAGCGAATCGGACAAAGAGCACACCGGCACCCGCCATCCAGACGATCGGTAGCAACCAAAACGTGACCGAAATACCGAACAAGTTGAGCACTGGGTTGAAGGGAATCCAGATAAGCCGCAGTGAAATCAGTGAAAACGGCAACAGCACCAGTAGCGGGGTGAGCGCCGCGAGTGAAGAAAAGTTGGCGGCGCGGCGAGGGGATCGAGGTGGTGGTGACTCCACATATGAAAGGTTACGGAGTTGACAGTGCGGTTTGTCTATGCGATCTCTCAGGCAGAATGGAGAGATGGCTGACCACACTTCGTCGACTCCATCGATTATTCCGGGCGCAGAACCACTGTCTCATGTTGCTGGTTCGACGACCGGCGTGCTCGTATTGCACGGCTTCACGGGTAATCCGTCTTCGGTACGAATTCTTGCGGAAGCGGCAATTGCCGAGGGCTACGACGTTGAAATGCCCCGTTTGCCAGGCCACGGCACAACGGTTGATGACATGATGACAACAGGTTGGGATGACTGGTTTGGCACCGCTCTCCAGGCGTTTGACGCCCTTGCCGACCGATGTGAGCGAGTGGTTGTCGCCGGACTCTCAATGGGCGGTCTTCTCACGCTCTCTGTAGGAGGTGCACGCTCGGCCGCTGGCTTTATCTGTGTCAACCCGGTCGCACGAATGAGATCACCTGAAGAGGTCGAGATGGTTGAAGAACTCATCGCGGACGGCATGGAGATTCTTCCCGGAGTTGGCTCAGACATTGCTGATCCAGAATCGTTTGAAACCGCCTACGAAGGCACCCCACTGGTGCCTCTTCGGTCAATGTTCTTTGAGGGTGTTCAACCTCGATGGGAACAGTGGGGAGATCTCGAGGTGCCGTTACTTCTCTTCACCTCAGAACAAGACCATGTTGTTGACCCTGCTGACAGTTCGCATCTCGCGGCGACATACGGCGGAAGTGTTGACCATGTGTGGTTGAAGAAGTCGTATCACGTTGCAACACAGGACTACGACAAAGCGTTGATCGTTGAGAAGTCGCTCGCGTTCATTTCAGAACTCGCACACTGATCGTTGAGCCACCGGTATGTTCGCATCGATTCCCTCACCGTCTTGGTCAAGTCTGTCGATAGGGCCTATCGAGTTGCGGGTGTACGGGTTTCTCATTGCGGTCGGCGTGGTTCTCGCAGTACGGCGACTTGGTAGTGGACTTGAGCGATTCAAGACGGGTGGATCAGAAGCAGCAGCGTCGATCGGTATATGGGGCGTTGGAGCGGGTCTCGTCGGCGCCCGCTTGTATCACGTCGTTACTGAATGGGACCGTTTCTCGGGAAATCTCAGCGAGATCCCGAAGGTCTGGCATGGAGGTCTTGGAGTTCCTGGAGGGGTTCTCCTCGGAACGATCGTTGGCGTCTTGCGGGCACGATCCTTTGGAATTTCGACAGCGGAGACCTTGCATGCTGCGGCGCCGGCAATTCCGCTCGCTCAAGCTGTTGGGCGATGGGGCAACTGGTTCAACCAAGAATTGTTTGGCCGCCCCACGACTCTGCCGTGGGCATTGCGCATCGATGATGACCATCTGCCAGCGGCATACGAATCAGGTACGACCTTCCACCCGACATTTCTGTACGAGAGCATGTGGACCCTGGGCCTCAGTCTGTGGTTGGTTCGGTTGAGTGGGTCACCACGGTTTGCGGGTTCACGACTCTTTGCGCTGTACGTCAGCGGCTACGGACTCGGCAGGCTGTGGATTGAAGGTCTCCGCATCGATGACGCCTCGGTTATCGGGGGTCTTCGATGGAATCAGTGGGTTGCAATCGCCGCGATTGTGGGTGGGCTGATCTATCTTGCAGTGACATCGTCATCTGGCGACTCCGCCGAAGAAGTCGATGTGCAGCAGGCCGCCATCAACGGTGACCGGTAGCCTCAAGAGGGTGTCAGAACAGATAGATCGTGGTGCTGTTGAGCGGGTCGCAAAGTTGGCGCGGCTCGAATTGAGTGACGCAGAACTCGATGAGGCAACGACCCGTCTTGCGGGAATGATGGCGCACTTTGCCGATATCGATGCGCTTGACCTCGACGATGTCGAGCCAATGACCCAGCCGTACGAATTGGTCAATGTGTTGCGCGATGACGTTCCGCTCGAGACTCTTGACCACAACGAAGTACTCGCTGCCGCTCCAGATGCCTCCGACGGCCGATTCGGTGTGCCGCCAATCTTGGGGCTCGACCTGTGAGCACGTTCCAAAGCGCGCGTTCGATTGCAGCCTCGGTCTCAACCGGAGAATCATCTGCGGTTGACGTCGTGTCACAGCACCTTGCGCGCATCGAAGAACGCGAAGAAGAGGTCCATGCGTTCAACCTGGTGCTTCATGATGAGGCGTTGCAATCAGCGGAACGCGTCGATGAACGAATTGCGGCAGGGGAGCAGGTAGGGCCACTTGCTGGGGTGCCGATCGCGCTAAAAGACAACCTCTGCACCCGAGGAATTCCGACGACATGCTCGTCGAACATTCTTGACGGGTGGCGCCCTCCATACGACGCAACCGTGGTGTCTCGACTCGCCGACGCCGGTGCAGTGTTTGTGGGCAAAACCAACCTCGATGAATTTGCGATGGGCTCAAGCACCGAAAACTCGGCGTTCGGCCCTACACGAAACCCGCTCGACACGAGTCGTGTGCCGGGAGGCTCGTCGGGCGGATCGGCAGCTGCTGTTGCTGCAGGGTTCTCTGCGATGTCGCTCGGTTCAGACACCGGCGGCTCAATCCGTCAACCTGCGGCCCTTTGCGGGGTTGTTGGCGTCAAGCCCACCTACGGGGCTGTGAGTCGACTCGGGTTGATCGCATTTGCGTCCAGCCTTGACCAGATTGGGCCGTTCACCCATGACGTTGCAGACGCCGCGCTGCTCCTCGAATGCATGGCCGGGCACGACCCCGGTGATTCAACGTCGATACCGAAACCGTTCCCGTCGCTGTCTGAGTCACTCGACCGTGGCGTCGCTGGTCTTCGTATCGGTCGCATTGTTGATCTGCCAAGTGGCGCCGATGCTGATGTTGTCGCCTCGGTCGATCGTGCGTTTGAAGTGCTCGCAGATGCAGGGGCAGAGATCATCGACGTCACGATTCCTGCATTCACCTATGGCCTGACGGCGTACTACCTCATCGCTCCCGCCGAAGCATCATCGAATTTGGCTCGTTACGACGGCGTTCGATTCGGTTCTCGGGTTGAGGCTGCTGACACCAACTCGATGTACATGGCAACCCGCGGTGAGGGGTTCGGGCCAGAGGTGAAACGCCGAATCATGCTCGGCACCTACGCACTGTCGGCTGGCTACTACGACGCTTTTTACGGCAAAGCGCTGAAGGTTCGTCGATTGATGGCTCAAGACTTCGCTACGGCGTACGAGTCGGTCGATGCGTTGGTGACGCCAGCTTCGCCGAGCGTGGCATTCCCGTTCGGTTCTAAGACCTCTGACCCCCTAGCGATGTACCTCTGTGATTCTTACACGATTCCATCGAACCTCATTGGCCACCCGGCGATGAGCGTGCCATTCGGTGCAGGCGAGAACGACCTTCCGGTCGGTGTTCAAGTGCTTGCTCCGGCCATGGGCGAACCGACAATGTTTGCCGTCGCCGCAGAACTCGAACGCTCGGCAGGGGGTAACCATGTCTGATTCGGCAACGTGGACCCATGAAGGGTTCGAGATGGTCGTTGGCCTTGAGGTGCATGTCGAGCTCGCCACCGAAACAAAATTGTTCTCAGGCTCTCCCAATCGTTTTGGAGATGATCCGAACACCAATATTGACCCGGTGTCGCTCGGTCTGCCTGGCGCCTTGCCGGTGCTCAACCGTCAGGCTGTCGAGTTGGCGATGAGAATCGGCCTCGCACTCAATTGCACCGTTCAGTCGTGCACCTTTGCGAGAAAGAATTACTTCTATCCCGATATGCCGAAGGCGTACCAGATCTCTCAGTATGACCGTCCGCTCAACATTGACGGTCATCTTGAAATTGCTGACGGCATCGTCATCGGCGTCGAGCGAGCACACCTCGAAGAAGACACCGGCAAGAGCACCCACATTGGCGGTTCGGGTCGAATTCATGGAAGCGAGGGCTCGCTCATCGATTTCAACCGTGCCGGCGTGCCGCTCGTCGAGATCGTGAGTCGACCTGATATCAGAACCCCTGAGCAGGCGCGACAGTACGTCAATGAACTCCGAGCGATTCTCGTTGAAATTGGTGCCTCCGATGCACGCATGGAGGAAGGCTCGATGCGGGTCGACGCAAACGTGAGTGTTCGTCGTCCGGGCGAAGAGTTCGGCACCCGCTGTGAAATTAAGAATGTGAACTCGGTTCGATCGCTTGGGCGTGCAATCGATTACGAGGCACGTCGGCAAGTTGCGTTGATTTCCGATGGTGAAGTGATTCAGCAAGAAACTCGCCATTGGGATGAAGGCGATGGGCGCACGTACACCCTTCGCACCAAAGAAGATGCCGACGATTACCGCTATTTTCCTGACCCTGACCTCGTGCCACTCGACCCAGGCGATGAATGGATCAACACCGTTCGCTCACAACTTCCGATGTTGCCGGCTGCTCGACGTGCTCGTCTTGCAGAAGTGACCGGTCAGGCGGTCGATAGTGAAGCGATCGCAACGGTGGTCGAGCGTCGCCAAGACGACTATGTCGTAGCGGTGGCAGAAATCGGTGGTGGTGCCGAACGCGTGCTTGTCCACGTGAAAGAAGCGTTCTCTGAGCAAGGCAGTGAACCGTCTGTGCCAGCCGCTGATCTCGCAGCATTGGTCACAATGGAAGTAGGCGGAGAACTCACTTCAACGCAGACGAAAACATTGCTTGGCGATCTTGTCGAACAAGGTGGCGGTGACCCCAAGGCGATGGCGGCAGCTCGTGGGTTTGAGGCGATGGATACATCTGAACTTGACGGATTTGTCGACGACGCAATTGCGGCCGATCCTGACGCGTGGGCAAAGTTTTGCGCCGGAGACGGCAAAGCGATGGGTGCCCTTGTCGGCCATGTCATGAAGGCATCGCGAGGCCAAGCTGACGGTAAGGCAGTAACAGCAATCCTTAATTCACGCAAAGGCTGAACGCCTCGGACGATGGTGGTAGCCATCGTCAGCATTAGCGTGGTGGTATGAGCGATCGTCCATCTGAGACTTCAGTAGATATCAAGCCGCGTTCGCGCGACGTCACCGACGGTATTCAAAAGGCAGCAGCTCGAGCGATGCTTCGGGCGGTGGGGCTCACCGACGACGATTGGAACAAGCCTCAAGTCGGTATCGCCTCGTCGTGGAATGAGATCACCCCATGCAACCTCAGCCTTCGTCGGCTCGCGGAAGCCGCCAAAGATGGTGTCCAGCGATCAGGTGGCATCGGACTCGAATTCGGGACGATCACCGTTTCCGACGGTATTTCGATGGGACACGAGGGCATGCGGGCCTCGCTGGTGAGTCGAGAAATTATCTGTGACTCTGTCGAAGCAGTGATCCATGCAGAACGACTTGACGGCGTCGTCGTTCTGGGGGGATGCGATAAGTCGATGCCAGGAATGATGATGTCGATTGCGCGGCTCGATCTGCCTGGAATCTTCGTCTACAACGGTTCGACGTTGCCCGGCTATCACAACGGCAAAGCACTCGATGTCACCAGCGTGTTTGAAGCAATCGGCGCCTGCGCGGCAGGAACGATTTCAGAAGATGAACTGCACGCAATCGAGTCGAACGCTTGCCCGGGAGAGGGTGCATGTGGCGGAATGTTCACCGCCAACACGATGTCATCTATCGGAGAAGCACTCGGGCTAAGCTTGCCAGGCTCTGCGTCGCCGCCAGCGGTTGATCGTCGCCGAGAAGATGATGCTCGTCGTGCCGGAGAGGCCGTCATCAACATGTTGAAGACGGGTTTGCGTCCTCACGACATCCTCACCAGAGGGGCATTTGAGAATGCGATCACGTTGGCGAATGCCCTTGGAGGTTCGACAAATGCGGTGCTCCACCTATTGGCGATCGCAAATGAAGCGCGTGTCGATATTGAACTTGCCGACTTCAACCGCATTGCAGCCCGCGTCCCACACTTCGCTGACATGAAACCTGGTGGCAAGTTCCACATGACCGATCTCGATCGTGTTGGTGGCGTTCCGGTGGTGTTGAAGCATCTCCTTGAGGAGGGCTTGCTACATGGCGACGAGATGACGGTGACCGGCAAGACGATGGCCGAGAACCTTGCTGAAATTGATCCACCTGCGCCCGACGGAACGGTCGTGTACCCGATTTCGCAGCCGATTAACGCTGAAGGTGGCCTCAACGTGCTGACCGGTTCTCTCGCACCTTCTGGCTCGGTGGTAAAAGTGGCTGGCCTTACCGAAGATCAGCGTGTGTTCGAGGGTCCGGCCCGTGTCTTCGATGGTGAAGATGGAGCGATGGCTGCAGTTATGGGTGGTGAAATTGAGCCGGGCACTGTCATCGTGATCCGGTATGAGGGGCCGAAGGGTGGCCCAGGGATGCGCGAGATGCTGGCGATCACAGGTGCTCTGAAGGGCGTTGGTCGTGGTGCTGACTGTGCATTGATTACCGATGGCCGCTTCTCAGGAGGCACTTGGGGGTTCTGCATTGGACACGTCGCACCCGAGGCGGTCGATGGCGGACCGATCGCCTTCGTGCAAGATGGCGACCGCATTCGGATCGACGTGCCGACGCTTGGACTTGATCTTCTTGTGGACGACGATGAACTTGCTCGCCGTCGCGAGGGTTGGTCGCCCATTGAGCCTCGTTATACCACCGGCATCCTTGGCAAATACGCCCGCCTTGCTCAAGGTGCGGAAAAGGGTGCCATCACGAACCCGGTGTGAGCCGCTTAACCGAGTGGAACACCTCGATCAGGTCGACGCGCCCGTGAACGGGCGAAGACTCGCCATCCCAGCAGAAACACGCCGTTAAAGATCGTTGCAACGACGACGAACGGCGTCGCAGTTCCGCCATCAAAGATGACCCTTCGAACGGTCATTCCAAGAATGACGACCGACACCCAGACGATCAATCCCGATGTTGGAGTGATCGGCGAACGGCGAACGACCGGAATGCTCCATGCCATCGCAATCGCAATGAGAAATGGAGCAACTGTTGCAATGTAGCCAGCGATCTGTGATCCGCTGTTGTGCTCGTTTCTGCCAATGAAGACAAAGATCGCAACGACAGCGGCATCGGCTGCGATGAATCGCCGTCGTGATGCAGAATCAGGACGCTGCAAAAGTTCCCAATCCGCCTTTGAAAAACAGCAGCGGGTCGCCGTCGTTGCCGGCGAGCGACACAACGTCGCCGAGCACGAAGAGATGGTCGCCCATCTCGTAGACCTCATTAATCGTGCAGTCGATCCACGCAAGCGAGCCGTCGATCACAGGTGATCCGGTTGACTCAGCGTGCCAGGCAAGTCCATCAAAACGAGATCCTTCGGCGGGTTTTGCAAACGTCCAGCATTCATCTGCTTGGTGGTTGCCAAGCACGTTGACGCAGAAACTGCCACTCTTTTGAATTGCCTCCCATGTCGACGACTCTTTTCCGGGAAGGAACCCAACCATCGGTGGGTCGAGTGAAACCGAGGTAAATGAGCCAATCGTCAGACCGGCGGGCTCATCGCCGTCCATCCCAGTGACGACGGTGACGCCGGTGGGAAAGTGTCCGAGGACATTACGAAATGCTTTTGGATCGATCGTGCTCACCCCTTCGACACTACGCGGTCACGGGAGAGGTAGGGGAGGCGAACCGGGTACGGTTCTGGTGTGTCGACCATCATCGATGAAAAGTCGCGGATGCGTGCTGAACTCAGGAAATGGCGCCGCGGTCTGGAGAGTGCGGAGATTGACCGTCGGTCTTCGGTGATCTGCGAAGCGCTCATCATGGCAGTGAAATCGTGGACGCCGTCGACCGTGATGGTGTTTGACTCGGTGCCCGGTGAACCTCGTCTCGAAATATTTCGTGAATGGCTAAGCGAACGTGGCATTGAGATTGCTGTTCCCGAAGATGATCCCGAGCCGCGCAATGTTGACATGGTCGTTGTTCCGGGAGTTGCGTTCACTGCCGATGGGCACCGGCTCGGCCAGGGTGGTGGTTGGTACGACAGATTTCTAGCCGATGTTGGCGACGAGACGGTGACGATTGGAGTGTGTTTCGCAGAACAGGTCGTTTCTGCGGTGCCTCAGGAATCCCATGACATCTCGGTACACCGTGTCATCTCTGCGTGATGTGCATCGCCATCAAGAACTTTTGAGTACGTGCGATGTGAGTTGTGCAGGGTTTTACGCCCCGCGTTTGCGTTCTGCGGCGCGTGCTGGCACACTAGAAGGCGATGAAAACAGCACAGCGCGTGTTTCTTGATCTTGTAGTAGGCATCCGGTAGCGCACCGGACCTCACACCGCGTGCGCACCGACCTCCCGACACCGGGGGGTCGTTCCGTTTTTCACCGCAAGTACTTCATGACCACGACCACCAACCAGGAGAACCAATGAGCACAGCATCTACTCGCATGACCGGGGCCCAAGCTCTGATCAAAGCGCTCGAGATGGAGCAGGTTGACACGATCTTCGGATTGCCCGGCGGCTGCATCCTGCCGGCATACGACCCTCTTCTCGAGTCATCTATTCGCCACGTGCTGGTGCGGCACGAGCAAGGTGCTGGTCATATGGCGGAGGGTTATGCCCACGTCACCGGTCGACCTGGAGTTGCAATGGTGACATCAGGTCCTGCGGCAACAAACCTTGTGACACCTCTGATGGATGCGTACATGGACTCGATTCCGATGGTTGGTATCACTGGTCAGGTGGGTACCTCAGCGATTGGATCTGACGCATTCCAAGAATGTGACACGGTCGGCATTACCCGTTCATGCACGAAGCACAACGAACTTGTCATGACACCCGATGACATTCCGCTCGCCGTTCGCCAGGCGTTCCACCTTGCGACGACGGGCCGCCCGGGGCCAGTGTTGCTCGACCTCCCGAAAGACGTTCTTCAGAACGAGATGACATGGCATTGGCCGACCGACGATGAGGTGTCCGGCTCGCTTCCGGGGTATCGCCCGACGATGAATGGTCACCCGCGAATGATCAAAGAAGCCGCACGAATGATTCTTGCGGCCGAACGTCCGGTGCTGTACGTCGGTGGTGGCATGTTGAAAGCGCGAGCCGCCGAAATTTTGCGAGAGCTCGCAGAGATGACAGGCATCAATGTCGTCACGACGTTGATGGCGCGTGGCGTGTTCCCTGATGACCACGAGCTATGTCTCGGAATGCCGGGCATGCACGGAACGATCGCCGCAACAACGGCAATGCAGCGCGCCGACCTGCTCATCGCCCTTGGTGCCCGCTTCGATGATCGAATCACTGGTCGTCTCGACGCGTTCGCACCCGATGCCAAGATCATTCACGTTGACATCGACCCGGCTGAGCAGGGCAAAGTTCGTCGCCCCGATGTTCCGATTGTGGGCGACTGTCGTCTGGTGACCGAAGAAATCGTGCAGGCAATCCGTGACCTCACGGCATCGGGAATTGAGCAGGCCGACATCACCGCATGGAAGTCTCGAGTGTCAGGTTGGCAAGAAATCTTCCCGTTGACGTACGACGAGGCTTCGCCGGGCGCTGGGTTGAAACCGCAGTATTGCCTGGAAGAACTCCGCGCCGCATCGACTGACGAAACAATCCTCGTTTCGGGCGTGGGTCAACATCAGATGTGGGCGTCACTGCACTGGAAGTTCAACCAGCCGTACTCGTGGGTGAACTCCGGTGGTTTGGGTACAATGGGCTTCTCGATTCCTGCTGCGATCGGAGCAAAGGCGGGTCGCCCAGACGCAACGGTGTGGGCTGTCGATGGCGACGGCTGCTTCCAAATGACGGCGCAAGAACTCGTGACCGCAACGGTCGAGCGCATTCCTGTCAAGGTTGCCCTGTTGAATAACTCGTATCTCGGTATGGTTCGCCAGTGGCAGGAAATGTTCTATGACGAGCGCTACTCAGAGGTCTACTTGTCAACGGAAACCCCCGACTACGTGAAGTGGGCAGAGTCGATGGGTTGCGTTGGTATTCGAGTGGAAAGCCCCGAAGAGGTTGGCCCAGCCATCGAGAAGGCGAACTCGATCAACGATCGGTCGGTTGTTGTCGAATTCCGCACCGACTCCGAAGAGAAGGTGTTCCCGATGGTGCCGGCTGGCGTGAGCAACGACGAAGTGCTCGTGCACCCTTCGCAAGAGCAGTTCCGAGCGCAGCTCGGCTGAAGTGATTGAAAAGAACTGGAGAACACGACATGACTGCGTTTAATCCGCATGGAACTTCGCTCAATCACGGCATTCTTTCGGTATTGGTGCAGAACCGCCCCGGCGTGCTTGCCCGCGTTGCGAGTTTGTTCGCCCGACGTGGCTACAACATTTTCTCGTTGGCGGTAGCACCAGCTGAAGATGAAACCCAAAGCCGCATCACGATCGTTGTCGATCTTGAATCGGCCCCACTCGAGCAGATGGTGAAGCAACTGTTCAAGTTGGTTGACGTTGTGAAGATTTCTGAACTTGACCCTCGGCGCTCGATCGAACGTGAATTGTTGCTCGCAACCGTGCGTGCCGATACGGGACAACGGTCTGAAATTGTTGAGTTGGTAAAGATTTTTGAGGCAAAAATTCTTGCCGTTGGATCGGATGCAGTGACGGTGAGTCTCGAGGGCCATCCGGACAAATTGGATGATTTTGAGGAACTGCTCGATTCTTATGCCATCGTTGAGATGCAACGGACGGGTCGAGTGGCTCTTCCCAAACTTGATCGGGCGGCACGACTTCGTGCCGTCAACCCCAACCAGAAAGGAAAGGTGAGCTGACATGGCCGCCAACGTGTATTACGAGGCCGATTGCGACGGCTCCCTCATTCGCAACCGCAAAGTTGCTGTTATCGGTTATGGCTCACAGGGCCACGCACATGCGCTCAACTTGAAGGAGTCTGGCGTTGATGTGTGTATCGGTCTTCGTGAGGGTTCAAGTTCGACTCAGAAGGCAGAGCAGGCCGGACTGACCGTGAAGTCGGTAGCAGACGCAGCTGCGTGGGCAGATGTCATTATGATCCTCGCTCCCGATACTGAGCAGAAGAAGATCTTTGATGAGCACATTGCGGCACACCTGAACGCTGGTGATGCCATTGCATTCGCGCATGGGTTTAATGTCCGCTTTGGCCGCATTGCGGCTCCAGAGGGTGTCGATTGCATCATGATTGCGCCAAAGGGTCCCGGCCACTTGGTGCGCCGTACGTACACCGAAGGTGGCGGCGTACCTGCGCTCATTGCGGTCGAGCAGGACGCAACCGGTCAAGCGAAAGAAATTGCTCTGTCATACGCTGATGCCATCGGTGGGGCTCGCGCTGGTGTGATCGAGACGACGTTCACCGAAGAGACTGAGACTGACTTGTTCGGTGAGCAGGTTGTGCTGTGTGGTGGTCTCACCCGTCTGGTGCAGGCCGGATTCGAGACGTTGGTCGAGGCGGGTTACGCGCCGCAAATGGCGTACTTCGAATGCCTGCATGAGGTGAAGCTCATCGTCGACTTGATGTACGAAGAGGGCATCGCCGGTATGCGCTATTCGATTTCTGACACCGCTGAGTACGGCGATTTGACTCGTGGGCCTCGGATCGTGACCGATGCAACGAAGGCTGAGATGAAGAAGGTGCTGTCGGAGATCCAGTCGGGTCAGTTCGCCGAAGAGTGGGTGAATGAGAGCGAGTCGGGCCGTGAGAACTATCACCGCATGCAAGACGAGGGCAAGACGCACCCGATCGAGGTCGTTGGGTCGCATCTTCGCGGAATGATGCCGTGGATCTCGGCTGGTAAGCAGAAGGTTGCTGAAGCATCTGGCGGCGATAGCTGATGTTCAGTGGTGTGTGCCATTGCTGTGGCACACACCGCATGTGATAGAGATGGGGCAAGGCAGACGGGAGAACAGGCCCGACAGCGTTACCTTTTCAACAGGCGTTTCTAAATATGACCTTGCAGGTCGGGTTTTAAGGGGATAGTCTCTCCGACCATGGCTGATAACGCAAAGAAACTTGGTTTTGAAACCCGCCAGATTCACGTAGGGGGAGACCCAGACCCGGCAACCGGCTCGCGTGCCGTACCGATCTATCAGACGACCGCGTACGAGTTTCGCAATACCGAACATGCCGCCAATCTGTTTGCCCTGGGGGAAGTCGGGAATATTTACACCCGCATTATGAACCCAACTCAGGCTGCCTTAGAGGCACGCCTGAGCGACCTCGAGGGTGGTTGCACGACCGCAATTGGTATTCCTGGTGCGCTTGCGACCTCATCAGGCCAGGCTGCGGAAACGCTTGCGATCCTTACCGTCGTCGAAGCGGGTCACCACATCGTGGCTTCGCCATCGCTCTATGGCGGTTCCTACAACCTGTTGCACTACACCCTCCCGAAAATGGGCATTGAAGTCACCTTCGTCGACGACCCGCACGATCTTGACCAGTGGCGGGCGGCCGTGCGAGACAACACTCGCTTGTTCTTTGGAGAGGTATTGCCAAATCCGAAGAACGACATGTTCGACATCGAAGGCGTCTCAGAGGTCGCTCACTCAGAGGGCATCCCGCTCATGGTCGACAACACCGTTGCGACGCCGTACCTCGTGAGGCCTCTTGAGTGGGGAGCCGACATCGTGGTGCATTCACTCACCAAGTTCATCGGCGGTCACGGAACGTCGGTGGCCGGCGGCATCGTCGATGGCGGCACATTCGACTACGCAGCCTCAGGAAGATTTGCGAATTTCACCGAGCCCGACCCGAGCTACCACGGTCTTGCATATTTCCCAGCGCTCGGACATGGCGCAATGATTCTCAAAGCACGTGTTCAGATGCTTCGAGACCTCGGAATGGCAATCTCTCCATTCAACGCATTCATGATGCTGCAAGGCATGGAGACATTGAGCCTTCGCATGGAGCGCCATTTCTCAAATGCGCAGGCAGTGGCTGAGTTCCTCGATGCTCATCCGCAGGTTGAGTCGGTGAACTACGCCGGCCTTGCGTCGAGCGAATGGCATGAGCGTGCAACTCGCCTCGGTGGCGGTCGCGGCTACGGCTCCGTTCTCGCGTTTGAGATTTCTGGTGGTCTTGAGGCGGGTAAGAAGTTTGTTGAAGGTCTTGAACTTCACAGCCACGTTGCCAACATTGGTGATGTTCGAAGTCTTGTCATTCACCCGGCGAGCACGACACACTCACAGCTCACCCCAGAAGAGCAGTCTGCGAGCTCGGTGACGCCGGGGCTCGTGCGACTCTCGGTCGGTCTTGAAAACATTGAAGACATCCTTGATGATCTTCGTGCAGGATTCGCCGCCGCGTCGTAACCTGACATCGCCGCTTATTGGGTGCTCATTCCAGCTCGCCACATTCCTTCTTCGATCAGTTGCTTGATCGCCGGATCAGGCTCTGAACGTCGTTGAAGGGTGACGCCATGAATCGTTGCGGTGCAGCGGTAGTCGTGAGGGTATGGGCCCACCGCTGATCCGGTATCGATACCGACATCGAACGTTTCTCCACTCATCGAGTAGACGAGTGGCACCGTGCGTTCGATGCGAGCGCCAGCAACGGGGCTGCCATCGACCGACATGACGAGGTCTCCTCCGCCTCCGAAGCCACCGTCGTAGACAAAGTCGACGACGATCGTGTGCTCACCTTCAGCAAGTGTTTCGCCTGAGATGGTGGTGATGTCGTGACCGAAGCAGTTGTAGGTGAATTGGGGTGCGCTGTTGTGTAGCCACATCGACCAGCCCGACATATTTCCGCCTTGGCACACAATGACACCTTCAGCCGTGCTGTCGATGTTGATCTTGCCGGTGATGGTCCACGAACAATTCTTGAGATTGATCACCGATGATTCAGGCATCCGAACGTGTGCGGTGGAATACGTCATCGACGTGGTGTTGCCGAGGGAGTGAGGCACTGCAAGGTCACCGTTGCGAGGGGAACCCGCATCTCGAAGCGGGTATACCCCGAGGCGACGAGCCTCTTCATCGAACAGTTCACGTAATTCGGCGAGTCGCTCGGGTTCGGTGTCGGCGAGGTTGACCGATTGCGAGAAGTCGTTCTTGACGTCGTATAACTCCCAGACTTCATCGGGACCATCGAATTCGTATGCCTGCATTCTGATCCACGGGACACGACCATGAAAGCATGATGCAATCCACCCGTCGTGGTACATCGCTCGGTTTCCGAGGATTTCGAAATATTGCGAGGTCCGCGTACTTTCGCCGTCGGAACGAAAGGTGTAGTTCATCGGAACACCGTCGAGTTCCATTTGCTCAATACCGTTCACTCGTTCGGGCGGAGTGATGCCGGCAGCTGCATAAATCGTCGGAGCGATATCAACGACGTGATGAAACTGCGAGCGCACACCTCCGGCGTCGGTGATGTTGTTGGGCCACGAGATTGCAAGCCCATTACGGGTGCCCCCAAAATGAGACGCGACTTGTTTCATCCATTGGAATGGTGAGTCGAGCGCCCAGGCCCACCCAACGTTGAAGTGGTTCTCGCAACGAGCGGTTCCGAAGTCATCGATGTGCTCGAGTAGCCACTCAGGGTCTTCGTGAACACCATTTTGGAACGATGGTGCGCTCCAGGCGCCGTGAATCGTCCCTTCGGCTGACGCACCGTTGTCACCGGTGAGATAGATGATGAGGGTGTCAGAACCATGGCGTTCATCAAGTGCGCGCGCTGCGTCGATGACCCGTCCGATGTGATGATCGGTATGGGCGAGAAAGCCTGCAAAACATTCCATGAGTCGTGTGGCAACTGGCCGGTACCGCTCTGGATAGTCGTCCCATGCAGGGATCTGGTCAGGACGCGTTGTGTTGGCCGTGTCGGGAGGAATCACCTCGAGTTCGAGTTGACGTTCGTAAATGGCGTCACGCAACGCATCCCAGCCCTCATCGAATTTCCCGGCGAACCGATCGATCCATTCAGCTGGCGCATGATGCGGGGCGTGAACGGCGGGGGTTGAGAAATAACAGAACCAGGGACGGTCAGGAGTCGACGCCCGCTGCCGTTCAAGCCACTCGATTGCTCGGTCGGCAAGGTCTTCGGTGCGGTGGTAGTCGGGTCGATGGGCGTGAGGCGAATTTGGTGTGGTTTGGTCATAGACTGATGGCTCCCACTGGGAAGCTTCGGCGCCGATAATGCCGTAGAACCGATCGAAGCCGAGCCCGGTTGGCCAACGATCGAACGGCCCTGACGGGCTTTGTTCCCATGAAGGGGCGAGGTGCCATTTTCCGAAGCACGACGTCGAATATCCCGACATTCTCAGCACCTCCGCAACTGACGCTGCCTCCACAGAAAATACTGAATCTTAACCAGGAAACCATTTAAATATCTCGGTGATGCCACCCATATGTACCCGGTGATGTTGTCGGCCGGTGAGGAGTGCCGCTCGGGTGGGCGAGCACAATGCTGTGGGGTGGAACTGGTTGTACGACGGGCACTCATCGGCGACTCGTTAGAGAGCGGGCGTGGGCACAGGGGGCACGATCACGGGCTGTGCCCGCTATCTGAAGACG
>JAAXJF010000013.1:0-2308 GCA_012269985.1 Acidimicrobiaceae bacterium
CTCCCGAGATGATAATCCAGGTACTTTTCCCCCGACCCATGGACCAATTCTTCAAAATTTCGGAATGTGACAAGTCGACTTGGAATACCGTAGGACTGGCAGACAATAAAGATGTGCATTGCTGATGTAACGACGCCCTTCGAGCAATACATCTGGTCAATCAACTCTTCTATCGATTTTGAGCCAGATCTAAGAATGTCTTGCTCGATCCAGTGATCCGGCAACTGAACAGGTAAGCCCTGATGAGCGAAATGTCGCACGAAAACAACCTCTTCCGTCTTTGGAAGATGAGAAGGGTGGTAGAGACGGCGCATTAGGACACCCGGGTCACCGTGCGAATCCACCACAGGTCCGCCCAGGTCTTGGACCGTTTTTGCTGTAATTGGCCCCCGAACTGAAAAGTATCTCGCCTGCGGATTCACCAACTGGTCAGAGGACGAAACTCCGGTGCCAACCACGATTGAATTCTCACCGACGGTTCTTGCTATCGAGCCCAAGCCAACGATATGGGTTCCTCGAGCGTTCGCAGCGTTCGGGTTTACGTAAACAACCGGGCGGTTGGTTGAAGATTGGAAGATGTAAGGGGAGAGCCAGTCGCCAAAGTTGCCCGGGAACGGCCTGCTCCACCAACTCAGCTGCAGTTCGGAGCCGCTGCCATTTGAACGGAGGTTCAAAAAAGATTCTCCCACCTCAACAGCAGCCGATTTTTTGATTCCTTCAAACTCAGTGCGGAGCTGCGAACTTAAAGAGGCGAACTCTCCTTCTTCGCCCGCTATCGCTGCGCTTACGGCTTGTAACTCCAATTTGTTCTTGTCAAATGGAACACTTTTGCGACCCGACTTCGAAATTTTATTAGAGGGCGATCCTTTGTCGCCCCGTGCCCAGTTTCCTAATAGATCAAGCAGGCCGGTCTTCTTAAGCAATGTGTTGAGGCTGAGACGAAATTTTCGTGGCAGTTTCCGTTCGAACGCCAATCCAAACCTATATAACCTCCGGAGCGCTGAGCGCTTTCGCGATCTGCCCAAGGCCATAGGTGGGGCACTGTGTTGTTTGACTTTTCCCTTAAATTCGGGAACATTCCCGCTAGCTCCAAACTGGAAGAATCCCGAGGGGTTGCCGGGTCCCAGACAGTCACCCGACGGGATAATTTGGAACGAAAGATTCGCATTTGTTAACCGCCACGCCTCTTCAAAAAAATAATCATCGGTGGCTCTGACATCAGAATCTGCCTCGAGCATCGCTGCGGTCTCAATGAAACTTCGTCCTCGAACCGATGGCGATATGCCAAAGAAACACGGCTCCCAAAAGCGAGACTTCTGCTGATATCCAATCTTCATCGGGGCCCCAAACCCGCGTTGGAACCCAATCAAGTCAGCACTGGACTCAGCGAGAAAACTGGGGAGGACCATCAACCGACAGTCAACATCAATCCAAAAGACAAGCCGATCTGGATACTCATCGCACACCTGTTTGATAAAAGGAATTTTTTTTCGACAGATATCAGGCCACTCTTCGCCAGGCCTCTTTTGAATCGGTCGAATCACTGCCTCAATTCCAAGGTCATCAAGCGTGGCCCGAAGCTTCTCCGCGTGATCGGAGTAGTAGGTGTCGTCGGTAAAAAACGAACAGATAACAATTTTTCTGGACAGAGCACTATCAGAAGCCTGAATCATAGGGATCGGTTCGGGAGAATATCACTCCTCAGTCACTCGCCTACGGCGCTCAAGGCGAAAGACAGCGTCCGTGGACAAACTTGATCGGTTCTGGTGGCGTGTGAGCGCCCGCAGGCTTCGGTGTCAAGAAACCATACGGCGAAAGACGGTTATCATTCAGACCATTCTCTCAAGTAGTTCATCAACTCACAGGGGCTCGGTCAGAGGTACCAACGAAGATCGCTGTTCTGCCGACGATTGGCTTCTTGTCGTTGCTGACGGCATGGGTGGACATCAAGCCGGCGAAGTGGCCAGCGAAATCACCGTTTCAACGATCCGAAACGCATGCACACCTGCCCCAATAGGTGACGGTAGATCAGATCTGGCCCATCCTCACCTATCAGATCTTGTTAAGGCTGTTGTTGATGCGAATTCGGCAATCGTCCGTGCATCTCTCGAGGACCCGGCCAAACAAGGCATGGGGACAACCGTCACTGCGCTTTCTGTGATAGTCGATCCAACGGACTCGGAGACCCCTTTCGCACTCGGCTTGGTCAATGTGGGAGATAGTCGAGCGTACGTGCTCCGCAGAGGCCGCCTTCGGCGGGTCGCGCCAGCTCAGGCCTTGTGCCACGCTCTCTTCGCCCCGGGCCACA
>JAAXJF010000013.1:2318-2629 GCA_012269985.1 Acidimicrobiaceae bacterium
GCCCGAAACCACCCTCGGCGTAACATCGTCACACGAGCACTCGGTATCGAACCTGACGTACGAGTCGACTCGGCCAAACTTCCCCTCATTAAAGGCGACCGCTTTCTGCTCTGCTCCGACGGACTCGTCGACGAAATTGATGACGAACACATCGAACAAATTCTCAAGCAGCACACAGAGACGCAAACAGCAGCTGACGCTCTTCTGCAGGCAGCAAACGACAACGGTGGACGTGACAACATCACCGTCATCCTCTCTGACGTTCTCGAGGGGGGTGAGCTCTCGCAACCCACTGAGGAATACGCCATCGG
>JAAXJF010000100.1:0-6333 GCA_012269985.1 Acidimicrobiaceae bacterium
TCAGTAGCTTCGCGGAAGCCCAAGCACCGTCTGGGCGATGAAGTTCAACGACATTTCTTGGCTCACCGGCGCCAGGCGTTGCAGTCGTGCCTCCCGCCAAAATCGCTCCACCTGATATTCGGTTGCGTATCCAAGACCACCATGGGTTTGCACCGCCCGGTCAGCAGCTGTGAACGCAGCATCAGCCGCAAGGTATTTCGCTGAGTTTGCCTGCTCACCACATTCGAGCCCGTTGTCATATCGCCAAGCGGCCTCCATCATCGTGAGATAGGCCGACCGCAAATGAATGTGAGCATCTGCGAGAGGGTGAGAGATCGCCTGGTTCGCTCCGATCGGGCGATCAAACACGACTCGCTCGCCGGCATAGTTCACCGCCCGCTGTAAAGCGACCTCACCAATGCCGCACGACATGGCCGCAAGCAAAATTCGCTCGGGGTTAAGCCCATGAAGAATATGTTGGAAGCCACGGCCGCGTTCGCCAACGAGACGCCAACCCTCAACTGGGAGTTCGTCATAGGCCACCTCACATGAGGCAACCGCGTTTCGACCCAACTTAGGAATCGGTCGAATGTCGACGTACTTCGGATCGAGCTCCGCGAGGAACAAACTGAGCCCGCCGAAACGCGCCGACCCCGCCGCTCCCTCGGGCACATCGTCGGTGCGAGCGAGCAACAGCACCACTTCGCTTTCGAGCGCTTTCGACGTCCAGATCTTTCGGCCAGAGACCACGAACCCACCCATGCCATCATCGACCGCCCGGGTAGAGATTCGGCTGGTGTCGGTGCCAGCATCAGGCTCGGTAACACCGAACGCAACATGAAGGTCTCCGGTGGCGGCTCGAGGCAGGTAGGTCGACTTCAACTCATCATTGCCGAACTTCACGACAGGGTTCAGCCCGAACATGGTGAGGTGAAGAGCGGTCGAACCGTTCATTCCAGCTCCGGATGCAGCAACCCGGTTAAGAACGAGCGCTCCCTCGGTGATGCCACAGCCCCCGCCTCCGAACTCTTCAGGAATGCAGATGCCAACCCATCCGCCGGCGGCCATCGCCTCGTAGAACTCCCACGGAAATGTGTGTTCGGTATCGCACGTTGTCCAGTACTCGTCATCGAAGTCTGAGCAGACGCGATCAACGCCTTCAATGATTGCGGCATGGTCATCATTTGGCCGGAAGTCCACGTCTCCAGTATCACATGCATTGCGCCAGAGCCGACGAGGCGGCACCGGTCTATTACCGTCTGCGGTGGGGGACGACATGGAACAGTTAACGAACGAGACCGTTGAGTTATTGCAAACGATGATTCGTAACCAGTGCGTCAACGACGGCACTGCGGAATCAGGGCAAGAAGAACGTAACGCTGACACGTTGGTGAATTTCATTGAAGGGGCGGGTCTCGATGTCGGGGTCTCAGACGCAGCCCCCGGCAGGCGGTAGTTGTTGGCCCGCATCGAAGTCCGCGATCCACATGCTCCGAGGGTGTGCCTGAGGGTTCATACCGATGTGGTGCCAGTGAACCCCGATGGCTGGAGTCGTGACCCGTTTGGTGGCGAACTCGTTGACGGTGAGGTGTGGGGCCGGGGCGCAGTTGACATGTTGAACCTCACCTCGTCAATGGCGGTTGCGTTTCGGCATCTTGCGATCTCTGGTTTCCGTCCAAAAGGAGACCTCATCTACTTCGGTGTTGCTGACGAAGAGTCAGGGTCGGCTTACGGCGCCCAATGGATGGCTGATAATTACCCCGATGCCATCCGCGCTGACTACGTGCTCACTGAAAATGGAGGGCTTCACGGCGGCCCCTCTCACTCACCTTCCGTCTCAATGAACGTTGGAGAAAAAGGAGTTGCGTGGCGACGCGTACGCGTGCATGGAACGCCAGGTCATGGGTCGACTCCATTTAGAAGCGATAACGCTCTCGTTCGAGCAGCAGCGGTCGTTCAACGCATTGCTGACTATCGCCCACCAGCACGTTTTCACGAACACTGGGGAACCCAAGTCGCCAACATGGATATCGACGATGAGACCAAAGCGATCATGTTGGACCCCAACAAAATTGATGACTATCTCGAGTCGTTTCCGCATCGTGGCGCCGCTGCTCATCTATGGAGCTGTTGTCATACGACGATGAGCCCAAACGTCGTTTCCGCCGACCACATCATGAAGACGAACGTCATCCCTGATTCCATCGATCTCAACATCGATGTTCGCACGATGCCCGGCGACCACACCGACGAAGTCGATGCACACCTTCAGGCCGCTCTTGGAGATCTCTATGACGCCGTCGACATCGAGATCATTATGAATGACCCAGCGAGCCTGTCACCCACTGACACCCCACTCTGGGATTCGATTCAACGTGCGGTCGGAAAACCATTCCCTGGCATGTCAATTACGCCACAACTCGTCGTCGGATTCACCGACGCCCGGGTGTACCGCAACATGGGGTCAATCGCCTATGGCGCCGGGTTGTTCAGCCCGTCGGTGTCACCCGGGGACTTCAGCACACGATTCCATGGAAACGACGAACGAGTCGATGTCGAAAGTCTCGAGTTGTCAACGAACTTTTGGATCGATGTCGCCAAAGATCTCCTCGGCTGACTTAACCAGCATGAACTCGTTGCGGAGCGCTCACTCGAGGCCATCACGCAAATCTTTCCATGAATGGCTCACCATTCAGTGGAGACGATGGGAATCGAACCCACGACCCCCTGCTTGCAAAGCAGGTGCTCTAGCCAACTGAGCTACGTCCCCTGGCTCTCGAAAAGACTATCGGCGAGAACGAAAGAGCGGTCTGAGGACTTAATCGTCTTTCAACGCAACGGCGTTCGGGGTGACATTCATCTTCGGCTCATACTCGGCGACGTCAACATCGGTGCGCTCGGCCACATACTTCGCGCGAAGCGCAGCTCGACACGATTCGCACGGCCCATAAAACTCTGACGTCACCGACATTCCACATCGAGGGCAGATGAAGTCCATCACTGAAATGTACCGAACTCAGTAGAGCCCAATGAGGCGCCCCGACAACCCGATCGCAGCGATCACCATCGCAATCCGGATCAATTTCTCGCCACCTTTGACCGCAACCTGAGCACCACACCAGCCGCCAACAAAGAACCCGGCGGCGAGAACAATGGCTGGGAGCCACACGATATGTCCCGACAACAAAAACACTGGAAGGGCGATGACGGTCACCGTTAATGACACCACCATCTTCACGCTGTTCGCCGTCACAAGATCGAACCCTGCTCGAGTGAGAGCTGCGAGCAACACCAGACCGATACCGGCCTGAAACGCGCCACCGAACGCACCGATCAACCCGAAAATGCCCACGGTCAACCATGTCGGCCACGGTTCAACGCCTTCACGCGCCGTTGGTTTCCGCACGGTGAGCACGATGAGAGGAATCATCAACACACCGAACACAATCTCGAACGCCCGGTCAGGAAGGCGACTGATCGTCAGCGATCCGATCAGGGAGCCAACGAGCGTTGGCGCCAGCACTGGAATCGCCTTGGAGAGCCCATCAACCCCGAGACGACGAAAGGCCACCGTTGCCGATGCTGTCGAGGTGAGAATGCCGAGACGATTCGACCCGTTTGCACTGTTACCGGGAACACCTGCGAGCACCAGTAGCGGAACCGTCAACATTGATCCCCCACCGGCGACGGTGTTGATGATGCCGGCGATCACGCCGCCACCGGCCAACAACAACATTTCCCACCACGTCACAAGAGTTCACCCTACGGGGCACGTACGCTCAAGAGGTGCTTCGTCGTTTTTCATCGCACCCCACCGATGCCGTTGACGACGCTGATGCGGCTGGCCCCGATGACCCAACGGTATTTCAAGCTTCAGAAGACGACACCCGAGAGGAACATCGGCAGAACCCGAATGCCGGCAAAATGCTGGGGACAGTGATTGCGGTTGCGATGCTCGGCGCAATCGTTGTTGGGGGCGTTCAGTGGATCGAACGTGAACGAGATGTTGTTCCCGACCCAGTGAGTTGGACCTCGATCGTTACCGCAGACAGGGTGACCGGCGATCTCACACTTCGGTACAGCGACCTCGCTGTCGCCGCAACAACCAACCACGGACCGCGTGTATCCGCCGTGCTTGATGGCGGGGGTGCAGTGGCGGTGGTGCTCCCAAATCAAGTGATTGTTGAACCGTTCGATTTGTTGCCGACAACGCTGGATATTCCACAAGGGCATCGAGTGAGTGCGTTGCCAACAGCGAATGATCTCAGTGTCGTGATCGGTGACGACAGTGGCGGCAACCTCGCCATCGTCACCGACGTCGCCGGACTCCGACCCGTCGTCATGGACCTTGGAGTGTTCACCGACGAACCGAACCCTCGGTACTTCCCAACCGACATCCGTCACGATTCCGCAGGAACACTGTTCGCTATCGCCGACACCGTCAACTTTCAAACCGTGCTTGTCACCCCGACATCAACAACACCCGTGTATCTACACGAACTTGCACTCGCCGTCCATCCTCAGTTGGTGTTGACCAGCCAAACCGTCGGTGACCGGGCAGAAATGGGCCTATTTGACCCCAACGGAGATCGCATCAGAACGATCAGCACCCCAGCGGTGCGAGGTGGTGCCATCACCGCCGATGGCGAGCGATTTGTGTTCGTGACCAAAGGGGGGCGCATCATGCGGGTCACTCGCACCTCAAACGACCTCGAAGATCTTGGCGGACTCGAACTGCCTGAAGGCGAAACAGTGAACACCGTCACCACCGCTGGTGGAGGAAGTCGTCTTTGGGTGCGCTCCGATCACACCGCCTATGTTGTCGATCTTTCCGGTGGCATCCGCGGTCGCTGGTCCGCGAATGCCCCGATGACCGAGGAACCGCTCACGATGCTGAGTCGCTGCGCCGTCGTACACGCCGATGGAGTGAGCCGTCTCGTCAGCCTGCTCACGGGTCGGGAACTCAACGAAGTCACCGGCATTACCGGTATGTCACGCAGTGACGACGGTTGTCTAGTCACCGGGGTTCGGTCATCTGACCGGTCTGGTGTGCTCGTCGGAGAATTCGAAATGGTCACCCTCGCCGGTCGGCGGGCTCTCGCGCTTGCACCAGATGCAACAGCGGTCGTGCTGTCGAGCGACACCGGCCCTGTCATCGTCGACGTCGATGACCTGTCGGCAGCGATTGGAGGAGCAAGCCCAGCGAGTGTTCGTGCGCTCGACACCGGCGACGATCTCTTCGTGCTCGTCGCCGGTTCGATTGACCCATAATCTCATCTCGTGGTGAACGTCACGATTCGTCGAGCAACCCCGTCTGATCTTGAGCGCATCATTCCGTTGTGCATCGACTACTGCGCGGCCGATAACCGTGAAGTGAACGAACCCAAGATTCGCAGTGGGCTCGCCGGGCTTCTCGACAGCGACGTCAACGGCTTCATTCTCATTGCATGTGATGAACATGACCTACCTATTGGGTATGCGGCCGTTTCCACCGGCTGGTCACTCGAGGTAGGAGGCGCCGATTACGTCCTCGATGAAATCTTCGTTCAGCAACGGGGCGAAGGAATCGGTCGTCAGCTCATCGACGCCGCTGAAGACCGCTGTGCCGAGCTCGGTTTTCGCCGCATCTTTCTCGAAACTGAACGCCCGAATAATCGTGCACGGTCGCTCTACGCTCGCCTTGGTTTCGTTGAAGATGACTCTGTGTGGATGTCAAAAGACTTGTGATGGCAACCAACATCAGACATCAGCGGCACGTGCGTGGGCAATCGATCCGATTGCGGGCGGTGACCTCATCGAAGCTCAACAACTCAGAGGGTTCACCGACGACGTTGATCTCACGCGTTGCTGAGTCAGTAGGTTGCGATCTGTTCGGCGGTCCAAAACCCTTCTACTGGTGTGTTCTCACCGTTGCCATACGCTTTGAGACGCTCACGCGCTGCGGCATCGTGGATATCGATCACATCGAATAGAACCCGAGGCCCAACTGCTCGCAATGCGAGATCGCTTTCTGATCTCGGGGTGGGAAGCGCCGCAGTGACCACGATCACTCGTTCTCCAGCGCCCGAGATCACGGCGGCCCTCCCAAGCAGCCGCCACAATGCCTCACCGTTCAGCAGGCCCGCGCGTTCACGACTAAACGACCCACCCTGCTCAACCACGACATGTTCACCATCGCAGGTTGCCGACATCACACTGAGGCCAGTGCCTGGGACTCGCCGCTCGATGATCTCACCAAAGCCAGCTTCACGAAAAACATCGTCAACGATGTCGCGTCCTGAGCGGCCATCGACGGCAAGGTCAACCTCGTCACCTTCATCTGCAACACGCTTACGAGCAAGACCTACGTAATCG
>JAAXJF010000100.1:6343-13056 GCA_012269985.1 Acidimicrobiaceae bacterium
TGAGATCAAAACCAATGAATTGCAGACCCATCTGTTTTGAGGAAACAAGGGTTGACCCCGACCCAATGAATGGGTCGAGAACCACGTCACCCCGATATGTGTAGAGCTCGATCAGTCGTGAAGGAAGTTCGACGGGAAACGGTGCAGGGTGGCCGATGCGCTTCGCGCTTTCTGTGGGCAGGGTCCACACGTCAAGGGTGTTCGTCATGAAATCTTCGGTGCTGATCGTCGACTCATGCGGCAAGCCATTGCGCTCGCGTACCGAGCGACTCACCGCCCGCTGGAAACGCCCCTTCGACGCGATGCCCACTGGTTCGGTGAGGTCTCGCAGCACCGGATTTTATGGCTGACGAAACGACCCCCACGCACACGACCCGCTCGCTCCAGCACCCTTGCGCCACACCACCTCGCCCCGCAACAGCAATCCGAGGCGATCTTGAAGAATGGTGATGACGTCGGCCGAGAGACTCCGATACGGGCGGCGCCCAAGGTTTGCGACGTTCACTGCGATGCGGCCACCTGGCTCAAGCACCCGAACGCACTCGGCGAACACATCGGTCAACATGTCGAGATATTCGAGATACGACGCAGGAATGCCATCTCGCTCTAACTCATTTTCATATTGCTTGCCCGCAAAATACGGTGGCGACGTCACGACTAACGCAACCGACGCCGACTCCACCACCGAAAGATCACGAGCATCACCGCAGATAAAGAGTTCAGTGTTCGAGGTTGGGCCAGCAATCACCTCGTCGTCGCTCACCGCAGGAGCTTCAAACCGACCGTAAAACCCTGACGCATCATGAGATTCTCGGCGGCCAGCACCGAAATCAGAGGTTGAGGTTCGTCGGCGTTCCGCCACGCGAAAACCCTACGCGACCAGCGCGCGTCAGCGCGCGATCACTTTGCGTTGGGCACGCCGAGTACGCGGTCAACGTATTCGTTACGGAAGGTGCCATCTGGGTCAAGTGCTGCTCGGAGTTCTTGGAACTCTCCCCAGCGTGGATACCTCTCGCACAGTTGCGCGGCATTGAGATAATGCATCTTTCCCCAATGCGGTCGCCCACCGTATGAATCCATGATGTCGGCGACCTGCTGAAAATATGACTCATACGGCGCGCCGACATATTGGTGAACTGCAACCCAACCGTTCGACCGGCCAAACCCGGTTGAGAGCGCAATGTCATCAGCGGCGGAAACACGAACCTCAATCGGAAACAGGCTGGGGAAACTGAGGTGTTTCGTCACCTCACGCACTCGCTGAACTGCCTCAGGCAGACATTCGAGTGGAATGCCGTATTCCATCTCGACGAACCGAACGAGGCGAGGGCTCGCAAACACTCTGAACGAATCATCGATGAGATCACGCTCTGACACCGATGACGACACCAGTTTTGCAATGCGGGGCGCAAGGCTCGGCCAACGCCGTCCCACACGGCACACCGTGCCAAACGCGAGGTTCTCCGCGACATATTTGTCACGAAAGTATGCGACCTTCCCTGGTCGTTGGATGTCTTCAGTGGTGCGCTGGTTTCGTTTCACCTGGCACCGGCGGGCTCCGGGCATCCAGAAAAACTCTGCGTGGTCCGCGCTCTCTGCGAATGACGGGATGTCATCGAGGAGATCGTCGAGATACTCGATCGTCTCGTAAGCGTGCAGTCGGAACGACGGCACGCACTGCAACACAACCTCACAGACGACGCCGAGTGCACCAACGCCGACAGCTGCAATCGAAATTCGGGGATCGCCTTCGTTGAGTTCGACAATTTCGCCCTTCCCATTCACCAACGTCATCGCAACGACGTTGGTGGCGAGATTGCCAAGGCCAGATCCTGTGCCGTGCGTTGCGGTCGATATCGCTCCGGCAATGCTCTGGACGTCAATGTCACCGAGGTTGGGTAGCGCAAGGCCATAGTTATGAAGTTCACGACAGAAGTCATGAAGGGTGGCGCCTGCTTGCACATGCACCTGACCGGCTTCGCGGTCGACGTTGAGAATCTGTGTCATGTTGTCGAGTCGCAACATGACACCATCGGTCATTGCAGTCGCAGTAAAGGAATGGCCTGCGCCAATGACCTTCACTCGCTGGCCCGCCTCATGTGCTTGGCGAACGATGCGTGCAACCTCGTCGGTCGAAGCCGGCTGATGAACAGCATCGGGAACACACCGCTGATTACGAGCCCAGTTGCTCACCACTGACGAACGGGGGTTTCCCACCCCTTCGACAGTACTGGCAATCGCTCGTCTACGATGAGCCCATGTCGATCACAGAACGACCAACCGGCTCCCGCACCGTTCATGGGGTGTGTCATCACGACTGCCCCGACACCTGCGGCTGGGTTGTTGAAACCGACGACAAAGGTGTTGCAGTGCGAATGCGTGGCGACGAAGACCACCCATTCTCAGCCGGCGAGCTATGTCCAAAGGTGAACCGGTTCCTCGACCGGGTCTACCACCCCGATCGCATTCTCACGCCGCTGCGTCGTGTCGGAGCGAAAGGGAGCGGCGAGTTCGAGCCTGTGACATGGGAAGTCGCGCTCCGAGACGTAGGTGAACGCCTCACCGATCTTGTCAACACCCATGGAGGCGAATGTGTCCTTCCATTTAGTGACGCCGGTAATCAATCTGTGCTCTCACTGCACGGCATCTCGTCACGTTTCTTCAATCACATCGGCGCAAGCCGTCTACTGAGAAATATCTGTGGCCCCACCGTCGGCGCCGGATTGTCGATGACCAATGGCAATGGCAAGAGTCTCGACCCGATGGAAATCGAGCATTCTCGTCTCATCGTGCTGTGGGGAACCAACACCCGTCTCACCAACCGCCACCTGTGGCCAACGATTGAAAAAGCACGTGCAGCCGGGGCGCGCCTCGTCGTGATTGATCCAGTGAAGACGATCACCGCCGATGCTGCAGACGGCGATGACGACTATTTCTTACAGCCCCTTCCAGGGACCGACATTGCGTTGATGCTCGCAGTCATGCACATCATCATTCGTGACGACCTTATTGATGATGAGTGGGTAAGCGAGCACACCCTGGGCTTTAATGAGCTCTCGACGCACGTGGCGACACGCACCCCGGAGTGGGCGGCGGCGATCACTGGTCTCAACGTCGCTGATATCGAACGATTCGCTCATGACTACGCAACGATCGGGCCAGCAGTAATTCGAACACTCGTTGGTGCCGAGCATCATGAGAACGGTGGAATGTTCTTCAGGACCATCGCCTGCCTTCCTGCCCTCATCGGTGCGTGGAAGCACCGCGGCGGCGGAATTGCTCGCAGCGTTGGCATGTGGCAAGACTCGATGATTGACGAGGCTGCACTCACGCGTCCTGATCTCCTTGCAGGTCGATCGCCACGCACCCTGAATATGAGCCGGCTCGGTGAGATTCTCACCGACACTGATCCTCCCGTGCATGCAATCATCATGTGGAATGTGAACCCGTTGGTGAGTGTGCCGAATGCTGAACTCATCAAACGAGGGATGGTCCGCGATGACCTCCTCACCATCGTTCATGAACAGTTCATGACCGACACGGCGAAATATGCCGACTATGTATTCCCGGCAACGACACAAATCGAGTCAGCCGACATCACCCCATCGTGGGGGCATCTCTATCTCGGCTGGAACGAGCCTGCGATCGATCCGCTCGGCGAGTCGGTGTCAAACCCAGAGTTTTTCCGTCGGCTCTCCGCGGCGATGGGTCTTACCGAGCCATCGCTGTTCGATGACGATCTCACGATGCTGCGCGACATCTTGGTGAATGTTGATCTCGATGAATTGCGAACACAACACCATGTACGGGCGCCATACCCAGAAGATGGTCGGCCATTCGGCGCAGGTGAGTTTGCAACCACGTCGGGTCGGGTTGAGTTCGTCAGTGAACGACTAGAAGCAATGGGTCAACCCCGTCTGCCTGATTTCGTTGCCCCACAGGAAGGGCCTGGTGGCCCTCTGCACGATCGATTCCCGCTGCAGCTCATGACGTCAAAACGCCATCTTCGATTTTTGAATTCTGGCTACAGCCACATGGGCACCCATGGGGGAGCCGAAGACGGCCCGTTCATTGAGATCGATGAACACGATGCTGTGGCACGGTCTCTCAGCGAGGGAGACCGAGTGCGTGTCTTCAATGATCGTGGTTCTCTTGAACTGCCCGTTCGCATCTCCTCGAAGGTGCGTCCAGGTGTCGTCGTCGTTCCATGGGGGTGGTGGGAACAGCATCACCGAGATGGCAGCGTCGCAAATAGTCTCACCAGCGACACCCTCACCGACTGGGGTGGTGGCGTTGCGTTCTACGACACGTTGGTTGAGGTGTCAAGGCTCTAAGCCCCAAACAGGGGTAACCTGCGCCCATGGCGGGCGATGTGATTTATGCCTTCCGAGTGACGCGGCTTCCGCTTCTTGACGCGGGTGGCGCGCAGATCGGCCGTATTGAAGACATTGTTGTCGTACCTGGACGCCCAGGTAAGGCTCCGCGTGTCGTTGGCTTTGTCGCGAACAGTCAACGCCGTCGAATTTTCGTAAACTGGGCTCGCATTGGCCAACTTGATGGCGGCGGCGCTCAGTTGCGCTCATGGGACGTCGACCTTCACCCATTCCGTCGTCGTGCTGGCGAAACCCTCATTGGGGCAGAGATCATCGATCAGTCGATCGCATCGGGGGAATCTGTCAGTGATGTCGGTCTCGAACATAAATCTGACGATGTAAGCGACTGGTGGGAGGTGTCGACAGTTCGACTCGTCCGCCGGCACGTGCTGAAGCCACGGCCGAGCTATCGACTTGTTGACTGGCGAGAGGTGCAGCAGCTCTTTGCTGCGCACACCGCGATGGCGGCAGAAGCAGCTCGTCTTCGAGATATGCACCCCTCCGATGTTGCTGTCGTGGTGCGCGCCCTTCCGCAATCTCAGCGTCGGCAGTTGGCGGAAGCAATGGACGACGAGCGTCTTGCCGACTTGCTCGAAGAGTTACCTGAAGACGAACAGCTTCGCCTCATTGAAGGTCTCGACCTTGACCGTCTTGTCGGCGTGTTGGAAGAAATGGAATACGACGACCTCACCGACTTGCTCGGCGAGATGCCTGACCAACAACGCGAAGCAGTCCTTGAAGCAATGGACGACGAAGACGCTGAGGTGCTCACTCGGTTGCTCTCCTACGACGAGCGCACCGCGGGTGGTCTGATGACGCCGGACGTCATCATTCTTGGGCCAGATGACACTGTTGCTGAAGCGCTTGCGCAATTGCGTGATCCGAACTGGTCCCAGGCGGTCGCAAGCCAAGTCTTTATTTGTCAGGGGCCATTCATGCCGCCGACAGGCCGCTATCTCGGTGTTGTCTACGCACAACGCCTATTGCGAGAGCCACCGAGCATGACGCTCGGTCGTTGTCTGCGAAATATTCCGACGACCACACCTGATGCTCCCGAACAAGAGGTTCATGAGCAGTTCGCTCATTACAACCTGATGGCACTTCCGGTCCTCGATGAGGCCGGACGCCTGCTGGGTGCAATTGCGGTGGACGACGTGGTTGACCGACTGCTCGGAGTTGACTGGCGTTCACGTCAGCGTCGACGCACCACCCCAGTTCAACCGATGGTGACGCCATGAAGCGCCGTAACGATCTCTCTCAGCCGCGCCGTCGCCGCAGGCTCGACGTGTCGTATGATGCCGACGCCTTTGGCAAGTTCAGTGAGTCGATCGCAATGTTGCTCGGCACCGCTCGCTACCTCGTGTGGCAAACGATCGTCATCATCGTCTGGTTGCTCTTCAATATTTTGCCGCCCGCCGACTGGCAGTTTGACCCGTGGGGCCGTGGTCTTGTTCTGTTGACGTTGGTGCTGTCGCTACAGGCGTCGTATGCCGCTCCACTCATTTTGCTTGCGCAGAATCGTCAAGAACGTCGTGACCGTGCAGCCGCTGAACTTGATCGCCAGGTTGCTGAACGCACTCAGGCCGACACGGAATTCCTTGCGAGAGAAATCGCCGGTGTACGTCTCGCACTCGCCGACGTCGTGACCGGCGAAGAGTTGCGTGAACAACTTGCCGGTTTAACGTCTGCAATTGAACGACTTGAAGCCCAATTGGGAAATAGCGATGAGCAGGCTCATCACAATTCTGTTCAGTCTGACGGCTGACCGGTAAATTCTTGAATCCTGATTCCGTGCTCTTGGATGTGACGTAACAGCCGGTTGGTGGGTAGGTCGGTTGCCCCTGGAATCACGAGGCCAGTGGCCAGACCAGAACTCTCAAGCTCGGTGATCATTGCTGCGATGACGGCCGCCGCGACCGATCCAACAAGTTCTGCGACGCCCATCACATATGTTTCGCGGGCGCCATCGGGTGATGCTCCTCGAACCTCCACGCGAAGCGCTCCCACCCCACCTTCAGCATGTGGTGGCCGCAACATTGGAAGACGAGCGGTGAGACGGTCGCGTCGGGTAGCAGATCGACGTGACGAAATACGTTGGGCTTCAGGAAATGCTCGGTGTAACAAGATCGGGAGTGGAGACTCAGCTCGGTAGCAGTCGACCGCTCCGACAGGTTCAGGAAACCAGCACAACTCACGGCCTGATCCGCCGTGAAACTCTTTCCATTCACCGTCGATGTAGCCAGGTGACCGACCACTCAATGAACGATGGTGGACTCGCGCACACGCCGGACCGGCGGCGCCATGCATCGCAACATGAAGTTCATCTACTCGATGTAGGCG
>JAAXJF010000051.1 GCA_012269985.1 Acidimicrobiaceae bacterium
CCCCTGACCTCTTCCATGCCATGGAAGCGCTCTACCAACTGAGCTATAGCCCCGAAGCCCTGTCACGCTAGCGAGGCGCTATCCCTGACGACAACCGCTATTGCGCATCCTCGAAGCCCGTCGGAATCACCGGGACGTCTTTATAGAGACGCTCGATGTCGTAGAACTCGCGAATCTCTTCCAAGAACACATGAACCACGACGTCGCCATAGTCGAGAAGCACCCATTGCTGCTCCCGCACGCCCTCGGTGCGCGACGGAGTTCGACTCACTGCGTCGCGACACTGGACTTCTATCTCATCGACGAGAGTGCGGACCAACCGTCGGTTTGATGCGCTCACAACCACGAAATATTCGGTGACTCCAAGCACCTCACCCACCTGCAAGATGACGATATTGCTGCCTTTTTGTGCATCGGCAATCCGAGCCGCTTCAAGAGCAAGCTCACGTGATTCGTCAACTTCAGTCGTCACACAGTTCTCCATTGCGGTTGTGGCCGGTCACAGCTACCACGGTATCGGCAAGATGAAGCCTCACTATTTAGATGGCCATGCTGGGAGATCTGCCACTAGTTGTCGGTCGAGGTCCGAGAGAAATGACATCCCCAAAGTGATGACGACGTCAACGCCATCGACGACATAATCACCCTTGCGCGCGACTACCTCTCCGAGGAGTTCGCTGAAAGACGCAGCCGCTTCGGTCACCGACGACTCGTCGCCGGTCCAAACTTCGGTCACCTCCTCGGCCTGAGCGACGTCACCGTTGACGCCTGTCGACACCGAAACAACGTTAAGCCCTACATCGCTAAGTCGGCGCACAGCCACCACCGCAACATCGCTCACGGTACGTTCGGTTCCTTCGAGATCATCATCTGTAAACGGAACGAGTAGCCGAACAACCGCCGAGGCGTAAGGAGCGGTCACTCGGTTCGGAGCAAGATGGCTTGCGACGAGCAACGTCTCAGCCCAGTCATAGAACACGAGCGCACCATCGCTGCCCTCAACTTCATACAAATTGAGCGACCTCGTTTCGACATCACCGGCAAATAATGCAGCAATCACCTCGTCGGCACTCCGAGGAGACACCCCACCATCTGCCGGCTGAGCGTCTGCGCTTCCGCTCAATTGGTTCACGATGCCGTTCCACATCGCAGCGTGCAGCCGTGCACCAAACTCAATCGGTGCATCACCTCCAACCGCCAACAATTCGGTCGCTTCCTCGATGCTCACACTTGACCGGCCCTGCAACCACTGCCCACCAGCACCCGACACCACCGACGGCGGAAGCTTGCGTGACACCGAACCAGCGCCCCCCAGCAGATCAGCAAGCTCCGAAGCGGTAACGATCTCGACAACATCGAACGTGAGACCCGTTAAAGATTCAGCATCGAGCGCAAAGAACCTGGCGTCGTCGGCGTCAAGAGCATCACGTAACGGCATCACAATGTCGGCTCGGCCAGCGGAAATATCGGCCGCCGCCTCGAAGGGCACAACCGCTCCCCCAACTCCTGATGGGTCGAGCACAATCAGTGCTGCGGACTGCAGAGTCCCGTCATCATCAACAACCCCGATAAACGCAGTCGTCGTCTCTGGCAAGGCAATGACCGTTTCACCTTGATCGCCACCTGCCTCAGACCCGATCGTCCCTGCGGCCAAAGCGCGGCACCCACCGCGGGCGCTCCCGATCCCAAGAACACACGACCCACCGCCCGCCACCGCTGCCTGTTGGGTATAGCGACGGCGAAGCTGAGCCGATGCGGTCACGCTGTCGCTCCCTGACCCCGATACATCGAGCGAGCCTCAATCTCTGCAAGCACCGAAGAGGTGACGAGAAAATCGAGCGGCCTGCCGTCATTCACCCGATCTCGAAGGTCGCTACTCGAAACCTCAAGATGCGGAATCTCTACTCGGTGCCAACGGCCAGAAGCCGGGGTTGGCAGTGCGCTTTCGACGCCTGGTCGGTCGACAACGACCAAAGTTGAGAGTTCAGAAACCCGCTCGTGACGATGCCACGTCAACAGTCCGTTGGCTGCGTCTGCGCCAACAATGGTGAACAGTTCGAGATGCTCTTCTCTTGCGCGAAGGTGTTCAAGGGTGTCTGCGGTGTACGAAGGCCCACCCAATTCCAGTTCGAGGGAACCTGCGGTTAACCCGGGAATTCCGTGAACCGCTGCCTCGACTAGAGCAAGACGGTCGACCGCAGGCGATATTTCACGTGTGCCCTGCTTTTGCCACGGATCGTTCGCCACCATGAGGAGCACCTCGTCGAGTTGCAACTCATGCAGCACGTTGACCGCAACAACGAGATGACCCAGATGCGGCGGGTCGAACGTCCCACCAAACACTCCGACACGCCGCGGATTTTTGGCTTGGACAGACATCATCCTTGAGCCTAGGAGCCCCCTACCGCCGTTTCGCGGTCTTCGCTTCGTTGGGACTTGACAAGTGTGTTACAGTTCATCTTCGGCCAAATAGCGCGATGCGTTTATAAAGCCCACGACATACCCCCCATCCATTTGCGCTCGTCATGTAATTGACACCTGCGTGTCAACTCTCGGC
>JAAXJF010000089.1:0-4740 GCA_012269985.1 Acidimicrobiaceae bacterium
ATCTTGGGCGTTGTCCGCACCTGCAACGAGGTTCACTCCGGCTGCAACCAACGCATGAATGGCAGTGAGACCTCGAGGTGTCGCCACCGGGTCATCACGCCCTTGCAAGAACAGGTTGGTTTGCGGCAACGCAACGATGGAGACCTCCGCTGCGGCGATGTTCTCGGCGAGCGACTGAACTTGCTCGACAGGAAGCATTCCAAGGCTCACACAGTGACTTGCGGTTGTCAAAATCCCAGAGCCACGCGAGTACCGAACGACATCGTTGATCGTCAGCGCTGCAGGGTCGAGAGTCTCATCAACATGCAGATCAACTTTGCGTTGATAGCGCTCAGCGAGTTCGAACACTTTCGAAACGCACGAGTCTGAATCAGGCTCAAGGTGTGGGCATCCACCAATGACTTCTACTCCAAGTTCGATTGCATCGTTGAGGGCTGCGAGGTTGATGTCGCTCCCCTCACCGCTCATTGGCATGTACGTCAGTGCAACAAACTCAATATCCATACGTTGCCTGAACGTTGCTGCGGCTTCAATGGCGGCAACGAGGTAACGGGTCGAGACCGGTCCACCAACGTTGATGTGACTTCGAACCGCAGTGACCCCGCTTGCGAGCAGCATCTCAAGCGAGCGGCGAATTCGAGCAACCATTTCTTCGTGCCCGATCACTCCCGCAGCTTCAGCATCTCGCCACCCATAGATTGCCCCCATCAAGTCGCCCTTCGGGTTCGGCACGACGTCCGCGGTGAGCGATTTATCAAGATGTGCGTGAGGTTCAACTAACGAGGGGACGATAAGACGTCCATCGAGATTAACGTGATCGACGTTGTCACTTGAGACATCCCCTTCTCGCTCCGAAACCTCGATGATGCGACCATCGCTATCAACAAGAATGTGTGGAGTTGAACCATCCTCAAGTACGCCGCCGGAGATGAGGGTTCGAGGTTGGGTCATGTGAGCATCATATTCTTCGGCGTAGATTCATGGCTATGAACGCAAGCGAAAGCCGTCGATACGCCGACATCGTGGGTCCCGATATTGGCGATGTCATTTCCGAAGATTCCATCATCGTGTTACCGGTTGGAGCCGTTGAGCAACACGGCCCGCACTTACCGATGTCGGTCGACGACGTCATCGCAACTGAAACGACGACGGAGGTTGTGCGGCGGTTCGGTGGCGATCTTGACCTGTGGCAACTTCCTTCGCTATCGATATCGAAGTCAAATGAGCACGCCTGGAGTCCAGGCACTATGTGGTATTCAGCAGAGACGATGATGTCGGTGCTCCACGACATCGGCCGTTCGATTTCAACGACCCGGGCCGAGCGACTTGTGCTCCTCAACGGCCATGGTGGAAACACCACGCTGCTCAACACTGCCCTACGCGAACTTCGGCTGGCGTACGGGCTGAAAACGTTCCTCGTTCATCCATCTCTCCCTCCCGCGTACGGAGGCTCGTCCACCGAAGACGAGTTAGGAATGGGTATTCACGGAGGCCTCAACGAAACGTCAGTATTCATGCATCTTCGGCCAGATCTTGTCGACCTCAGCCGCGCCGAGCGAAAGGTTCCGGAGGCGCTAGCCGATAATGAACACGTGAAGTTCGGAGGGTCGGTTGCGTTCGGTTGGCTGTCGAACGACTTCGATGATGCTGGTTATATCGGTGACCCAACGGGAGCGAACGCTGAGCGTGGTGCCGAGTTGTTCAATCACGCGGTTGAACGCATTGGGGAGCAGATGGCGGAAATCCGGGAATTCAACTTTGGTCGATGATGACCGCTACTCGGTCGTCGTTGGTTCGTTGACGCTCAGCCTGCAATAGGATCTCGGCCATGCTGGTTGCACAACTCAGTGACCCCCACATTTTTGCGCGAGGCAAGTTGATGGAGGGTGTGGTTGACACCGCGGCCAATCTTTCTCTCGCACTGGCGTCCCTTGAAAACATCGCTCCAACACCTGATTTCATCGTGCTGACCGGCGATTTGGTGAACGATGGCGAGCCAGAGCAATATGACCATCTCAAGGAAGTGCTCGGCACCAGCCTCGACTCATTTATCGTCGTCGCAGGAAATCATGACGATCGTGCCGGCCTCCGGGCCGTGTTTCCCCAGCTTTCCTCAGTGGGTTCGGGCAATGCGCCAATCGATTATGTGATTGATGCGGAACGAGACGGACGTTCGCTCTCGCTTATCGTCCTCGACACCACTGTTCCAGGCGAACATGCCGGTGCGCTCGATGCAACCCAGTTGGAGTGGCTGGATGTTCAACTCGGTGAACGATGTGACCGAGAGGTTCTCATCGTGCAGCACCACCCCCCGTTTAACAGCGGCATCGGCTTTATGGACACCTATGGGATGCACGGCGCTGAGGCCGAGGCTGCCGTCGTTGCGAAGTATCCCAACGTCGCTGCCGTGATTTCAGGCCACTTACATAGGCCCGCAACCGCTGCGTGGGGCGGAACGGTTGCATTTGCATCTCCATCGACTGCTGCTCAAGTCTCTCCATCGTTCAACGGGGAGACCACTTCGTATACAGACGAACCCGGCATGCTGTCCCTTCATTGGTGGACTGATGAAGGAGTTGCGTCGCATGTTCAACCGATTGGCGACTGCGGTCGTTGGGTCCCCGAATGGGCCAAATAAATGACGCTTAGCCCACAGGCTTCCCACTACTTGGCCACCGTTTTGTGAACATTTATAGAAAGTTAAGTAAAAAGCGTGGAAATGGGCTCCGTTTTTTCCTTTTGAGGTTTGCAAACCGACTATGTTCATTTCCGTGATTCATTTCCTAGGCGGACCACGATGACAGCGGCCGACAGCACGCTTCAATCAAGTAGTGTCGTTGCGCCCGTTCTTTCGTTTGACCACATCCAAATGACGTTTCCTGACGGTACGGAGGCCGTGCGTGATGTGAGCCTCAATGTCTCGCGCGGTGAATTCGTCACGATTGTTGGTCCTTCTGGTTGCGGCAAGTCAACCTTATTAAAGATTGCGTCTGGACTCCTCGAAGCAACGGGCGGAAATGTGACGGTTGACCGAGACCGATTGGGTTACGTCTTCCAAGATGCGACCCTTCTGCCCTGGCGAACCGTGCTGAGCAACGTAGAACTGCTGGCGGAGTTGCACGACATGCCAAAAGATGAGCGTCGTCAGTTGGCGCTTGAAGCAATTGAAACCGTTGGACTCTCGGGCTTTGTCAATCACTACCCTCGCTCGCTCTCAGGCGGAATGAAGATGAGAGCCTCACTTGCTCGCACGCTTACGCTGAAGCCTCCTGTGTTTCTCTTTGATGAGCCATTTGGTGCCGTCGATGAAATCACTCGAGAACATCTCAATGATGAGACGCAGCGGCTCTTCCAGTCAGAGGGCTTCGCTGGCCTATTCATTACTCACTCCATTGCTGAGGCGGTCTTCATGTCGACGAAGGTGATGGTCATGAGCGCCCGACCCGGAAGAATCGTTGCCGAATTCGACGTGCCATTTGACTACCCGCGAAAGCCAGAGCTGCGGTTTGATCCCGAATTTGCCGCGCTGAGCGGCGAGATTTCTCGAGAACTGAGAGGTTCCCACCAATGACCATTACACAAGATGATCAGCAGGTTTCCAAAGGCGATGATGGCTCAAGCACGAATACAAGTGCTCCCGTCTTGGGCGGCAAGAAGCGTCGTCGCAGCGGTGCCGATCTCGCCCGCACGTTCCTACCACCAGTCCTCTTGGGCGCACTCATCGTTGGGGCCTGGTACTACGTTTCATACGGGCTCCTCACACAAGAGCGCCGATTCTTGTTGCGCCCTCCGCATGAGATCCTTCAGGTCGGATTCTTAGATTGGGATCACTTCTCTGAAATCCTGCAAGCTCTGTGGAGTTCTACCCGGGTTGCTCTCATCGGTCTTGCAATCTCGATCGCGATTGGCTTCTTTCTAGCGACCATTATGAGCCAGACGAAGATAGTCGAGCGAGCGATCTTCCCCTACATGGTGATGCTGCAGGCAATTCCAATCCTCGCCATCGTGCCCCTCATCGGCTTTTGGTGGGGCTATGGGACGACGTCACGGATTGCGGTGTGCGTCATCATTTCTCTGTTCCCCATCATCGTCAACACCTTGTTCGGGCTGCAATCTGCTGAGCGTGGACTGCACGATCTGTTTACATTGCACCATGCCTCTCGTTTAACCCGACTACGAAAGTTGATGTTCCCCGCCGCTCGCCCGGCAATCTTCGCCGGACTCCGTATCTCGGCCGGACTGTCAGTGATTGGTGCCATCGTTGGCGACTACTTCTTCGGCCAAGGTGCTGTTGGCATCGGCCAGCTTCTCAAGCGTTACTCGAGCCGACTTGAAGGAGAAGAGCTCCTCGCTGCCGTCATCATGTCGTCAGCGCTCGGTGTCGTCGTCTTCTTGTTCTTCGGCTGGCTGCAAAACGTTGCCATTGGCAAATGGCATGAAACATCAGGCGCCGATTCGTAACGTCCTAGTCCCTACAACCACCCACCCACAACCACAATCCAAGGGGGAGAACCTTGCTGATTACATCAACCCGAAAGAAACCCTTAAGAACACTGATAGCTCTGGCTTCTGCCGTATCTCTCGTCGCCGCGTGCGGCAGTGACGATGCAGCAGAAGAGCCAGCGGTCGAAGAGGAATCCACAACTGAAGAGACCACGGCGGCTCCAGTAGCTGAAGCCGGTGTTCTTGCTGGTATTTGTCCTGATCCGTTGGTGATTCAGACTGACTGGCATACAGAGT
>JAAXJF010000089.1:4840-12880 GCA_012269985.1 Acidimicrobiaceae bacterium
TCTCACACCAGCCGACCTCGTCACCAACGAGTACATCGACACCTCAATCGGCTTCCCAGTTGAATCCGAGGCGCAGGGCGTCAGCCTTGCTGGTATTTGTCCTGATCCGTTGGTGATTCAGACTGACTGGCATACAGAGTCTGAGCATGGAGCGTTGTACAACTTGCTCGGTGATGATTACACCGTTGATAAGGGTCGCAGCGCGACGGTTGGCCCGATGACGCTTGATGGCGTTGATCTTGGTATCGATTTTGAGATTCGTGAGGGTGGTCCTGCTATCGGGTTCTCCTCACCTTCATCAATTATTTACAGCGATGATTCAGTGCACTTGGCGTACGCCAATACAGATGCGCAGATTCTGACCTACCAAGACACACCGATGTTGTCAGTGGTTGCTCCGTTGGAGAAGAACCCACAGATGATCATGTGGGACCCAGAGACATACCCAGATGTTGAAGATCTTGAAGATCTGAGAGATCTTGGTGTCACGATCAACATCTTCGCTGGCCAAACCTATGCAGAGATTTTCGTTGCTCAAGGTGTGCTGTCGGCAGATCAGATTGATCCTTCATACGACGCAACCCCTGCCCGCTTCATTGCAGAACAGGGTGCAATTGCTCAGCAGGGATTCGCTTCTTCTGAGCCATACGCCTACAAGAACGTCTATGAGGAATGGGGCAAGGATGTCGCTATCACATTGCTGAACGACAACGGTTTCCCGATCTACAGCCAGACCATCGCTATTAAGCCTTCAATGAAGGACGAGATGGATGCCTGCCTGACAGAACTCGTTCCAATCTTCCAGCAGTCAGTGGTGAGCTACCACGGAGATCCCGCCCGCACCAACGCAATGATCGTTGACATCAACGAGCAATACGATGACGGATGGGTTTACACCGCAGGTAACGCCGAGTTCGCTTCAGCCGCAATGGGTGAATACGGCCTCGTCGGAAACGGACCAGACGCAATCGTCGGCAACATGGATACAGACCGCATCCAAGAAATGCTCGACGCCATTGCCTTGGCCGGCCTGGAGCACGACGAAAGTCTCACACCAGCCGACCTCGTCACCAACGAGTACATCGACACCTCAATCGGCTTCTGACCGATAACAACTGAGAAGGGCGGGTGCCGAAAGGTACCCGCCCTTTTCGCGTGTGGGCGCTGGTTCCGCAACGATCTGACTCAGCTGTTAAGAATCAAACCCTGAAGTGCTGCTGCCGCTAGGAGGGTCCGCTGCAGTTAGCGATCGCGAAGTACACGCATTGCTGCGTTACGGCCGGCTCCACCGAAGATTCCTGCACCAGGAAACGCTGCGGCACCTGCGAGATGCAGACCTTGGATCGGTCCACGGTGGCGGGTGAGGTCTGCCGGTTTACCTCGCAATGTGGCGAGAGGCGAACCTGCATACGCAGGCGTGTGGCCACGAGGCATAAAAAATTCATTTTCGTATCGATCGGGGGTCATTGAACGCCAACGTTTGACACGAAGTGTCCCTGGTTCGCACAGTGAGTCGAGTATCTCCAGCCAACGTTCTGGCTCTGACGTCGAGGCCCAATTATGGGTATACGGGGTGAAGAGCACTTCGAGGCTCAATACATGCTCAGACGCATCGAGTTGCATCGAACGGTCGAGATTGGTCGGAATGTTGATAAGGAGGCTTGGTCGAGTTGCGATCTCCCCCTCTGAGCGCCGCTGGTGAGCTTCTTCGAGGTCTGAAGGCGTTGGCGCAATCACGGTCGTCGGCGTGTGAAGGTCGCTGTCGCCAACCGCTCGACGCAGGCGGTCTTCAAATTTGTAGACAGGAAGACCGTCGATAACGAGATCGAGTTTTGATTCGTAGCCATCGTGAACTGGCTGCGCTTTCCACCCCTTGATTGGTGTGCGATCAGCAAGCGCCGGGTCATTCAACCATTCCGTGAAGATCTTCTGAGGGTCGCTGGAAACGAGCACGCAGCGTGCATCGATGCGGCGGCCGTCTGCGAGTGAGACGCCGGTGACCTGCTGGTCGCATGTTTCGAGACGAACTACTTGTGCTGACGTCAATGTTTGACCACCCGCAGCAACAAATGAGCGATGAATTGCGTCAGTGAGGGCGCCACTGCCGCCCTCTGGCCTTCCTGTGCGTATGAGATGCTTGGTGGCGTACAGCGCTCCGGCGAGACCAGTACCAGGCGTCGACGGATGCACGCCCCACACGGTTGGTCCGGTGGCAACAGCGGGCATCCACATGCGCCAGTCATCGAAGTAGGATTCGTAGACGTCGAGAGCGCTTTTCTTGCTCCATTCGAGCAGACGTCGAGCACCCCGGCCCTTCAGAGATGCGACACGTTGCAAGAAATTTCCGGTCGACGGGGCGGTGCGTGCCATTTCAATCACGAGTCGCGCAACCGGGAGTGCATCATCGAGGTACTTTCGATAGCTCTCCACCCACGACGGATGAGTCTTAGCGAGGGTATCAAGGTGTTCTTCAACATGATGGCGAAATACCCAAGAGCTACTGGGTTCGTAACTCGAGTGAACAGCTGAGATCTCAGACTCGAGGTAGGTAAGCCCGTGATCTTTGAGGTCCAGTTCGTCAAGTAGCGGCATTGCACGAATCATCGAGTGGTCACAATTACAGATGTTGAATCGGGCGCCCAGATCAGTGACCGTCGACGCGCAACCGCCCACTTCGCTGCGGGCCTCAACAAGGATGGTCTGGAGGCCAGCGCGAGCGAGGTAGGCAGCGGCGATCAACCCGTTGTGTCCACCGCCCACAACAATCGCGTCGGCGCGCTGTACGTCGTCAGGCTGCTCGGTCCTCGGCACGTCCCAACGGTAGCGTTCAAGTGTGGCTTCATTCCAACAGGGTCATCTCACAACAGATCCAGAAACCCTTGACGTCGAATGGCTGGAGATCCTTCCAATTGGTGATCCGATCGCCAACATTGTTGAACCGGAGGAGTTCACACCAGTGTTGAGCGATTGTCGCGAAGAGCTCGTCGACATCAGCACATTGTTTAACTGCGCGCAGGCGTACTTTGACGCCGGTTGGCAGCACAGCATGAAGCAGACCTACCTCAGGTCAGGTATTGCGCAACGGCTTCACAACGTCAACGCCTCGCTCCCGGAAGGGTTATCGATCTTCGTCTTTGATGGCTGGCGTCCGCTCTCTCTGCAATCTGAGTTGTTCGAGGCCGCCTATGGCGATGCCAGCCTTCCTCCTGGATTTCTTGCCGCTCCTTCGAAGGAGATCTCCCTCCCGTCACCACATGTCAGCGGAGGCACCGTCGATCTCACTCTCTCCTATCGAAACACGCCCCTCGCCCTCGGCACCTCCTTTGACGATTTCGACGACGGGGCAGCGATCATGGCGTTCGAGCAAACCGACAGCATTGTGAGGAGACTTCGACGGCTGTTGTATTCGTCAATGCGTCGTCAAGAGTTCATTGTGTACTCCGGTGAATGGTGGCACTTCGAGTATGGGACGCCACGTTGGGCTGCGATTTCTGGTCGACCCGGCTGCTACCAGATCGCAGAGTTTCCCGACGGGTACTCGGGTGTGGGTGAAATGCCACAGGGCGATTCACCATGACGTTGGAGTGCGGTCGCATTGCTGGGGTTCCAGTGCGTCTGCATTGGAGTGCACTCATCGTGGCGGCATATCTCGCCTATTCACTCGGCACAACAACTTCGGTCGTTGCTGCGCTCGTCGGCGTGATCGGCTTCGGGCTTTCAATACTTGGTCACGAGGTTGGTCACGCCCTCATTGCCCGACGTTTCGGGGTTGCAACCACCTCCATTGACCTGTGGGCATTGGGCGGGGTTGCACGTCTCGCCTCTGAGGCACCAAGCCCGCGGTCAGAGGGGTGCATTGCCGTAGCAGGCCCAGGAGCAAGTGCACTCATAAGTCTTTTCAGTTGGGTTGGATGGCTGACGCTTCCGCTCACCGGTATTGCGGGCGAAATAGGTCGGGTACTTCTTTGGCTTGCGATCCTTAATGCAGCCTTATGCGTGTTCAACATGTTGCCCGGCTCGCCGCTCGATGGAGGGCGGGTACTGCGGGCAGCGCGTTGGGCACGACACGGTGATCGACCACGGGCAGTTCGAGAATCAGCCCGTTCTGGCGTGTTCATCGGTGTTGCACTCGTTATCGCCTCGATTGCTCTTACCGTTAGCGGCAGAACTTCGGTGATGTTGGTCTTCGTTGGCCTCTTTATTGCGGCAAACGCTCGAGCGGAACTAACGATGGGGCAACTGCATGACAGCGTGAGTGACGTCACTATCGGCTCCGTTGCATGGCTGGGTCTTGCCCATGCCGACGAAATCACCACAGTGGCTGAGATCATCGACCAGCAACAGCGTCTTGGTGAAGCTGAGGCGGTGCTCGTCGTGGCTCAACGCGACGTCGTTGGGATTGCTCTCGTGGACGACCTCAACAGGGTGCCGCCAGATGAGCGCCAAATTACGCAACTTGGCGACCTTATGCGACTGATCGATGATCTCCCTGATGCGACGGTCACCACGCCGCTTGCTGACATGTTGCTCAAGATTGATCCAAACACCCCCGTCATTCTGGTGAGAGAGGGTGACTCACTAGTCGGCATCGTGCCACCGACACGTTTACGCCAATTGTTTGAAATTTAGTTGGTGAAATTAGGCGTCAGCGACAATGCCTTCGCGCTCGACCACGGGAGGTTTATCGCTCCAAGGGAAATTGATCCAGAGGTCGGTTCGTTTCCAGACGTAATCGCACTGCACAACAGAATGCGACTTCTCATAGATGACTGCGGTACGAACTTCGCCTACCTTGCCTGCGCAAAAGTCGTGAACGCTTTTCAAGGTATGTCCTGTGTCTGCGACATCGTCAACGATGAGGAGCTTCGCCTGGCCAAGGTCAACAAAGTCTGGAGCCGGAGGAAGAATGCGAGGGACTTCGAGCCGCTCATCGACCCCGGTATAGAACTCGACATTCATCGTGTAGGTGTTCTTCACCGCAAGGGCGTAACCGAGCGCACCTCCGATGCACAGGCCACCTCGCGCAATTGACAAGATCATTTCGGGTTCGTAGCCGTCGTCGGCCACCATCCTCGCGAGTTCGCGTGATGCCTCGCCAAACTGTTCCCAACCAAGTATTTCGCGCTCTTCAGACATATCTCTGACGTTAGTCGCCGAGGCCAGCATTTACCGTTTTTGCTACGTCTGACGGCTGTAGTGGTACTCGCCGAAGATGAGGAGCTGACCCGTAGGCGGTATTCATCGCATCTTGAATCGCAGCAATCACCGCTGGCGTCGAACTAATCGTTGGCGGCTCACCAACACCCTTCGCTCCCATTGGCGCCTGAGGGTCAGGAATCTCAATGAGTTCCGCTACGACCGGCGGCATGTCAGCAATCGTCGGTATGAGGTAATCGGTGAATGAAGGGTTCATAATCCGGCCGTCACGCTGAATGATTTCTTCCATCAGCGCCAAACCGAGGCCCTGCGCGATCCCGCCTTCTATTTGTCCGGTGACAGACAGCGGGTTGAGCGCGCGACCGACGTCTTGGACTGTCGAGATTTCAACAACCCGCACGAGTCCCAACTCGATATCAACGTCGACAACCGCCCGATGACCAACAAACGCAAACGCCGTGTGGCAATCGCCTTGGCCATTTTCATCTAGAGGAACGGTTGGGCGATGACGATATTCGACCTCTTCGTCAAATTCGAGCCCGATGACCACGTCAGCCATTGGGCGTCGGTCCCCAGTGCTCGTATTTACTAGTTCTGTTCCGTCGATGGTATACACCAACGGATCTGTGCCTTCCGCAGTAGCGACGTGTTGATACACCAGCTCCCGCACACGAAGACAGGCTGCCTCCACGGCTCCCCCACTCATCCAGGTTTGACGAGAGGCTGAAGTTGAACCAGCAGAGCCAACATTGGTGTCGATGGCATCAAGCTCAACCTCTTCGAGCCCAAGGGTTGATCGAGCAATCTGCGGGGCGATAGTGATGAACCCTTGGCCGACCTCGGCCGTAGCGAATTTGAGGGTGACAATGCCGTCACGTAACTGACAGCGCGCCGTGCTGTAATCGTCAAAGGCCTCTGAGTACATCAAGTTCTTGATCGAAAGGCCGTAGCCGATTCCTCGAACGACATCAACCGGGCGGGATGTATTTCCGGCGCCCCCTGGCAACTCATAAGGATGCTCTTCAGTGGTGCCTGCTCGCTGAGGAAATGGCATCCGTGACAGGCCTTCAATGATTTCGGAGACCGGCGCAACGCTTTCAACAACTTGTCCAGTAATGAGACGAACGCCCGTACTCATGGCGTTGCTACGCCGAATCTCCAGCGGGTCAAGCCCGCAGGCCTGCGCAAGCAAATCCATCTGACGTTCATGAGCGAAGCACGCCTGCACAACGCCGAAGCCACGCATGGCCCCACAGGGAAGATTGTTCGTGCGAACCGCAATACCTTTGACATCTGCGTTCTCACACCGGTAAGGCCCCTGGGCGTGGGTCACTGCATTGACAAGTACAGCCGATGATGTCGATGCGTAGGCACCGCCGTCGAAGACAAATTCGGCTTCGATTTTGACGAGAATGCCTTCGCTTGTGGCATGGTGACGCATCCAAATCTCTGCCGGGTGTCGATGGACGTGCCCAAGGAAGCTTTCGCTTCTCGAGTAGTGCATTTTCACCGGGCGTCCCGTGGCTAACGCGAGTAAGCACACGTGCACTTGGAGTGAAAGGTCTTCCCTACCGCCAAAGGCCCCTCCAACTCCACCGAGCACGAGACGAACCGCTGATTCGGGCAAATCGAGACAGGCAGCAACCTGACCGAGATCTTCGTGGAGCCATTGGGTTGCAACGTGGCATTCCACGCCAGCCCCGTCTTCGTCTGGAATCGCCAGTGCAGATTCAAGGCCTAAAAATGCTTGATCTTGCATTCCGATTGAGTAGTGCTCTTCGACGACGACATCGCCCACAACGCTGACGTCACCGGTGATCACATTCTGTTCACGGATGACATTTCCATCGGGATGAATTGAGGGCGTATTCGGATCTTTCGCGAGGCGGGCATCTGCGAGGGCCGGTAGCACCTCATAGGTCACTTCAATCGCATCTATGGCACGAGCGCATATCTCTTCGTCATCTGCGACAACCGCTGCGATGGGTTCGCCAATGTAGCGAACGACATCTGCTGCGAACACCGGCTGATCAGAGGAAATGAGCCCGTAGTTTGGCTTTCCTGGCACGTCTTCCGCAGTGATGATGCGATGCACCCCAGAAATTGCCAAGGCGGGTGCAGTGTTTATCGACACGATTCGTGCGTGCTGGTGCGGCGAACGAAGCGTCTTGCCGATGAGCATGTTGTCGGCCGAAAGGTCGGACGAGAATTCGTATGCACCCTCAGACTTCGCAATTCCATCTGGGCGCAGCGGCGACTGGCCGAGGCCACCCGTCACCGATGATTCGCGGATACCAAGATCGCTCACGAGGCACCTTGACCACGTTGCGCAATGACCGTCTGCACTGCTTCAACGATCCGTCCATACCCGGTACAACGACAGAGATTTCCTGCAAGTGCCTCACGGATTTCATCAGTCTGTGGTTCTGGTGAGCGTTCGAGAAGGTTTGTGGCGGCCATGATGAGACCGGGTGTGCAGAACCCGCATTGGATGGCGCCGCACTCAACAAATGCGGTTTGCACATCGGTTGCTCCTCCGAGCCCCTCAACGGTCACAACCGACGACTGGGTTGCGGACGCGGCGAGCACCAGGCAGGAGCACACGAGGTTGCCATCGAGAAGAACTGAACACGAACCACACTCACCCTCTTCGCACGCACCTTTCGCACCTGTGAGGCCGAGCCGGTCTCGAAGCACGGTAAGCAAACTCTCACCCGGGTAGACATCAACCACTTGGCGTCGCTCCCCGTTAACGGTGAGCTCAAAATGTCGCTCGTCATGAATGTTCGTCATGTTGAACTCCTCATTTCTTGAACCCCTCGTTCGATGAGTCGGCGCGCCAGCCCCCTGACGGCTTGGCGTCGGTATGACGCACTCGACCGA
>JAAXJF010000020.1 GCA_012269985.1 Acidimicrobiaceae bacterium
CGAAAGCGCCGCTTGTTCAAGATGTCACCGATTCACCACCACGTCGAGCTCAGTGGTTGGCCAGAGACAACGGTGATCATTCGTTTCTGGCTGCTATCAGGTGTACTGGTCGCGCTTGCCCTTGCGATTTTTATTGGCGACTTCACTGCGGTGGTAGGTGACTGAAATGCGATCACTCGTGCATGGCTTCGCAATTTCGGGTGAGTCAACTGCAGTGGCTCTGCGGCGGTATGGCCACCAGGTCACGGTTACCGACGATGCCATCGATTCAGCAAAAGAGCAGCGCGCTGTTGACGCGGGTTTCTCCCTGGGCTCCCTACCTGACGGTGACGCGCTCGATGCGTTTGTTCGCCAATTTGACCTCATCGCTCCCGCTCCCGGTGTACCAGAGCATCACTACCTCATCGAATGCGCACAGCGAGAGGGAGTGACCATCTCGAGCGAGATCGAAATCGCATACGCAACGGAGCAGCAACGTGATGGAGGGCCCCGACCGATCCTTGCGGTGACCGGCACCGACGGCAAGACCACGACCTGTGAACTCGCCGTTGCCATGTTGCGAGCAGGTGGCATTCACTCGCTTGCCGTCGGGAACACAGACGTGCCCTTCATCGAAGCTCTTGAGCAGCCTCTCGATGCGTACGTAGTCGAATGCACCCGCCTCCGGCTCGCATTTGCAGAAATGTTTCGAGCGGACGCCCCAGGGTCGGGTCCCCACGCCCCTGATCCCCTCCACTGGCACAGAGATATGTCGTCGTATGAGGCTGCAAAAGCCAAAATTTTTGCTCAACAACATCGCTCAGATACTGCGATCGGCGGCTCTCATGACCCGATTGTGATGACGCATCTCCAAGCCGCGCCGAGTCGCCAGATCACATTTGGATTTGAAGGCGATTATCACTTCAGCAATGGCGTGTTGATGTCTCCAAGAGGACCGATCATTTCTACCTCAGAGATGACACGATCACTTCCTCACGACATCACCAACGCTCTGGCTGCTGCGGCGCTGGTGATGGAGAGCGGCCTTGTCGGAGTTCAATCGGTTGCCGCAGCTCTCCGAGATTTTGTAGCTCCGGTTCACCGCCTGCAATTCGTCGCCGAAGTGAGCGGCGTTCGTTGGTTTAACGATTCAAAAGCGACAACACCGCACGCTGCATCAGCGGCTATCCGAGCATTCCCGACATCGGTCCTCATTGCAGGTGGACGCAACAAAGATCTTGACCTAACGCCGATGGCAGCTGAAGGGGGAGCGCTTCGCGGCGTCGTCGCCATTGGCGAAGCAGCTTCCGAAATTTCTGATGTTTTCGGCGGAATGGTTGAGGTCGTGACCGCAGGTTCGATGGAGACCGCAGTCGACCTTGCCGCTCGTCTCGCAGACGGACATGGAGAGGTCGTGCTTTCACCTGGCTGCGCAAGTTTCGACTGGTATCCATCGGGTGGATACCCGGCACGGGGTGATCACTTCATCCGTCTTGTGAGAGAGCGCATGAACCAAGAAGTTTCTGAACTGTCGGGAGGGGCAAAGTGACCATTGCAATCAAACATGGAGGAAACATCGCTGATCGTCGCAAGCAAGCGCTAGCTGCGGCGAAACGCAAACGCGAAAGCGGGGCAGGGGGAAAGCGCCATGAGCATCACGACCGGCTTTCGATTCGTAAGGCGCTACAGCGCGACCGCGCTGTAGAAGTCTCTCGGACTTACTTTGCCATCATTGCTGTGGTGGCAGTTATGGTGCTGCTCGGATTGGTCATGCTTCTGTCTGCATCAGGCCCGCTCCGAGCTGCAGGCGATGGATCTCCCTATTCGATGGTCATCAGGCAATCGATCTTCGCAACAGTTGGACTCGGGCTCATGGCAGTTGTCATCCGCGTTCGCTACCAACTCTTCCGTCGCCTTGTTCCTCTCATCTGGGCTGTCGGTCTCGGCTTAATGGCACTTCCGTTCGTTCCTGGCTGGAGCCACGAGGTCAATGACGCAAACTCCTGGGTCTCCGTTGGGGGGATGACTTTCCAGCCATCCGAACTCTTCAAGTTGTCGGTCATTCTCGGTGTTGCCGACATCCTCACCCGACGGAAAGACGTTCTAAATGACTGGCGGCGCACGGTTGTTCCGATTGGGGCGGCAACAGGTGCCGCTTTCGTGCTCAGTCTTATCCAAGGTGACTTTGGTTCTGCCGTTGTCTTGGTGCTCATCGTAATGGCCATGTCGTTTATCGCAGGAATTCCTTGGATGCACATTGGAACCGTGGTTGGCGTTGGGGGATTTATTGGTGCGATCATGGTATTTGCGTCGCCACGCCGATTCGGTCGGATCACTGCATTCTTCGATATCGAGGGCAACAAGGAGCATTACGCCTATCAGGTGTGGCAGGGAATGTTGAGCATCGCTAATGGTGGCATTACCGGTTCAGGAATCGGTGGAAGTCGTTCAAAACTTGGCTATTTGCCACTCGCCCATAGCGACTTTATTTTCGCCATCATTGCGGACGAACTCGGTCTGATTGGCGTATTTTCTGTGCTTGGTGGTTTCACGTTGTTGACCATTCTCGGGATGCAAACGGCACTCCGGGCACCAGATCGCTTTGGCATGCTCGTCGCAGCCGGTGTGACATCATGGATAGCTATTCAGGCAATTGTGAATGTCGGTGGTGTTGCCGGAGTTCTGCCGGTCACAGGTCTCACGCTTCCATTCTTCTCTCATGGTGGAACCTCGCTTTTGTCCTGTCTCGTGGGAATTGGCCTGCTTCTAAATATTTCCCGAAGGCCCGTAAAGTCGTAGGTGTGATGAGCACTCAGTCGGCCACCGCAGGAATCGTGGTTGCCGGTGGTGGAACAGCAGGTCACGTGTTTCCTGCGATCGCAGTGATGCAAGGGCTCGTCGATGCTGGTGTAGACCGCGCGCAACTGCATTACATGGGCGCAAAGCGTGGTGTTGAAACATCGCTTATTCCTCAAAGCGGTTTCGACGGAACCTTCGTTTCGGTGACCGGGATCAGCCGCAAACTGTCACTTCGAGCCCTGAAATTTGTGACTCAGCAGTTTCTGGCAACAATGCGGTCGGTGACTCTGTTTCGACGTTGGAACGTGAGAGCAGTCGTCTCAGTAGGCGGTTACGCAAGTCTCCCGGCGGTGATCGCCGCGGTCGTCACACGCCGACCGATCATTGTGGTGAGCTACGACCGGACCCCTGGCCGGGCGAGCCGGTTAGCGGCGCGCTGGTCAACCGTAACGCTGGTGGCGTTCGAGGACTCGCCGCTTCGAAGGGCTGTGGTCGCTGGTGCCCCACTAAGGCGCTCGATACTTTCGGTTGATCGAATAGTTGATTCCGGTGGAGCACGCCAGCGACTTGGGGTGCCTGATGGCCGAATGCTTGTCGTTGTGATGGGCGGTTCGCTCGGATCAGGGATACTCAATGATGCGGTCCATGAATTTCTCGAAACCCATTCCTCTCGGGGTGACCTCGCTGTTCTGCACATTGCAGGCATACAACGGGTGAGTGGGCCGAGTGAACGGCATGGTGATGGGTCGGTGTGGTACCGGCGTAGCGAGTTTGTTGAAGAAGCAGAAGATTTGTACGCCGCCGCAGACGTGTTCGTTGGTCGAGGTGGGGCGAGCACCGTCCATGAGGTTGCAGCAACAGGTACGCCGGCGGTTCTTGTTCCGTGGTCGGGGGCGTCAGAAGATCATCAAGTGGCGAACGTCCGATGGCTATCTGATTCCGGAGGAGCCGTTCTCGTTCCCGATAATGATGTCGAAGGGGTGCTCGCCGCGCTTTCGGCATTACTCGATGATGAACAACAACGATCTGCAGTCGGATCTCGGGCAAGAGAGATAGGCGAGGTCCACCACAGTGGTAAAATTTCCCAGCAGATCCTCAATGCCATCAGGTGATTGGCGGTGAGGGTGCCCTTTTCGACAGGTCTGGGCGTCGTAGCCTGACAACGTGTCAATGTTGAGTAGTCCTGACCCGCTTGCCGAGGTGTTTCCCCTCCAAACGGTTACGTGGGAACTCGACGAGCCTCGAAGGGTGCATCTCGTTGGTGTTGGTGGTCCAGGAATGAGCGCGATCGCGATCGCACTTGCAGAGATGGGTCATACGGTCTCGGGCAGCGATATTCGAGAACGACAGTTGCTTGATCGTTTGCGCGCAAGTGGTGTCACGGTTCACATTGGTCACGATCGGCGCCATGTGCATGACGCTGACGTCGTGACATATTCGACGGCAATTCCTGCCGATATCAACGAACTTGATGAGGCCCGTAAGCGAGGCATCCCAACGGTGCATCGCTCGGAAGTTCTCGGAGCGATCTGTCGCCGAACGAATGCGTACGGTGTGGCCGGTACGCACGGCAAGACGACGTCATCATCGATGCTGATGTTGATGCTTGCGGCTGCAGGCCGCGAACCGGGCTTCGTTATTGGAGGAGACGTAGCCGATGTTGGCACCGGTGCAAGGTGGTCAGACTCCGGAACGTTTGTTGTCGAGGCAGATGAAAGCGATGGAACCCACCTACGGCTTCCGCTTGCAGGAGCCGTGCTCACGAATGTGGATGTTGATCATCTCGACAATTACGGCACTTTTGACGCCGTCATCGAAGGCTTTGAGCGTTTTCTCGATGCGGTTGAGGGTCCTGTCGTCGTTGGAGTGGATTGTGATGTTGCTCGCCGACTGACTGGCGGCCGAAATGTCGCGACCTTCGGGACGGCCGAAGATGCCACCTACCGGGGAGTGCACATTGAACCTCAGCGGAATGGCAATCGATTCTCCGTGCTGCATGAAGGCGAGACCATCGCCAATGTCGACCTTCCCATGCGGGGCCGTCACAATGTGCTCAATGCGCTTGGCGCTCTTGCGCTTGCAGTTGAGCTTGGTGTTGAGCCTTCAGTTGCGGCTGAAGCGTTGGGAACATTTGGTGGAGTTGCTCGGCGATTTGATGTTCGTGGCGTCGCCGATGGGGCCACGCTCGTCGATGATTACGCTCACCTTCCAGCCGAGATCGAGGCAGCGCTCGCTTCGACTCGGGAATCGACATCTGACTGGTCGAGGGTTGTTGCGGTATTACACCCGAATCGAGTCATTCGAATGTCGGAGATTTCACATCAGTACGCCGCGAGTTTTCGTTACGCGGATCTCATCGTGAGCACCGACATTTACTCCTCGGGAACGCAACCGATACCGGGAGTCACCGGAAAACTTGTGGTGAATGCAATCTTGGAGGCGCAGCCTCAATCGCGAGTGGTGTGGATGCCGAAAAGAGAATCGCTCGTCAAGTTTCTTGCGAGCGAATTGCAACCGGGTGATCTCTGTCTGTCGATGGGGTGTGGTGATATCGCAACACTTCCGGATGAGCTGCTGATGGCACGAGGCGGCCGAGAGCAAGGCACTGCGCAGTGAGCACGACCGAGTGGCATGTTGACGACATCGTCAAGATCGTCAGCGCAGAATCTGCAGACCTTGCGGTAAAGATGAAATGTGATGCACCCTTCGGGGGTCACACGACCTACCGAGTAGGTGGCCACGCAACATGCGCAGTTGAAGTGAGTTCTGTTGCTGAGCTACTCGTGATTGGGAATGCTGCAAAGTCGTGTGGCGCACCCCTCGCTGTGCTCGGTAGAGGGTCGAACACGTTGGTGTCTGATACGGGTTGGCATGGTGTTGTTATCACCCTCGGGCCATTTTCGGATTGGATCAACGTCGATACCGCTGGCCTCGAACCCGGAGAAGAACTTGTCATCGAGGTTGGTGGGGCAGTTGCCATGCCCGTGCTCTCAAGGAGGATGGCCTCCATCGGAGTGACGGGGCTCGAGTGGATGGTCGGTGTGCCTGGGTCGATCGGTGGTGCCGTTCGAATGAATGCTGGGGGGCATGGAGCTGAGCTTTCAGATGCCATCATTGACGCTGACATCGTTGATCTCCACCTAGGCCAACAAGAACGTTGGCAGGTTGACCGGTTGGAGCTTGGCTTTCGATCGTCGGCACTTGACAACCACCATGTGGTGCTCTCGGCGCGACTCAAAGGTTCGATGAGCGACCCTGATCTCGTCTCAACGCGAGTTGAGGACATTGTGCGATGGCGAAGACAGCATCAACCTGGTGGACAAAACTGCGGATCAGTCTTCGTGAACCCGGTGCCAGGTGAGGTGAGCGCAGGCGCGCTCATCGATGAGCTTGGGCTTCGAAGTTTTCGTATCGGATCTGCAGAAGTCTCCACGAAGCACGCGAATTTCATTCAAGCCGATAGCAATGGGCACGCCAATGACGTCTACGAAGTGATGGAGAGTGTTCGCCGTCAGGTGCTCGACGCCACCGGGTACGACCTGAGGTCAGAAGTTCGACTCTTTGGTTTTGATGATATTGCAGCCGGTGGTCATGCGGGTGACACGGTCTGACGGTGTGTGATCGCTAGCGTCAACGACGATGGACTCCAAAGATGAGCGTTCGGGTCGGTCGATAGACCCAGGTCTTCGACGCAAGGTCTCCATCTCTGATGACGGGGCACCAGACTCGGTATACGTCGATGGCGACCTCACTGGAAAGGGCGGATCTCGCCGCAAAGTGGTCATCATTGACGAAGATGAACGCGGCATGCCGGCAGCCAACCCTGCGCCTCGTCGGTCTATGGACGGTCGGGTTCGGGCTCGTCGAGCGGCGGTGCTCCGAGCGCTTGGCCGGCGACGCCTAGTTCGAGCAATTGGGGCTCTTGGCGTACTCCTACTCGGAATTGCAGGTCTTGACGTGCTGGGGGCGTCATTGTCCTGGGTGCGTTCAGCCGATGTTCGGGTTTCGGGAAACGTCTACACAAACCCGGTGCAACTCAATGCCATCATTGACGAAGTGCTGGGTACACCAGTTGTTCTGGTTGACACCGATGCGATTGAGGAGCAAATTGATGCAATTGCCTGGGTTGCCCGGTCTTCTGTCCGCACTGATTGGCCATTTGGGTTGGTCATCGATATTCGAGAGCGCGAGCCTGTGTTGTCTATTCCCGGACCCGATGGCCTCTTCCGCGTACTTGACGCAGACGGTCGTGTGCTTGATGTCATTGATGGGTGGCCATTTGAATATTTGCTCCTTACCTCAGATGACACCCCAAACCTCGGAGTAGCTGAATTCGCTCCACCCGGCCCGACGGGAGCGGCGGCGCTCGGTGCGGTTCTCACCGCTGGCATCCGTGATCGTGTGAGTCTCATCGAAGTCGATGCGGCCGGCACCGACCTTCGTGTCACTCTTGATGACGGCGCGGTGATCAAATTTGGAGCGGCGCGTGAGCTTTTCCCGAAGTTGGTTCGCCTTGAGACAGTCTTGTCGGCTGGGGAATTGCTTCCAGGAGCAACAGTCGACGTTTCAACCGACGAAGTCGTTCTTGGTGAATGATTCGTGAATGCAGGGGTACCTCTGCGGTAACATCGCCGTGTCGCTAAGGCCTACGCCAAAACTCGTACGACCTCAGGCTGGCAGAAAATCTGATGATGAAACGTGAACCTCGAATCGCTTGCTCGCCGCTCACTGTGGCTGTGCTACACAGGGCAAGTAGCAGGGGTTGTTCAGAGAGGAACGTGTAATGGCTGGCTCACCGCAGAACTATCTCGCAGTGATCAAGGTGATTGGTGTTGGCGGCGGTGGCGTCAATGCAGTCAACCGCATGATCGACGCCGGTCTTCGAGGCGTCGAATTCATTGCGGTGAACACCGACGCTCAGGCGTTGCTGATGAGCGATGCCGATATCAAACTCGATATTGGCCGCGAACTCACCCGAGGATTGGGTGCTGGTAGCGATCCAGATGTCGGTCGCGGTGCAGCTGAGGCGCACGAATCTGAAATCACCGAACTAGTGAAGGGCGCCGACATGGTGTTCATCACTGCGGGTGAAGGAGGCGGCACCGGCACAGGCGCCGCACCTGTCATTGCCGAAATTGCTCGAAGTGTCGGAGCGTTGACCATCGGCGTCGTGACGCGGCCGTTCGCCTTCGAAGGGCGTCGCCGTTCGGTGCAGGCCGAGTCAGGCATTCAACGGTTGAAAGAAAAAGTTGACACGTTGATCGTTATTCCGAACGACCGTCTCCTGTCGGTAGCAAATGAAAAGACGAGCGTGCTGAGTGCGTTCAAGATGGCAGATGACGTGTTACTTGACGGAGTCTCGGGTATCACCAACCTTTTGACGATTCCCGGCCTCATCAACACCGACTTCGCCGATGTTCGCATGGTGCTGTCAGAGGCTGGTTCCGCGCTCATGGGTATTGGCCAAGCAGGTGGAGACGAGCGTGCGGTAGCCGCAGCGAAAGCAGCGATTTCAAGTCCACTGCTCGAATCGGCGATCGATGGCGCACGCGGTGTGCTCCTCAATATCACCGGGCCGTCCAGCATGGGTCTCTTTGAAATGAATGCAGCTGCGGAGATCATCCATGCGGTTGCGCACCCCGCCGTCAACCTTATTTTCGGAACGGTCATCGATGATGAGATGGGTGACGCGGTGAAGATCAGCGTGGTTGCTGCCGGTTTCGATCGTGTTGATTCGATTTCCGGAGTTGAAAGTGCCCCGACGTCTGGCGCATCACGCCTCTCAGAGTTGTTTACCGATGACGAGTCTGAAGACGAAGAAGACGACGGCTTTGATGTGCCGTCGTTCTTGAAGTAAACCGACTTACAGTCCGCTGTATGGACCTTTCGGTGTCGGCGATTCGGGAGCGGATTGCTGCCGTTTCCCAGCAGATCGCATCAGCGGCACCGCGTCCGATTGATCTTGTCGTCGTCACGAAAACTCACCCGCCAGAGGTGGTACTTGCCGTAGCAGCGGCGGGCGCTCAATTCGTTGGAGAAAATTACGCTCAAGAAGTGCGTGACAAAGCCTCCGCAATTGAGGCCGTGAGAGCCAGCGGGGTCAGCGTTCAGTTCATTGGCCAACTGCAGACGAATAAAGTTCGGATGATCGCAGGTCTTGTCGACTGTATAGCGAGTGTCGACAGAGCGCCGCTCGTTGCTGAAATCGCAAAACGTATGCCTTCGACGCGGATACATCTGCAGGTCAACGCCACCGGCGAAACATCAAAGGGGGGATGCCTGCCCGACGCACTCCCAGAATTGATCACCTGTGCGCTTGACCAAGGACTCCACATTGAAGGGCTCATGGCCGTCGGGCCAACCTCAGCCCAAGAAAATGAGACCCGGGAGGCGTTTCGGTGTGTCAACGAGCTCGCCACGGAACATGGCCTTCAGATCAGAAACTACGGAATGTCGGGTGACCTCAATATTGCGATCGAAGAAGGCTCCACGATGGTTCGTTTAGGAAGCGCAATTCTGGGCAACAGAAACTAATTAGACCCTCCGCGACGGCAACGTTTCGGTGAGTTAGCCTGTCGAACTGAGGAGGAAATAGGTATGTCTCTGTGGAAGCGCACAATGGACTACTTGGGCCTTGGTCCCGACGAGGCCTACTACGACGACGAATTCGACGAAGAGTACGAACCCCGTCAACGTCGTGGCGACGCTGCTTCGCGGCCCGGGCCATCTGCCGACGAGGATACCGAGCAGTCCGACAACACCGGTAGTGGTCGTCCGGTGTTCCCCAGTCGTGATTTTGATGCCTCTCCTTCGCGACGCCAGTCATCGAGCGATGATTCCGGAGTGATGGTGCGCTCACAGAAAGCGTCAAGAGCGGGATCTGGCGAACCCCAAGCGATTCGCCCTGCCCGATTTGATCAGGCGCAAGAGGTCGCCGACACATTGAAGCGGGGACAGCCGGTCATCATGAATCTTGATGCGTGTGAACGCGATGTTGCGCGTCGATTGATCGACTTTGCAAGCGGGTTGTGCTACGCGCTTGACGGATCGATGGAGAAAGTCGCAAATGGCGTCTACCTGTTGAGACCAACAGGCGGATCTCACATAGACGGCTGAACTGACGTCCGTACGGCATACCGGCTCCCTCGGTAGCATTATCTGGGCCACTTCACTCTCACTGGACGTCGTATGTACCCCCCTGTCTCCTCGCAACCCAATCTGCCTGCTCTAGAAAGTGAGGTGCTTGCCCGGTGGGCTCGTGAGTACTCATTTCAGCAGTCAATCGATATGCGGGATGCGGGTACCGACGGGTCAAATGAATTTGTCTTCTATGACGGCCCACCTTTTGCGAACGGGTTGCCGCATTACGGTCATTTGCTCACCGGATACGTCAAGGACGCAGTTCCGCGCTACCAGACGATGCGAGGCCGTCGAGTTGAGCGTCGATTCGGTTGGGATTGTCATGGTTTGCCGGCCGAGGTGCAGGCCGAGAAAGAGCTCGGCATCTCCGGCCACCCTGAAATCAGCGCGTTCGGAGTCGACAAATTCAATGATGCTTGCCGTTCAAGTGTGCTGCAGTTCACTGAAGAGTGGCGTGATTACGTCACCCGTCAAGCGCGCTGGGTTGATTTTGACAATGATTACAAGACGCTCGACCTTGACTACATGGAAAGTGTCATGTGGGCGTTCAAAACCCTGTGGGACAAGGGCCTGATTTACGAGGGGTTCCGGGTTCTCGCGTACTGCTGGCGATGCGAGACTCCGCTGTCGAACACGGAGACCCGCATGGACGACGTTTACCGAGATCGTCAAGACCCCGCGGTGACCGTCTGGTTCGAGCTGGAAACAGGGGAGCGCATCCTTGCGTGGACGACGACGCCGTGGACACTTCCATCAAACCTCGCCCTCGCAGTCGGCCCAGATATCGACTACGCAGTCCTTGAAGCCGATGGTGAACGTTGGATCATTGCCGAATCTCGACTCGGTGCCTACGAAGCGCAACTAGGCGAGGGAGTTCAGGTGGGGTCGTTGAAGGGGTCTGACTTGGTCGGTCGTCGTTACTCGCCTCTGTTCGATTACTTCGCGGAAATGCCGAATGCGTTTCAGGTGTTGTCGGCTGATTTTGTCTCAACGGAAGACGGCACAGGAATTGTGCACATGGCTCCTGGTTTTGGTGAAGAGGACCAAAACGCGTGTAACGCCGCTGGTATCGACACGGTCTGCCCGATGGACGAACACGGTCAGTACACGGCAGAAATCTCAGACTGGGTTGGGCAGCACGTGTTCGACGCGAACCCTCTCATTATCCGTTCACTCAAAGATTCAGGCCGTATCGTTCGCCACGACTCATATATGCACTCGTACCCGCACTGTTGGCGTTGCGCTGAGCCTCTCGTTTACCGGGCGATTTCGTCGTGGTTTGTGAAGGTAACTGATGTGAAAGATCGCATGGTTGAACTCAACCAGCAGATCAACTGGGTTCCCTCGCATGTGAAAGACGGCAGTTTTGGAAAGTGGCTGGAGAATGCACGAGATTGGTCGATCAGTCGAAACAGGTTCTGGGGTTCGCCGATCCCGGTGGGGGTGAGTGCTAACCCTGAGTTTCCGCCCCTCGATGTCTATGGCTCGGTCGCAGAACTTGAAGCTGATTTCGGAGTCCGAGTGGCAGATTTGCACCGGCCTGTCATCGATGAACTCGTTCGACCCAACCCTGATGATCCGTCTGGGACATCGACGATGCGTCGTGTCCCAGAGGTTCTTGACTGTTGGTTTGAATCAGGGTCGATGCCGTTCGCCCAAGTGCATTACCCGTTTGAGAATGCCGAATGGTTTGAGCATCACTACCCGGGTGACTTTATCGTTGAATACCTAGGTCAAACTAGAGGCTGGTTCTACACGATGCACTTGCTCGCAACTGCTCTCTTTGACCTCACTGCCTTTACAAATAGTGTCAGCCACGGCATCGTACTCGGCGACGATGGGGCAAAAATGTCGAAGTCGCTGAACAACTACCCAGACCCAAATCAGATGTTTGAGGTCTACGGCTCAGACGCGATGCGCTGGTATCTGCTGTCATCGCCGATCCTGAGAGGATCAGATTTTTCGGTCACTGAAACTGGAATGCGTGACACTGTTCGGCAAGTGGTGTTGCCGCTATGGAACGCCTACTACTTCTTGACGCTGTATGCGGGGGCAGCAGGAACCACCGGCTCGTTCCGAACCGATCAAGAAGACGTTCTTGACCGATACCTGCTCGGTGAACTCGCCGAGTTGATCGATGCAGTTACTGCATCGATGGATGCTTACGACCTTTATGGGGCGTGCGAGCAGGTGCAGGGATTTCTCGACACGTTGACTAATTGGTTCATTCGCCGCAGCCGAGACCGGTTCTGGGAAGGTGACCAAGGTGCGATCGATACGTTGCATACCGCTCTCGTTCTGTTCACAAGGGTTGCTGCACCGTTGTTGCCGATGGTGGCGGAGCAGGTTCACTCTGGGCTTACCGGTGAAGGAAGTGTTCACCATCAAGATTGGCCGTCGTCTGAAGACCTTCCACGAGATCCTGAATTAGCCATTGGGATGCGCCGTGTGCGAGATGCCTGTTCAACGCTGCTTTCGCTTCGCAAGTCAGAGGGGCTGCGCGTGCGTTTGCCGCTCGCCTCGGCGACGCTTGCAACTCCCGATGTTGCTCTCGTTCAACCGCATATCGATATTTTGCGTGATGAGGTCA
>JAAXJF010000021.1 GCA_012269985.1 Acidimicrobiaceae bacterium
TGTCGCTGCACCAGCGCAGGTGCGCGGGAAGCGGTTGCGCCATCTTCGAGTTCGGAACCATCAATTGCGGAACCCTCGTGTGCCTCGACCGCGCTACTCACGATGCCAGTCTGCCACGACCGGCCGAACGTTCACAGAACACCCACCTGCGAGCCCTCGTCAATTAAAGAGTAAGAGCGCAAAGATTCCGGTGGCGTTGAATGACGCATGCGTGATGATCGATGCGCCAAGTCGGCCCGTTCGTAACAGCATGATCCCGAATACAAGGCCGGCAACGGCAAGCCCCGGCAACTCCCCCGGACGAAGATAGATGAGACCGAAAAAGATTGACGCAGCAAACAGCCCTCCAACGGCGCCAAGCCTGGCTGAGGCAGAACGCTGCAATAGGCCCCGGTACACCAACTCCTCGACGAGCGGCGCACCAACCACCACCACGAGCACAAGGAGTACGGTCTTCCAGCCTCCGGCGGAATCGACAAGCTCTTTCGCCGTTTCTTCAAGGGCAGAGCTTTCAAAGGTTGAAGGCCAGATCGCCCTCAACGGCAGATAAATCACCGGCACAACGATCATCTTAGCCAACACACCCACCGGGATACCGATGAGATCGATCCACCGAAACGACAGCCCAAACAGTGTTCGAAAATCGACCGCCTGCATGCGGCACGCCGTCCACAACGCCACCAACAGGCAGGTCCACGACGCGACCGCCATCGCAGTCAATGTGAGGGTGCCGGTTCCATGTTCTGTCGACGAAAGGGCGTAGATCACTCCCCCGAAAACGATGCCCCCGACCGACCAGCCGAGCGACCACAGTGCTAGCGCCTGCCCTACCGGAACAGACGGAGATCGTTCAGACAGCGACACGCCAGCCGAGTTGCTGGATGCGTCGATCGACAACTTCCCAACCCTGGGGTGCGGTCAGACGGCGAGCGTGATCTCGGCACAAATCGTACGAATGAGGCTCACGTTCAGGCGACAAACCATCAATCCACACCTGCGAATTCTGGTACTCGTAGCTCAACGTTGCAGTTGCGTGCTCAGAACAACCCGTTTTGGTGCAAAGGCGAAACACGTCACAACCGTAGGGCACGACGTGCCCAGAACGGCGGATGCCTCTATCCTTGGTCTATGGACAACCTTCCTCCGCCACCTCCCCCTCCCCCTCGGGGTCGCAGCGAGGGCCGATCGAACCCGCCCCGCAACAATCAATCGCGCGGCGATAATCGCCGAAATTCAGGCCAGCATTCATCAGACCGTCAAAATGGCCAAGAAAACCAGTCTCAATGGCGGCGCTGGCTTCCGTGGGTTGCGATCGGTCTCTTTCTCGCTGCGGTCATCTTGCCGGGCATGCTGAACGGCCCCAGCGGCCCAGCAATCTCGTATTCGGAATTCATCGACGAAGTTCGTAATGGCTCTGTTCAATCGATCGAAATCAACAACGTCACCGGAGAGATCTCAGGCACTCTCACCGATGGTTCATCATTCACATCTACCGGAGGTGGCGAACGAGGACTCTCAGACACCGATGAAGAACTGATTCGTTCGACCGGTGTCGATTACGAGTTCATTACGCCATCATCTAATTGGCTGCTCAACCTCGCCGGGTTGTTGCTCCCCGTCATGCTCATCATCGGCTTCTTCATGTGGATGCAGCGCCGCGCTCAAGGCCAGATGGGCAACGTAATGTCAATTGGCCGCAGCAAAGCGAAGACATATTCTTCCGACCAGCCGACGACGACATTTACCGATATCGCCGGTCTCGACGGCGTAAAGCCACAAATCACCGAAGTCGCCCACTTCCACCGCATGCCTGAGCTGTTACCAGAAAATGGCCCCCGGGTCCCGAAGCGTATTCTTCTCGTCGGCCCGCCCGGAACCGGCAAGACCCTGTTTGCTCGAGCGGTGGCAGGTGAAGCAGGGGTTGGATTCCTCAGCGTCACCGGCTCTGACTTCATGGAAATGTTTGTCGGTGTAGGTGCGAGCCGCGTCCGAGACCTCTTCCAGCAAGCTCGTCGCATGGGGAAAGCGATCATTTTCATCGACGAAATCGACTCGATCGGCCGCAAGCGTGGCGCTGGTCTCGGCGGCGGTCACGATGAGCGTGAGCAAACCCTCAACCAGATGCTGTCGGAAATGGACGGTTTCGAAACCTCAGAAGGCATCGTCATCATGGCGGCAACCAACCGCCCGGACATCCTCGACCCGGCGCTTCTGCGGCCTGGGCGCTTTGACCGCCAGATCGTCGTGCCGCTCCCCGAATATCAAGAGCGCCTCGAGATCCTTAAAGTGCACAGCCGCGATAAGCGGATGGGCAACGATGTCGACCTGTCAACGATGGCACGCGCAACTCCAGGAATGGCCGGTGCCGACCTTGCCAACCTCGTCAACGAAGCCGCCCTCATCGCGGTGCGGCGGAGTTCAAATGAGATCGAGCGCATCGACTTCGAAAACGCTCGAGATCGAGTTGTTCTTGGCGCTCGCCGGGAATCGATGATCCTCAACGCTGAAGAAAAGCGGGCGACTGCGTTCCACGAAGCTGGACATGCCCTCCTCGCAACCGTGCTACCCAATGGCGATCCGCTTCACAAGGTGACGATCCTGCCTCGTGGAATGGCGCTCGGCGTGACGTGGAGTCTCCCTCAGGAACGCCACACGTACTCGAAGGAATATTTTGAGGACACCATTTGCAAAGCAATGGGTGGCCGCGTCGCTGAAATTCTCGTCTTTGGGCACCTCAACTCTGGTGCTGCGAATGACCTTGAGCAGGCGACATCGATTGCTCGCCGCATGGTTCGTGAATGGGGAATGAGCGACAAGGTTGGCCCGATGGCGTGGTCGAGTCAGCAACAGGTCTTCCTCGGCGAAGACCTCATGTCAAACGGCCGTGAATACTCCGACGAGACCGCTCGAATGCTTGACGAGGAAATCGCTTCGATTTTGACAGGCCAAGAAGATCGGGCTCGGGAACTGCTCACCAAGCACAACCGCGGGCTCGAACTCATCGCAGAATCCCTCCTCGAGAACGAGACAATCGACGGGCCGCATGTCGCTGAACTCATTCAGCAAGGCCTCACCGAATCAGGCACCGATGAGCAGATACAAGCCAATGTCTTGGGAAGCCCCGAATAGTTCGTCTCAGTCCGATTCATGACTATGAGCACGGCTCTGGCTGTCGGGTCAGGCGGTCAACGCCTAGTCAGTAGTCGAGCAATGCTCTGTCCCGGGATCGCGAACCTCAGCAAGTCCTGCCCATAAGTCTGTTGCGGTGACCGGACCTATAAAACCTCGTTTGACGACTCCGTTTTCGTCTGCAATCACTGCGGTTGGAACTGCGTCAATCTCGTAACGCTGATGGAGATCGGCATGATCGAGATAATCAACCGTGCTGACCGAGACCGCAGATGAGGCAAGAACCTCGGCCTTTGCCGCAACGTCAGCGCACGTCGAGCAGGTTGATGACGTGAAGACAACAACCAACCACTGACCACGCGACGAAGCGAAATCGGTTGGGTCGAGCTGGGCTGGGAACTGCCATGACGGTTGGGTTGGCGCATCGGACCCTCGTTGATTCTGTTGCCACCTCACGACCGCAATGATGACGGTCGCAATCACACACGCAAGAAGAAGTTGGAGCACGGTGATGTTCTACCAGCAGCACACATTCACGTGACTAACGAATCACAGTTCATCAGAAGGGCATTCCCGCAATCGCCCACGCAGACGAGAACGCATCTGCGCTTGGCACACGGCGCTCAACAAGAAGACGACCGGGTGATTCAACTGCGATCGGGCGACCGAGCACCTCCGTCTCGGTGAGGTCGACAACAATTCGAGATGCTGCCGGCAGCATCATTTTTGTTGAGCCCTCAACCGCAACCAGTCCATTTGAGCCGTAGGTCGACAGCGACACCTCTTGATCGACGTCATCGAGATTGATGATGACCAAGCCTCTCTCAACCTCAACTGAGGGTCCAGCTGCGATGAGCCATGACTTTGGAGCCAGCCCATCACGTCGATCTGGAACACCTGCGGCAATCGATGTCACTTTCACACCGCTCGGGCTCACCCGAGTCAAAGCCCTGTCGACAACAATTGATCGCCCGTCAAGCGTTGAGAACATCGCCGAATGGTCGCCCTCTGATAACTCGGCCAGTGCTCCGGCATCAATCACCGCGACGTCATAAGACGCGACCTCTATCACCGACGTGACAGCCTCAGCAGCAACATCTTCCGCTTCGCCGGCCGGGAAAAACGTCGCACGAACGGTCACTGCCTCATTGGTCGGGTTGAGCACAGAGAACCGCTCCGATGCCTGCGGGCCTTTCACGCCATCAGCAAACCACCAACGGTCGGCAAGCAGTGGTGCCGCCATTGATATCGACGTTCCACCACGTCGGTCATCGTCCGCTGTCGTCGATCGCCCGACCATCAACGCGCCTCGAACAGCCCGCACCGAAACACCTACTGATGCCTCACCTCGCGCACCACCACCTTCAACCCCAACATCAATCACCCGAACTGAGTAAGGCTGTACCGGGAGCCCGTTATACACCGATGGTTCGATCATGCCCGAGGCTGTATGAAATGAAACATCAACCACAACTTGATCTGCAGAAGGATTCGATAGCAACAGCATCTGTTCTGCAAGATCAACGGTATAGCCCTCGGCGAGATACCACTCTGACGAAAGATTGATTGAGCATGGGGTTACCGACTGACCGAGGCCTGCCGATGCCGGATAGAACGCGCGCTGCTCAACTAGCCCGCCACCACCAAGAATCTCAACCGAAGTTGCGACGAACGTCCCCTGCTGCTCCGCATCAACGTCCACCTGCACTCGATCAAATGCAGGCACATCAACAATCTTCGTGCGCGCCGCAGCGGTGTCACTAAGGAACGTCACGCGCGCTGAAGTGGGTTGATCGCTCGTATTTGTCACGATCACAGCACCACCGACGTCAGTCTCACCAGTCGCTGGCACCCCAGGACAAAACCAAGTGCTCTCCAAAATGTCATCTGAAGGGACGTACGGCACCCACACTTCAGGGGCGACATTGAATGACGCAACGCCAAGGTCATCTCGGGGTTGCTGCCCGAGCCACACCAACCCGAGCAATGACAGCAATGCAATGACCAACATTGGGTACCGCCGATTGAACCGACCGCCCCTTAATTTGATCTTCGTGCTCACGACTCTGCTGCCTCGTGCTCAGACGGTTCACCGCTAGAAGGTGTGAACGTCATCGTCGAAGCTCCGACGGCGAGATCACGCTTGCTCATGCGCCGCTGAGGTCGCGTCGCCGCAAGAAAAGCTCCAAACCATGCAAGGGCAATGACTCCCTTCACAACGTATGACACCGTTAAGGCATCGTAAGACACGGTGATCTCGCCTCCGCTCGGGATGTCAAATGCAACGGTCTGGCCAAAGCCTGCCCTAGGCAGCAAGCCAGCTCCGTCGAGAGTCACACGCCATCGCTCGTCGAACGGAATTCCGAGATGCAACACACCTTCAGACGGGACCGACAACACCTGTGGGCCCTGACCCATCACGGCATCGACGAATTCCTCTCCACCGTCACCTGCTAACTCAACCGCAGCGATTCCATCGAGATCAGCGAGTAGCAGACTGCCCGCACCGGCATTGCGAGAGGCGTTCGCAGCACCACCGGTGAGAAACGCTGCCGGTGGAATCCACGACCGATTCACAAACGCCTCGATCTGCGGAGGCGACTGGATAACCCCGATATCGAGCTGGGCCGCTAACGCCAGAGAAAGACCATCCGGAGGATTGACCGGATCATCGAATGTTGAGGCAATGCCGTCAACGAGCGGGATGGCAACGAAACGGACACCAAGCGGAGCGAGTAGGCGGCCAACACGAGAAGCCGATCCTGTCGAAAGAACAGTGAGGGCATTTCTCACAATGCGTGCGTCATCACCCTCGGGACGCACAAACGCGTCACTTAGAGTTAGCCCACCCGCATCAGTGATGACAAATGAAATACCTGGAGCGAACTCATGGCCGCGTACAGGTAGAACACGCGGATCTCCAACCCAGAGCACTCTGTAAGCGCCGATCGATGAGTCCGACGGAAACTGTGTTTCAACAACACTGGACATTGGGTACGGACTTGCATCCCAATCGCCAGCACCAACCGACAAGAATCCCGGAACAACGCTGACCGCAATCGCAAGATTTGCGCACAAGGCAAGCGGCTGCCTCCATCCAAATGCTCGGTCAAGCACATCAGAACCGAATCCGCTGGCAATCCCTGCTGCAGGAAGTGTGGCTCCAAAAAGCATCACTACTGAGAGCACAGAGGCGGGCGGAAGATACGCCGTCGCCACCCCCCTACCTGCGAGAAGCAGTAGTAACAGGCTCACGGCGACAAGCGATGCGCCTCGTACCGCCCACGTCAACCTCCACGCCCGAGTGATGAGCAATGCGCTAATGACCGGAACAATGAGTGCTGCACCGAGAAGACCAAATCCGCCATCTCCGCCAAATGACATCGCATGACGAGCATCAGCCACTGAAACGCCTGTCAACTCACCGCCCGATAGCGTGCTCCATCGCCACCCGAGGCTCGATGGCAAGAGCAACAACCAACTGGTGGAAGCCGCTGCAGCGGCAAGGAAAAAACGCGCCACCACAAGTATTGGTGACCTCATCAACCATGAGGAGAGAGCTAAGAGAACGAGCACCATCACCACGAGAGGAACCACAACTGGAGCGAAAGATCCACCCGCTGCAGTCACCAAGATGATCGTAAAAAGCATCCGGCGACGCTTTGCGGCCGAAACCGAGAGCACACCATCCACAAGGTCTCCATCGACCGTCGACACATCGGCAACAACAATGCCTGCAAATTGCCGGGTGAGGTGCACGACCCAAGGCAGCACGGCATACACCGCAAAAGCGGCAGTATCACCCGCACCCAGCATTGACGGCACGATTGGCCCGGCCGCGTAAATCACCAGCGCAACAACCCGAGGCCGCGCCGTCGGATACACACCAGCCAGTCGCTGAAGTCCGAGAAGCCCAAGAAGGACGGCTCCGACTCCAAGCCCCCAGCCAGTGAGTAATGAGCCGACGAGGGGTGCAGCGCTCAAAACACCGAGCACAACAACTCCGCCGGCGGTTGCCATCATGAGACCCACACCTCTGGAATCCCACGGATCCCACCAGAGCCGCAATAGCTCGCCGGAGCTTTCTGTGTTTGAGAGCCAACCCCCAACACCGGGCACACCTGAGCGAATGAACTCTCTTGAGCCAATGAGTAGCCCCACAATAATGAGAAACCAGGCCAAGGTCGGACCGTAAGTTCGTTCGCGCTGCCTGACCACCGGCGTCCCAGCGGCCACGGCGTCGCCATCATCACGAATCTTCACAATTGCGGTCAACCTGCTCGTTATCGGGTAGAGCAATGAGGAGATCTCTGCTTCGGATACCAACCTCAACTGGCGCAACTGCTTGCGTCGCTCTCGTATCGCCCGAATACGAAACGGCGCAGAAAGTACTGCCGCAAGACGCCGCGCCGGAGGTCCAGTTGCGCCGAGGAAGACGCCAAGGATGACCTGAAGCAGAGAGACACCGAAAATTTGGACGACGCGCACCGCCAAGTACTGTGCCGATGCCGTCACCAACACCATGTCGACCTCGTCGCTTGCGACCTGTAATCGGCTAACGCTCCTCGATGCGATCGCTGCTGTAACCCGCTCCTTCGGACGAGCAATCACGGCATCGGGAACGACCATCACTCGTGCACCTGCACAGTGGGCTCGCCAGCACAATTCGACGTCGGCCGTTCCGGAACTCATCGGCGAAGCGAAACCACCGAGTTCCCGAAAGAGATCTGCTCGCACCAGCATTCCACTTGTGTCAACTGCGAGCACGTCGCGCACTCGATCGTGCTGTTCTTGATCTGCCTCATCAAGATTGAAAGGCTCGACCCGTTCACCGAATCGATCAACGGTGATTCCGACCGATTGGAGACGGTTCGCATCATCAGCATCGACAATCTTCGGCCCCACCACGGCGGCATTCGTTTCCAGCAACTCTGTGACGAGATGGTGGAGCGCTCGAGGCTCAGGAATTGTTCCGGACTCAATCATCCAAAAAAGGCCGTTATCTCCACCGACGATCCCAACGGCCTGATTAGCCACGTCAGTGAACGTTGCTGACCTGACTTCGGTGATGACGTCAGGATGACGCTCGCCTTGCACAACGAGCGCCTCGATCTCGCCAATCATGTGTCGGTCAGCGGCAATGAGCACGCGAAGAGCACCATATGACTGACCATGCAATGCGCTAAGGGAGGCCTCAACGTCATTGATGCTCTCGTTGGCAATGAGCACCGCAACTACGGGTACAACTTCTCCTCCCTCCACCATGGCGAGACTATCTGTCATGACCATCGCTGGTCGGTCAGTGGTACCAACAAGGGATAGCGTTTCCCGCCGTGACCGACGCCGAATCTTCACTCACGTCTCGAGAAACGTTGGTTGACGCTCCTCCAAATGGTGGAGCCCTCCCGGAGGGAGCCGTGACGATTGCCGTTGGCCTCATCATCGCCGGGGTTGCAACCTACGCATTTTTTAGGGTGGGAGCCTCTGCGCTTGGTGGCGACGAGGAGTTTGCCCCGATCGCAGCTCTGTGGTTTGCGATGTTCGCCCTTGCCCCTGGATTCTTTCTCCCAATCGAACAAGAACTCGGCCGGGCGCTCGCCCATCGACGAGCTCTTGGCTACGGAGGTGGTCCGGTCGTCGCCAAAATTGCCATTCTCACCTTGGCGGTGTCGGTGGTTGTGGTCATCGGGCTGGCAAGTTCAGCACCGTGGTTGACCAGTTCGTACTTTTCTGGCGACTGGTTGATGTTCGGTGCCCTCGTCATCGGCTTTCTCTCGTATGCACCTGTTCACCTTTCCCGAGGAATCTGTTCAGGTCAGGGTCGATTTACCCCTTTTGCTGTAGTCGTTGCATCTGACGGCGTTATGAAAATCGCCGGCACGATCGCCCTCACCGCAATCGGCATTACCGCTATTGGCGCCTACGCATTCGCTATTGCCGTCGCTCCGCTCTTAGCAGTAGTTGCAATTAGTGTGCGCGGCCACTTACGCACCAATCCTGGTCCCCCAGCACAATGGCGAGAAATCACCCAAAACTTTGGGTGGCTGCTTCTCGGCACTGTATGTGCCGCCGTGTTGCTGAATGCAGGCCCGATCGCTGCAAACCTCCTCGCTAGTGATAGTCAGGCCGATGCCGTCACTCGATTCAGTTACGGAGTGCTGCTTGCGAGAGTACCTCTCTTCATGTTTCAAGCGATTCAGGCGAGCCTTTTACCTCGCCTTGCTCGGCTAGCTGCACAACGCTCATTCGACGAGTTTCGACGTGGCCTACGCCTACTTGTGCTCGTAGTTACCGGAATCGGCGTTGCCGGAACCATCTACGGGGCTTTACTCGGGCCATGGACGCTCAGATTGGTCTACAACGCTGACCTCACTGGCAGCACACTCGCAATGCTTGCCCTTTCCAGCGCCCTTTACATGATGGCGCTCGCAATAAGTCAAGCCGTTCTCGCGCTCGAGGACCATGCATACGTTGCTCTCGGTTGGGTGATCGCCCTCATCACTTTCATCCTTGGCACTTGGCTGTCGAGCAACGACGCCTTTCAAAGAATTGAAATTGGACTTGTTGCATCATCGCTAGCAGCCGTCACCACCTTCGGGCTTCGGCTCAGACGACGCCTCGGCGCTCTAAATTGAGCAACAACTGGTCAGCCATGCAGGTGGGCTTTTGCGGCCTCGACCTCGAGGTCGTTCTCAACCATCATCTTCACCAGTTGTGCAAATGACACCTCAGGCTCCCAACCAAGTACTTCCTTTGCTTTCGACGCATCGCCGGTGAGTACGTCAACTTCTGCTGGGCGAAGGAATTTCGGATCTTGTCGAACGTATGGTTGCCAATCGTCAATCCCGACTTCAGCGAACGCAAGGTCAAGAAACTCGTGGATTGAATGTGTCTCACCTGTTGCGATCACGAAATCTTCAGGAGTGTCGTGCTGCAGCATGAGCCACATTGCTCGGACGTAGTCACCCGCATAGCCCCAGTCGCGCTTTGAGTCGAGATTTCCAAGAACGATTTCGTCTTGGAGGCCAAGTTTGATGCGGGCTACGGCATTAGTGATCTTGCGAGTGACGAATTCGAGACCGCGACGCGGGCCCTCATGGTTGAAGAGAATGCCGGAGCAAGCAAACATGTCATACGACTCGCGGTAATTCATGGTGATGTAATGGCCGAAGACTTTTGCGCATCCGTACGGCGATCGGGGGTGAAATGGGGTCATTTCGGTTTGTGGGGTCTCGCGAACCTCACCGAACATTTCCGAGGTCGACGCTTGGTAGAAACGGATTGAACTGTCATCCAACCCACCGACCATTCGGATTGCGTCAAGCATACGAAGCACGCCAAGCCCAGAGATATCCGCTGTGAGTTCTGCGTGTGTGAACGAATATGCGACATAAGAAACCGCACCGAGGTTGTAGACCTCGTCAGGCTGCGCGAGACCAATGGCCTTTACCAAAGATGACAAATCCGCAAGGTCGCCTGAAACGGGTTCTACAAATGGAAACTGCTCAAGCACCCCAGCAATCCGAGGATTATTTTGGCCTTTTACAAGACCAAAGACGTCATACCCCTTCGAATTTAGTAATTCGGCAAGATGCTGGCCGTCCTGACCGGTGATTCCTGTGATCAGAGCACGAGGCATTTTTAAAACTGTACTCAGTCTTCAACCAAACTGCGCCAATCACGAAAACTACCCGCCAACGCCACAAAGTAGGATGATCATGATGATGAGAGTTCAACTCGACACGGTCTCTTTGCAAAAGCATCAAAGCTACGCACGGCTAGCTGTCGGTAACTCTCTAAGTGCTCTCCGGAGCTCAACTGACATTTCGCTGTGGACATATGTGTTGAACTTTCGGGTCCGACTTGAGGGCGACAAGATAGTTGAGTCGTACCAGGGGGGACGCCGGCCGTCATGACAATCTCTCCACAGATAACGGTGTTGTGCGGGGGGGTTGGAGCTGCCCGTTTCCTTCGAGCGCTATCAACCGTTATTCCCCCCAGCCAGATTACGGCAATTGTCAACACCGGCGATGACACCGTGCTTCACGGGCTTCACATCAGCCCTGACCTCGACACCATCACCTATACCTTGGCGAATGCAATTGACCCTGACCGAGGATGGGGTCTTATCGATGAGTCATGGCGAGCTCTCGACGCACTCCAACGATACGGACAGGTGAGGCCCGCTGGTTCGCGTGCTGCGAGCACATGGTTTGGACTCGGCGATCAAGATCTCGCCACTCACTTCTACCGAACCGCACGATTGCAAGAGGGTGCGAGCCTGACCGACGTCACCTCCGAGATTGCGTCTGCGTGGGGGCTCGATTTCAGACTTTTACCAATGGCCAATGACCCCGCACCCACAAAAGTCGTGGTGGACGCCAATGATGACCCCGGCGTAGCAGGCGATGGCCAGATTTCGTTCCAAGAATATTTCGTTCGCCACCGTCACAGCATCCCCGTTCGCGAACTTCGCCTTGGTGCGTCTTCCGCCCAGCCAACGCATGAGGCGATTGAAGCATTGACGACTGCCGATGCCGTGGTCATCGCTCCCTCAAACCCTTTTGTCTCCATCGGGCCGATCAGAGCGCTTCCACACGTCGACCAGATACTTGCGAAGCGCCGCACGACTGTCGTCGCAATATCTCCTCTTGTCGGTGGAGATGCAGTGAAAGGTCCGGCAGCCGACATGATGGTGAGGTTTGGGTTTAAGTCAAATTCTGCCGGCATTGCGGAGATCTATCGAAACGTGTGTAGTCACCTCATCATCGATTCGAAAGACACGTCACTCGCTTCCGAAGTCGAACTTGCTGGAATGACCGCAACGGTAACAAACACGATCATGGGAGACGCTCAGGTTGATGCAAACCTCGCACGACTCACCCTTGCCGCTGCCGATGTTGCGCTATAACTCGTCGCTCCGTCGGCCACGACGCCCGACAGACTTGCCGAGGTCGAGATCTGTGATCGAACCACGGCTCCAGCGCTGTCGGCATATGCAAGATTTGCCTTCAAGTAAAACTCCGGCCGACCAGTGTCAATCCACGCATCCTCGGTCGAAAACCCAGCGAGTTCCCCTTCTGCGACGAGCTGCGGGAAGGTCACTCGCTCAACTGACACTGGAACATCAGCTGGAATCCGATCAAGAACTGATGGCTCCACCACATAAGTACCGGCATTAACAAGGTTGGATGAGGTTTCTCCTTGTGTCGGTTTCTCCACGAATTGTCGCACCAATCTGTCGTTGGAGAGTTCAACAACACCGAATGATGAGGGGTCATCAACCGGGGTGAGATGAATTGTCGCC
>JAAXJF010000070.1 GCA_012269985.1 Acidimicrobiaceae bacterium
AGCGCTTGAACGCCGCTGAAGCGAACTAGTGGCAAGACCGAGCGGCACTGAAAATGATTCGTAAAGACTGTCGGCGCCGGTCGCTGAGTTTCGAAGTTCTGCAATACCGAGCGCGATTTCACCGTCACGGATACCAGAGCCTGGTGACGCTGCAGCGACCGCTCGGGGGTCAGCGATGATCGCAGCGTCAACGCTGATCGTTGAAGCTGATGTTCCCGAAAAGAAGGCTCCGCCTACGTTGCCGTCAAGATCTTCACCGGTGACGTGCAGTGCGTTGACGTCTGAAATGAGTTGAGCAGCTACACCGTCGAGAGTTGACAGCGCCGCTGGGATCGCCGAATTGACGTTCGAAACATGTCCGGCGAGTTCTCCGCCGAGTGAGGTCATGCGCACCGAGCCACCGATCATAATGTCGATTCGTTGCAAGCCAACCGGTGTGAGGCCAAGGTCAGCAGTGTCGGTGACAGAAAGTTCGAAGGTTCGTGAGCCTTGCACGATTGATGAGTTTCCGACATATATGTCGACGGTTCCGTTGTCTCGTTGTGAGACTCGTGCGCCGGTGAGTTCAGCAAGGCGGCTTACCGCTGCATCCCGCTGGTCAAGGAGGTCATTGGTGTTGGTGCCGCCAGATGAGGTTGCGACGGCATGGTTGATCGCCGCGATTTCTTCGGCGAGCGAGTTCACAGTTGCGACGGTGGATTCAATAGTTTGTCGGGCGGCGGTGTGGAGCGCCCTAAATCCGGAGTCTGCTTCTCCGAGTCGTTCAGTGAGGATGGTGGCCGAGTTAACGAGTGCGACTCGTTGCGGCAGTTGATCTGGGAAGTTCGCAACGTCGTCGAACGCTGCCCATAGGTCGTCGAATGCTGCAGCGACACCTGAGTCAGATGGTTCTGCGAGTACTTCTTCGAGGTCGAGGTGCAATGCATAGGAGCTTTGAAGTTCTGCTGCGTTCGCTGAGCTCTTGAGTGATCGCACTTCGAGGAATGCGTCTCGTGAACGACTAATGCCGTCAATGGTGACGCCGCCAAGCGATGATGATGATCCTGACCAGATGCCAATCGCTGAACCTGAGTTTGCGGTCAAGTCGACACGTTGACGTGAATAACCCTCGGTGCTGGCGTTGGCAACGTTGTGACTGATGACGTCGAGGCGTCGCCGATGAGCAAGGAGCCCTGAAACTGCGCTTGAAAGACCTTCAACTGACATCAAGCAACTCCTTTGGTGCCTGCCGCGCTTTGCGACCCTGCCCGTCTGCCATCCCTTCCGTAGGTGCCGCCTGTTTCTTGGCTCTGTCCGAGAACGGCGAGAACCTGCGCTGAGTCGCTGGCAACGAGTCGAGCTGCTTGTGTGAGATCTGCGATCTGCTCGTCGTAGAGCGAGATGTGATCTTGAAGGATCGTTTGTTCCATGTCGGGAAGCAGTGCGGCGAACTCGACGAGTGACATGTTGGGGTCGACTTCCGGGAAGTGTTCGCGGGCTTGCGACATTGCGTGGAAGACCTGCATCTGGGCTCCGACGAGTCGCTCCTCTGTGGAGATCATTTGACGGGTGGCGGTTTCGACATCGTTGAAGCGAGCTGAAAGTGACGCTGAGTGTTGTGCACGCATGTGGTAGGCGAGTTCTGCCATGAGGGCGCGATGCTCCCAGAGTGACTCGCACAATGCTGAGAACACCTCGTCTCGGGTGTGTTGAAAATTTTTCATCGTGCCGCAGTAGTCGTCAGTTTCTATCGATTTTCCACATTCGCACAAGAAATCTTCGTCAACCGGTGAGTGACAGAGGTCATGAAGCCGCTCGGACTGCCATTGCGTCAGCGAACTGCTGTTGAGCTGCCTGATGCCGGGTGCGTGGTTCGGTCCGTGCAGTGAACTGTGCCTGAATACCTTCGCCGAGCTTTTCGATTGCAGACTGCTTGATTTTTGACACTCGGGATATACCAACGCCCATTTCGTCTGCAATCTCGGAAAGGCCGATTTCTTCGATGTAGTAGCGAGTGATGACGTGGCGTTGCTTGTCAGACAGCAGTTCAATGCCGGCGACTAGGAGTCGGCGAAGTTCTTCAAATTCGGCTTTGTCGGATGGTGACATGTCGTTTGATTCGATTGATTCGCTCATTGGTGATCCTTCGTCGTCAAATGTTCGGTCGAGTGAGGTGGTGCGGGCTCGGGCCAGATCACGACGAATGGCTCGAAGTTGATCAACTTGAAGGTGGAGTTCTTGTGCGACGGTTGCATCTGAGTTGTCGCCCTCAATAGCGAAGCGGTCCTCAACAGCGGAAATCTGCTTTTCAACGGCCCTTAGTTGGCGTGGCATCCATGAATCAGCTCGGACGTAGTCAAGGATTGCTCCCTCGATTCGGCGTCCAGCGAATGAGGCGAAGCTTGCGCCAGTTGTGGCGTCGAAACGCTGGGCTGCTTCGACGAGGCCCATCATTCCCGCCTGAACGAGATCGTCTCGTTCGACGAATGACGGGAAGCCTTTCGCAACACGGTTCACGATGTGGTGAACGAGCGCCATGTGGTCAACCGGATTGATCGCGGAATCTGTTGAGTCGTTGTTACGAAGTGAGCGGCGGGTTGTTGTGGTGTTCATGATGTTGCCTCCAAGGCGGGAAATGCGATGTTGTTAAGTGATGCGGTGCGGACCGCTGAGTTCTGGTTTTCAGATGAGCCCTGCTCGGCAATTTCGCTTCGCAGAATGCGGACTGATTGGGGTGCGGAGAAACCGAGCTTGACGGTGTCGCCCTTAATCTCAAGGACGACCACTTCGATTTCGTCGCCGATCTGCACGCCAGCGTTTGATGAGCGGGTGAGTACCAACATCAGTTGCCTCCGTTCAGAGGTGCAGCGGTTGGCAGGTCGGCGTCTTGGACAACTTGCGCAATGGTCTGTGCGGTCAAGTTGACGACGAGTGGTCCGGCGAGATTCACTGTGAATCCATCAGCGACGTTGACGATGCCGAGAATGAGCAGGGCGTCGATGTCTTCTGCGTTGAGGTCTGCTGCAATGTCGTCGGGGATATCAATGCTGAGGTCAGTGAACGCTGCAGCCAGGTCGACGGTAATGAACGACGGGAATTCTGCGTCAGCGACCGACAGTGTGAACCACGGGTAGTCGGCGTCGTGCTGAGCGAGTTCGAACGTGTCGTCGTTAAATCCGAGAAGTGGTCGAACGAAGTGAACCGTTGTGGTCTCGACCTTCACTTTTGCTAGGCGACTCATGACTGAGCCTCCTCGCTGCTCGTCGATGACGAGCTGATCTTCGAGTTATCCTTGACTCGAATCTTGAGTTCCTGGCCGGTGTTGTTCATGTGATACTCCCTCTGTATTTCCCCGGTGTTCCGAGGTGATGGAGAGCAGTATCTGGACTCAAAAAACCTTTGTAAAGCCAAATAGGGCAGTTAGTTACAAACCACTTTTGAGGTAGTTACATATGTCATTACATGGCAAATACGGACGTAGTTTTTTGTGACATTTGTATGGTCGGTGAGTGACTTTTGCACTCACACCTGCGCACCCGGTTTTCGGCTCCGTTGACGTCATTTCGACAGCTGAAAGCTGTGACCAGATGGAGCAACAGCCCTAGGAAAGCACCGACTTCCTTAGATCATTTCGATGCTGAACGGTGCAGCGCCCTCGACACGCACTCCACTACTTGTTGAATGCATTTCAAGGTGGCCACCGAGCGAGGCCATTCGTGCCTTCATGTTCAACGTCCCACTTGAACGCGAATTCCGCGGATCTACACCATTTCCATCATCGACAATGCTGAACTGCAAATGGTCCTTTAGGACCAAAATGTCAACCTTTATCTTTGCACCACCAGAATGTTTCACCGCGTTTGCGAGGGCTTCTCGTGTTACCGACACAACATTGTCAACCACGATTGAAGGCAGCCGGTCCAGCACGGTCTCATCGACGACCGAGAACTCTTCAAGTTCAACCTTGAATCCCTGAACACCGTCCCATCCGACACAGAGATCTCTCAACGTTTCGAGCAACGGATCGCCGTCTCGTTCTTTTGAATCGCTGATGATCGCCCGAATGTCGGTTGAAATTTTCCCGAGAGCATTTCGAACACTTCTCAGATGAGACGATTCCGTCTCGCCCACTGCGGCTTCTTCCCGAGAGAGTGTCATTGACGCGACGAAGAGCTCCTGAAGGATGTTGTCATGGAGTTCTCGAACAATGCGGTCATGCTCACCTTTACGGATACTTCTTTCCTGAGCTTCAAACGCAATCTCGAGAGCTGCTTGACGTTGCGCCTCCATGTCTGACCCGAGTTGCACTTTGAGGTCCACATCGTCGCCCCATTCCATCAGGAAACCATCATCAGTTCTGGAAAAGATCGTCTCAATTTCGAGTGCTGACTCTCGGACATAGTCATCCCTATACGTCCCGGTATCAGCATCATCAGGATTGAAGCGGAAGAACTGTGTTGACTCACCCAGGGTCCAGGCGCGCTTGAGAAATGGGAGAAGGTCTTCAGTGAACCGAACTCTTGACTCTGACCCAAGTGTTCCTTGAGGCAAGTCAGAAGACCGATAACTTTGCCATGCTCGGTTCGCCCACAGCAACGAAATGTCTGACAGTTGCCCTTCCTCGTCGACTATCACTTCATGAGCAGCGATCGGACGAGAAAGGTTCTCTACCGCAGCTTGAACTGCCATCGACCGTGTATGCGCGAATTCTGGTAACTGGTTGACGGCAATCGGCCCTGCAGGCCGATACACCCAAATCCCGGCATACTCCTTGCTGCCGATCGGGCGAACGTAGTAGTCACGTAAAAACGCATTCCCGTTGAGGTAAAACGGATCGCCGTAAACATCAGTTCCGTCGGAGTAAATTTCTGTTGTTCGCCTGTCGAAAGATTCCCAATCCTCATCGGGAAAGATCCGATGAACATGATCTCGCACATCTGTGAGCGCAAGATCCCTCTGTGGCTGCATGTTTCCAAACGTGGGCGCTATGCCGCTGAATCCCGACATAAACATGTCGGCAAATGCCTGATTCATTTGAATAATTCTTGACGGAAGTTTTCCGTCTTCAAGGTCAACAACGAGCACCGGGCCAGCGGCTTCGGCGACTACCGCCATCAGGCTTTGATCTCGGGCAGTTTCAATGATTAACGCATTGGGAAGGCGCCGCCACTCAACTTCTTTCATCAAACCGCCGACAACTCTGCTGTCGCCGGCACCCGAATTCCAGACTTGAGTCGCCGAACCGTGGGCGTGCGCCTGCTGCAATATCGGTTTCAGATTCTCCCAACCTGAGTAGGCACCACTCGCAAGTGACCCCGATCTAACCGGGCGTGCTCTTGTTGCCTGCCATTCATCATTTGTTGCAAGAATCTCGGCATCAGCGAGTGATCCGTCGTCGCCTAAAATTGGGCGAAGTAGCGCTGAACCACTTCGAGATCCTGCGTAGAGCATCGAGAAGATTTGAAGGGATTCCTCAATTCCTAATCCGGAAAACTGTTCGCCGGAGAACGCGATACCTCCGACCACTCCCTGAGATCCTGATTCTCCATGAGCTGGGCGAGTATCAGCGTCTTCCATTAGCCCTCATTGGACGGGGTGTGGCCTGGACTCGATGCCCGTTGACGCCACACCCTGGATGCAAGCTGAGTTCTCGATTCGACATCAAGTTTCCGATAAATCGAAGTCAGATGGTTTCGAATCGTCGAGCTTGCGATGTTCAGCTCTTCTGCAATTGCTGTATCTGAGTGGCCATCGGCGACGAGTTGAGCGATTGCGTTTTCGCGCTCAGTGAACTCAGCGGGGTTATAACCACCTTCGCTTTGGATGTCCCGAGCTGCTTCACGAGCAACGGAGAGGGTAAGTGACGAAAAGCCTTTCGAGGCAGCGTCGATCGCTGCAGCAAGTGGCTCAATGTCGAGAGATTTTTCGAGAAATGCATTAACTGCGCCGGTGTCAAAGGCAGCCAAAATCGACTGAGGGGACGAAAAGGAGGTGAGAACGACGCATGGGATGTCCTTCTCTTCTCTCGATACGTACTCGGCATATTGCAATCCAGATTCGTCTTGCAATCGGAGATCAATGACTGCAACCGTTGGCGATTTCTCCACAGTGATTGAAATGGCTTCGTCAACCGTCGAAGCTTCCCAAACTTCACAGTCAGGGAACGTTTCTTCGAGGCTCACTCGAATGCCAGACCGAACTAAGGGGTGGTCATCGAGGATCAAAATCTTGTGCTGCATGGCGACCTCCGCCGTGATCGTAGATGATTTCATGTTATTTCGACATTTCTCTTCGTGTTGTGGATAGCAACTTTCGACTTCCACCGTCGGCCAATTTTGACCACCCGACACACGACATTTGTCACTCAATGACCTGGACTCGAGCGAGACCTCTATTGATGTACCGCTGTTTCGAAATCGGTGACATTCGTACCATCCGACATCGACTACACATTCCGATACTGCACTGCGATGGGAGTAGAAGCAATCGCAGATCAGCCTGCGCCGTACGACTTCGGGGTGAGTTCACGACTCAGCCGCGAAGCAGTCGTTGGGCTTAAGCGCATTCACGCAACAGCAGCCGACGAACTCGAAGTGCTGCTGTCACGGTCATTCGGGGAAGACATTCGCGTCTCGAACGTCCATGTCACGCAGGTGCGCTACGAACAGTTTGTCGCTGCTGCCCCGCTCGGCTCATATCACTTCCTCATGGGATCCGAATCTCTCGGAGGTCAGTTCCAAGCAGCGTTCGACCCTGACTCGACAGCAAAAATGCTGGCGCTTGTCTTCGGTTCCGAATCGGTAACCAACAATCGGGAGCTTTCACTTGTTGACGCTCGGGTGCTCGACTCTCGTGTTGGCCTTTTTGTCGAGGCACTGAACCGGAGCTTTGCACCATATTTCCAACTGGGACTCGCAAGCCTACGGTCGATGATCAACCCGAAGCAGGTGAAGATCATTGACGACAACGAAACTGTTGTGCAAGCGGAACTTCACTTCGCTGTCGGCGTTTCAAAGACCGAATTTTGCCTTCGCATTTGCTACCCGCAAGACGACGTCACCCCAGTGCTCGTTGCTTTGTCTGACGTCGAACGGGCATCAGCTACCGAGGCCCTTCACCGCTCAACACCAATTCAGCAGTCACTCATGCGAGTGAAGTTGCCAGTTTCTGTCCAGTTGCCCACATGGGTAATGAACGCTGAGTCGGTCGAGTCACTCGCCGTTGGAGACGTCGTTCGCACCGGCATTCCAACAACAACTCCACCACGACTCTGCATTGCTGACAAACCACTTCTTGACGTCAACACATTCGCCATCGGCCAGCGCATCGCCGCTGAAGTCCTTCACATTCACCACACAGGAACACCAAATCATGCCCACTAAAACAACGATCAATCTCGCCGAACTCGCAGTTATCGCTGAAGAATTCGCGCAATCAACAGAAGGGTTGACCGCCGAAGTGGTTCCTGCGACCACGCTGCAACTTGACCCCAGCGAAGTCGAAACAGTCGTCGCAGGTGATGGTGAGGGTCGTGTCATTCTCGCTACCGACCCAACCCCTCACGATGTGATCCGGCCACTCATGGACATCGTTGAGCAGCGAGTCGGAGCGTTCTCATCTTCATCAGTTGATTTTGCGTCGCTGCCAGACCCCGCTGCGATCACGCTCACGTTCAACGATGAGGTCGTTGGCGTCATGTTCGCTTCAGAGCCACAGCTGACCCCAAATGCAGGGCCATCTGACGGCGTGCTGTCAATCGGTGTGCTTCGCCACGTTCCACTCGAAGTCGCAGCCGAGTTGGGCCGAGCCAAAGTCACCATGGAAGAGATCCTGCAGTACGGACCCGGCTCGATCATCGAGCTTGATCGCACCGCCGGCAGCCCCGTTGATGTCGTTGTCAACGGGTCAATGGTGGCCCGAGGAGAGGTCGTCGTTATCGGCGAGGAATACGGAGTGCGAGTCACCGAAATTCTCGGACGCACGTAAGTCGCAGCAACACGCTGCTCAACCCGAAGGGAGACGGGTATGAGAAATATGGAATTTGAAATTGTTCACTCGGTTGTCGCAACTTCAGTGACAATGCTCACGCTACGGCTGATGGGTTCAGTGCTATTGCTGAGCGTCGCTGCGTGGGCGATCACCGTTGGAATGAGAAATCGCCGACCCGGATCGAAACTGCGCCCCAACCGCAACCATCTCGTTGCAGTCAGTCGCCTTTCACTCACTCGACGTTCATCGGTCGTGCTCGTGAAATCTGGTGACCGCACGTTCTTGCTCGGCAGTTCAGACTCAAACCTTGTCGTCATCGCAGAAGGTGACGACCTCGTGCTGCCAACACCTGAAGGGCCCGAGCCGCAGTCATTCCAAAATGCGTTCGCTGATGCACTCCGCCAACGATTTGGCGGCAACGAATCATGAAACGATTCGCAAAACTCGTTGCCTTCGGCGTGGTAGCAGCCACCACACTCAGCGTTGCATCAGCCGCTCACGCCCAGGAAACACCGATCGAGCAGAGTGACCCCACCGCAATTCTCGAGTTTCCTGTTGAACCACAGGTGACGTCATCGGTAACCGTCGGAGCTGAAGGCGCAACCGGTGCAACTGCAAACACTGAAGCCGCAGCAGAAGGTGACGTCGTGTTCAGCGTCGACCTTGGAGGAGACGACGGCCCACGAGTTCCTTCCCAAAGCGTTGTGCTCATCATTTTGATCACCCTGCTGTCAGTAGCACCAGCGCTACTCATCATGATGACGTCGTTCACTCGGGTCGTCATTGTGTTCACCTTGCTGCGCAACGCTCTCGGCCTTCCCACCGCACCACCGAACCAAGTTCTCGTTGGGCTCAGCTTGTTCATTTCGCTATTCATCATGGCGCCAACACTTTCCGAAGCATGGAACGAAGGCGTCAAGCCATTCACCGAAGGCGCACTCGAACAATCCGAAGCATTCGACGCCGCAATCGAACCGTTCAGAGAGTTCATGTCAGCCAACGTTGGAACCGCCGAACTTGAACTCATGCTTGGTGCATCGCAGGTCACCGAAGCTCCGGAAACGATCGCCGATGTTCCACTTCAAGCGCTCATTCCCGCATTCATTCTGTCGGAACTAAAAACGGCGTTCCTCATCGGATTCATCGTGTTCATCCCGTTCTTAGTCATCGACCTTGTGACGTCAGCGTCGCTGATGTCGCTCGGAATGATGATGATGCCGCCACCGATGGTCTCGCTACCACTGAAACTGCTGCTCATCGTCATGGTTGACGGCTGGTCTCTGGTCACTTCAACGCTGATAAGCGGTTTTAACACTTAGGGGCTTACGAGTCATGACTGATCAAATCGTTGTTGAAATTGCCACCCAGGCATTACTGACCGCCGGCAAAATTTCAGCCCCCATTTTGCTTACCGCACTATTCGTCGGTGTCTTCATGGGTCTCATTCAAAGCGTCACCCAAATTCAAGAGCAAACACTGTCATTCGTGCCGAAATTCATTGCGGTCGGTGCAGTAATTGCTCTCAGCGGATCATGGATGATCGCAGAACTCGTTGCGTTGTGCACCCAGTTGTTTGAGATGGCTGGAGAGCTCTCGCGATGACCGACCTTGCCACTCTTTCCATCGACGAGTCGTTACTTGTCAGTTTTTTGCTGGCAAGTGTGCGCATTGGTACGTGGCTGTTCATCGCTCCCCCGTTTGGTCGCATTATTCCTGCCCGTGTTCGTGGCGCGCTTGCGTTCGGACTCGCACTTCCTATGGCATCGGTGACCGAGGTCGCACTTCCCTCGGGCATCGTGCAACTCGCTGCCGCAGCGCTGTTCCAGGCCGCTATCGGGCTCGCAACCGGCTTCATTGTGCTCGCGTTCATCTCGGTGTTCTCTGTTGCCGGAGCGTTCGTTGATTTCAGCGGCGGCTTCTCAATGGGCGCAATGTTTGACCCGCTTTCCGGGTCGAGCGCTGCGATCATCAGCCGTGCCTACACGATGCTGGCGACCGTTCTCATTTTCGCGACCGGCGGCCACATTGTTCTTGTGGGTGGCTTCATGCGCACCTTCCAGTCAGCTCCGTTACAAGGGCCCTCGATTGAGGCGCTTGGGCAGCTTGCTATCGACAACATCGGTTGGTTGTTTCTCGCAGCCCTTGAAATTGCATTTCCGATCGTTGCGGTGCTGTTTCTCGTTGAACTCGTGCTCGGCCTTGTCGCCCGCGCTGCACCGCAAACAAATGTGCTCACGATCGGTTTCGCTCTAAAGACCGGTGTTGCGATTCTTGCGATCGCAGCTTCGATTCCGCTGCTACCTGCGGCTGTTGAAACGTTGGTCACCGCAGCAGTTGGAGCCGCATCGTGAGTAATGACAAGCAGTCAAAAACCGAGAAACCAACAGCGCAACGCTTAAAGAAAGCACGCGAGGAAGGCCAGGTTGCTCGGTCAGCTGAACTTGGGTCATGGGTCACCCTCGCAGCTGCTTCAGTTCTCATTCCCCCCTATATCGGATGGGTACTTCGACGACTCGCAGAGCATTTCGCGATGCTGTCGGCCCTGCCGACGTCACCGAACATCAGTGATGTTTCTGCGCTCGGCAAAGAAGTGATGATCAGTGTTGCCCTTCTCATCGCTGTTCCATTGGGGCTCAACTTGGTGTTGAGCGTCGGAGCGTCTCTCGCTCAGACCGGCATCGTTTCTGCCCCGAAAGCACTGAAACCGAAGTTGTCTCGCCTGTCATGGAAGCAGGGCTTCAAGAAAGTGTTCAGCAAAAAGTCGGCATGGGAGACCGGTAAACAAACATTTCGTCTCGTGACGGTGGCTGCTGCTGCGATTCCGATCGTGGTGTCATCATCGAAGGGCCTCACCGTTCCTGGGCTCAGCCTCACTGAGGGTTTTGAGTTCGTTGTTCGCCGTGTGACGTTGTTGCTGCAGGAAATAGCGCATACCGGTGTGGAGTAGTCGGTGATCGACTTTTTCTTCCAGAAGCGTTCAACTCGTAACGACCTGAAGATGACGAAACAAGAAGTTCGTCAAGAGTCGAAGAACAACGATGGTGACCCGTTGATCAAAGGTCGAAGGCGTCAACTGCAAGCAGAGCTATCTCGAAACCGAACGCTTGCAACAGTTGCCGATTCAACGGTCGTGATCGTCAACCCGGTTCACTTCGCTGTTGCATTGAAATACGAAGCGGGCGAAGGCGTTCCTGTTGTCACCGCACGAGCTGCGGAAGGTAAAGCCGTTGAAATTCGTGACGAGGCGCTCGCTGCGGGTGTCCCCGTCATCGAATGCGTTCCGCTTGCGCGTCATCTGCACAAGAAAACCCGGCGGGGATACCCCATCCCTGCCGAAAGTTATGCCGCTGTTGCCGTTGCGTTGGCGTTCGTCAGCAAACTCGGCAACAAAAAAGGCCTGCCTGTCATTCATCGCCTCGACGCAGACACCGTCGGCATGTCCAATGACGAGAGTGACATTTATACAGGGGACTCACCGGCATTACAGCCGACTAGTTAAGGACGTGAGGTCAATGCGTTTGGAGTGCTGCCATGAGTGCTACTGAGAAGCGTTCGCGTTCAGCGGTCATTTTCCCTGCGGCCGTCATAGGCGTCGTCGCGATGATGGTCGTTCCGCTGCCATCACTTGTCCTTGACCTGTTGCTGTCGGTGAACATCGCCGCAGGAGTGCTGATTCTTCTCGCATCAATGAACGCGTCGCGAGTACTTGATCTTGCGTCGTTTCCGTCAATTCTTCTTCTCGCACCGCTGTTCCGTTTAGGGCTCAACGTTTCAACGACGCGACAAATTTTAGGAACCGGTTCCGCCGGCTCAGTGATCACATCATTCGGGCAATCTGTGGTCGGAGGATCACTCGTTGTAGGTCTCGTCATTTTCTTCATTCTCGTCATCATCCAATTCGTGGTCATCACCAACGGATCATCACGTGTTTCTGAAGTTGCAGCTCGTTTCACACTTGACGCAATGCCTGGCAAGCAAATGGCGATCGACGCCGATCTCACCGCCGGTCTCATCAGTGACGGTGAAGCACGTCGTCGACGCAACGCAATCGCGCAGGAAGCCGACTTTTTCGGTGCGAT
>JAAXJF010000091.1:0-7308 GCA_012269985.1 Acidimicrobiaceae bacterium
CGTTGCTGATGATGACAGCAGAGCTCGCAGAGGCTCTCGTTCTTACTCCTCGTGCACGGGTTGTCGACACCTGCCTCGTCGGAGTTGACCCCGTCCTCATGCTCACCGGCCCGATGGACGCAACTCGCCGCCTCCTCGACCGCTCCGGGCTCTCCATTGACGACATCGACAACTTTGAAATCAACGAAGCATTTGCATCGGTCGTTCTTGCGTGGGCGAAAGAAGTCGGCGCAGATCTCGCCAAGACCAACCCAAATGGTGGCGCAATTGCGCTCGGCCATCCACTTGGGGCAACCGGTGCATTCCTCATGACGAAGTCGCTCTATGAACTCGAGCGCACCTCAGGCCGCTACGGCCTCATTTCGATGTGCTGCGGTGGTGGTCTCGGCACAGGAACACTTATCGAGCGCATCTGAAACACTACCGATATCGCATTTGGCGAGAACTCCGTGCGTGTTCTTGAGATCAAGCCGAATACCGCGTACCTCTCCGAGATGCTCGACGCCGCTCCTTTTGGTCGGACAAACAACCTTGGGCTCTGACGAGCCTGTGAAACTTCTCGAGGATACATTCAACGGTAATGAGCGAACTCAACGAACGCCTGGGCTTTGCCGCAAACGATCGCGTCCTCATCATCTCCTGCGATGACTTCGGTCTTTCCCACTCGTCAAATGAAGGCGTGATCTCCGCACTGCGAGACGGAGCCGCAACATGTGCGTCAATCATGGTGCCTGCACCATGGGCCCGCCATGCCGCTCGACTCGTGAGCGAAACAGACGACATCGGTGTACACCTCACGCTCAACGCTGAACACGAGTGCTACCGGTTTGGGCCGCTTACGCACGCTCCCTCTCTGCTATCTGGAGACGGAGGCTTTCCGTCAGCCATCGACGATCTATGGGAACACGCCGACCCCACTGAGGTGCGCCGCGAACTCCGAACACAGGTGACACGAGCGCAAGCGTGGGGCATTGATGTCACCCACCTCGCACCGCATTTGTCAGCGATCACCCTCCGACCAGAGTTTTTCGACGCCTACCTTGACGTTGCGGTTGAATTCCAACTCCCCATTCGTCTGCCGTCGACCGTGACCGCCGCAGAGGCAGGTTTTCCGTATCGCTCCCTTGCGGCAGAAGAAGGAGTGCTGTTCCCGGATTTCTTCAATCATGATTGGCGTGCGGGTTCACGTCAGCGGGTGATCGACACGATTGCGGAGCTTCCGTCAGGGGTTACCGAACTGCACCTACAGCCCGCAGTCGACACCCCAGAGGTGCGGGCACTCACCGACGACGCTGCTGGATGGATCGACGACTACCAATTCCTCCTCGGACCGGAGCTCAACGATGCACTTGCGAGTGCTGATGTACACCTCATCGGCTACCGCGAGTTGCGCGCCGCCATGCGGGCCTAACTAGGCTCGCTGGCGAGTCGTCCGATGATCTCGCTGGCCTCACCTGAAGAAAGTTCATCGAACAGCGCCCCAGTGCTCCCCACCGCTTTGAGTTGACCTCTCATGAATGCCACGGTCGGGTCAAAGCCTGATTCTTGAGCGACCTTAATCGGCACCGTAATGACGAGATCGGCTCCATCGGGACCGTCAACGTTCTCATTTCCTTTTGAGATTTGCACCCGGTATTGCACAGTGACCGACATTGGATACTCCTTACGCTTCGCTAACGACTTGTGCTAACCCGTCGAACAGCGAGGTTTCTTCATAAGAGATAGGCCCGCACCGGTTCTGCGCAAGAATCCAATCTTCGCTCGGGTACACCGTGGCAAGTTCGTCATCGTCGAGCCCAAACCAGAAAAGAGCTGCCGGGTCAACCTGGGTTGCATGGGCGCGAAGTGCTCCAGTGCGAGCCCACATGTACGAAGAGACGTCGACACGGGTGGTGATGCGCTCGTCTTGGCTCGGCCGCGAAAACCAGTTCTCATCAAATGGTGATTCCCCATGCTTTGCAAGCAGGGCCTCATGAACTCGCTTCAACCGTTCGATTGACCACGCTGAGTAATACAACTTCGAGGTCACATGCGGCGCGCCCATCTCGGGATACGCGGCGGGATCGGCTGCTCGCTCAAATGCGACAACGCTCACATCATGCACTTTGAGGTGATCTGGGTGCGGGTACCCCGCCTGATCGTCTGAGTAGGTAATGAGCACATCTGGCTTGACCCGACGAATCTCTTTCACGAGACGCCCAACCGCTTCATCAAGGTCAGCCATATGGAAGCACTCGGGGTGGTTGTTCGACGGGCTTTCTGCCATACCGGAATCGCGGTACCCGAGCATGACGACCTCAGAAAACCCAATCACCTTCGCCGAAGCCTCAAGTTCTTTTGGTCGAACCCTGGCGAGCAACGCCTTTGTTTCAGATTCATCAAGACCTTCGAAAGGCTGCCCTGGCTCTTGGAGTGAAGGATTCTGCAGATCTCCTTCCTCACCTCCAGTGCAACAGACCAGAACCGCCGAGCAACCCTGCTCGACATATTTCGCAATCGTGGGAGCACCTTTTGATGCCTCGTCATCAGGGTGAGCGTGAACAGTCATGATGACCGGAGAGCGCATTTGCTGGTTCTCATCAACGTCAGACACAGTCCCGAGGCTACCTGTAGCCTGCCGGTATGAAGAAGAGCGGGCGACGCCAGCAGCGAACGCTTGTGGCTATTGCGTTCTTGTCGTGCTGGGCAGCCCAGTCGTGCGACACGAATGACGGTCGCGACATGAAGCCACCTCAAGCATCTTCAGCGGCAACACCTGCACTAACCCCGCGCTAACTCTCATCGAATGAGCGAATTACCTCCTCCTCCCTCCCCCTCTGCGGCGCCGGTCGATGATTCCCGTTGCCTTCGCCACCCTGACCGCTCGACGGGAAGGCAGTGCACTCGATGCGGTTCTCCTGCGTGCAGTGAGTGTCTTGTTCGGGGCTCGATCGGCAGTTTGTGCGTTGCATGTCGAAAAGCATCAACGCCAAGTGCCGCTACCCGAATGAAATATTGGCAAGCATCACAGGGTGTGCTGGTCGCGAAGATCCTGATCGGCCTCAACCTTGCGGTCTTTATCACTATCGCAGCGATTGACTCCCGAGCGCTCAATGGTTCGCTTACCCGACTGCAAGTCGATCTTGGACTCAACAGTTCGCTGGTAGCCCAAGGGCCGACCGAGTGGTACCGGATTGTGTCATCGGGCTTCATTCACTTCGGACTCCTGCACATCGCCTTCAACATGTACTTGCTGTACCAACTTGGGGGAATGCTTGAGGTCGCTATTGGCCGTGTGCAGATACTCCTTCTCTATATCGCCTGCCTCGCTGGCGGTTCATTTGGCGCACTGCTGCTGCAACCAGATGGCCTGCATGGTGGTGCGTCGGGTGCGGTCTTCGGTCTGATGGGGGTTACCGCTATGGCGTACCAGCAGCGGGGAATCAATCCGATGCGAACGCAAATTGGAACCCTTCTGCTGCTCAATCTTGCGATCACATTTCTCGTGCCCGGAATCTCCATTGGAGGACATTTAGGTGGTGCCGCCACCGGGGCTCTTTGTGCGCTCGTTGTGACCGCCCCTCGACAGACCTCTGTGCGAAAAGAGCGTCAACCACTTCTTCTGGTGGCGATCTTTCTGGCGGCAGCGGCTGGGTGCGTTGTTATCGCTGGTTAACCAACCGAACGTCATCCCGGTTGCTGAGCTGGGCTCTCCGCTTCACTGTGACACCCCTCGTGCACACTCATGGCATGTCAACTACAGAGCCTGAACACCCGCTTCAATTGATGCTGTTGCCAACATCAGACCTCCCCGAGTGCCTTCGTATCGACGACGTCACTCGCATCACCGGCTTGCGGCATATCAGCGAATTACGAGCCGAGCTCGAACATCGACGGATGGCCCGCAACGCCGCCCAACCAGCTGCCTAAGCACGCACCGGTTTACGCACCAGCTAGCGCTCGCATTGCCTCACGCTGATCAAGTTCTTTGTCGAGAGGCAGTAGCGCAAGCGCGGCGGTGGTCACTCCGTTGTCGAGGTATCGACCGATCTGTTCTCGGCATTGATCGGGCGTGCCATGCACGATCAGAGCGTCGACAACGTCATCCGAAATCGCAGCGAGAGCCGCCTTGCGATCTCCTCCCGACCACGCTGCCCACATCCCCTCAAGTTCAGGGCCACGCCCCAACCATTCCTGGAACTTCGCATACACCGGCACATTCATATATGCCGCAATGGCGAACTTTGCAGCTTCTCGAACAACCTGAGTGTTATCACTCGGGCATACGAAGATCCGAGCGACAATTTCACGTGACTCGCCGCCTGCTGCGTCATGAACAATCGATGCCACCTGAGGCACATCGTCAGCACCGAGCCAGTTGATGATCGCTCCGTCACTCTCCTTACCCGCAAGGCGCAACATCTGCTCGCGTAACGCTGCAACGAAAATCGGTGGAGTGTGCTCAGGACGAACTCCAAGGCGGAACCCATTCACCGAAAATGTGTCAAATTCGCGACTGACTTTCTCACCCTCGAGTGCCTCTTTTAAGAACCGCACCATGTCTCTGACCTTCCGGTAGGGCTGCTCAAAAGGAACCCCATTCCACCGCTCAACAATCACGTTGCTCGACGAACCAATGCCGATACAGAAGCGACCTGGGGCAGCATCGGCCATCGACGCAACAGATTGTGCCATGCATGCTGGCGCACGCGTATACGCCGGAATAATCGCCGTACCGAGCCGCAATCGAGGTTCCCATGCGGCGGCGAGTGCCAATGGGGTAAACCCGTCTGCGCTGTCGCTTTCTGCGCTCCAGATATCGGTGTAGCCAACGTCAGCTAACTCATGCAACCACTCCTTGTGACTGTGGAGAGGCCCGGGAAGAGGAACTGTCATTCCAAGGCGGCGGTCGAGGGTGGAAGTTTCACTGGCCATATCGACACGGTAGTCATCTTTACCACCTGCAACCGATGCGACTCCGAGCACGGCGGAGAACCGCAGATGACTAACATCAGTGCTGTGAGAGTTCCATTAACCGTCAACGACTTTCTTCAACGCGCCGAACTGGTATATCCCGATCGGGTCGCAATCGTCGACGAGCCTGATCAGCCCGCTGATGATTGGGGTCGAATCGATTACCGCGAAATGGCGCGCCGAGCACGGGCAATCGCCGCAGGCCTCGATGAACTCGGCATTGCGGTCGGCGAACGCATTGCGATGGTGTCGCACAACTCGGCTCGCCTACTCACCGCTCTCTTCGGTGTGTCAGGGTCAGGCCGAATTCTTGTACCAGTCAACTTCCGACTTGTTGCTGAAGAGGTGTCGTACATCGTCGAGCACTCCGGTGCCCGCATTCTGCTCATTGACCCCGAACTTGAGGAGGCAATGCAAGATGTCGAATGTGAGATGAAATGGATCATCGGATCTGAAACCGATGACAAGTTGATGCGTTATGACGTCGATCCCGTCGCATGGGAGCCAGATGAAGACGCGACGGCGACGATCAACTACACCTCGGGAACAACGGCTCGCCCGAAAGGCGTGCAGCTCACACATCGCAATGTGTGGCTCAATGCTGCAATTTTCGGCTGGCATATGGGCGTTGACGACCGAGACGTCTATCTGCATACCCTCCCCCAGTTCCACTGCAATGGGTGGGGAATGCTGTATGCCACCACCGGAATGGGTGTTCGACATGTCATTCTGCGAAAAGTTGATGGCCCAGAAATTCTCCGCAGGATCGAATCTGAGGGCGTGACGCTGATGTGCGCAGCTCCCGCAGTCCTCAACACGGTCCTCGATGCCGCTGCCGAATGGGACGGTCCAATCCCGGGATCCGGAAGGGTTCGAATCGTTGTCGCCGGCGCTCCGCCTCCCACCCGAACCATTGAGCGTTGTGAAACAGAACTTGGCTGGGAGTTCGTCCAGATTTACGGTCTGACTGAGACCGCTCCTCTGCTCACGATGAACCGTGGCCGCGAAGAGTGGGACGACCTCAGCTCGGCTGACCGAGCAACGATGTTGAATCGTGCGGGCGCACCAGTCGTCGGATGCACCATGGACATATCCGCCGATGGCGAAGTGCTCGCCCGAGGCAACATGATTATGGAGGGCTATTGGGAGCAACCCGAGGCCACGCAAGCCTCCATCCCGAACGATTTCTTCCATACCGGAGATGGTGGCCACATTGATGAAGCCAACTATGTCACCATCTCTGACCGCAAGAAAGACGTCATCATTTCAGGTGGCGAAAACGTGTCGTCAATCGAGGTAGAAGACGCCATCTTCCAACACCCTGATGTTGCCGAGGTTGCGGTCATCGGTATTCCTGATGAAAAGTGGGGTGAACTCGTCACTGCGCTCGTGGTGACCACTCCTGGTTCATCGCTCACAGAAGATGACGTCATTGCGTGGACGAAGAAGAAGTTGGCGGGCTACAAGTGTCCGAAGAAAGTTGACTTCAGAGACGAACTCGCTCGTACTGCGACCGGAAAGCTCCAAAAGTTCAAACTCCGTGAGCAGTACTGGACAGGCCACGACCGCCAAGTCAACTAGGGCGCAGACCGCGGACGAAGAAACGGCCGCATAGAGAATCGCTCGCGCAACGAGATCGGTTCCAAAGGCAGTGAGAATGGCGAGGTAGAGCAACCCTGTCGCCGCCATGACCGCAGAGTATTGACGGTCTCTCAGCGCAGCCTTCGTGACGACGACCAGCACAATCGTTGTCAGCGCACAGGTCACCCAGAACCATCCGAGTACGCCACCCCAGCCATCATCGATCGAGCCGTTGAGAACACTCACCATCCCAGTCGGCGCTATCAACACCAACACCTCAAAGGGCCAGACCTTCCCAAGAATGTCGCCCAACTCGTTGAGGTGTCGGCGAGGAAGCCCGGGCTGCACGAGATACCAGTGACCGAGCAGCATTGCGTTCGTTACCGCCCCCAAGAACAGCGAGCCGACGAGGAGCCGCGCCACTGACAGAGCATCGGTCAAGACCCCATCGCTCGCCGCGGCGAGCCCCGCCGGCGCGGGCTGTAGGGCGACACGAGCACGGGGCGGAACACCCCCCGCTGGTAGTTGTGCTCGAAAAACTGGAACAGGCGGTCCACTTCTCCGGCGATGCGCCGGTCCGCCTGTCCGATGTCGCTCGCGGGGTGGACGGCCATGCGCCGCCGATCGGCAACGCGATCATCGACGACGTGCCCGGCATCATGCTGATCGTCGAGAAACAGCCGACCGCCAACACGCTGGAAATGACCCGCGCGGTCGAGGCCGCCATCGCCGAACTGAAGCCGGGCCTGACCGACGTGAAGATCGACACCACGA
>JAAXJF010000091.1:7318-12001 GCA_012269985.1 Acidimicrobiaceae bacterium
CCCAGCCGCAACAAGACCGACGACACCGATCATCACAGGAACAAGATCGAGGATCGGATGGAATTCGCGGCCTGTAGCGGTGTTCGTTGTCGTACGGTCGATACCGGTCATTGCGGCGACGCGTTCAGATCGACGGTCGAACTCTTTCTGAGCACCGCTTACACCAGCTGACTTTCTCGCAACCGATGACACGAATGCGACTCCAATTGCGACCGCTACAAGAGCACTTGCCACATCACGAACCAGGTTTGAGCCATACAGAAACCCTGCGATGACTGCTCCCGCAGCGAGCGGGCCATAGGTGAGACGGAGCATCCAGCCGTATCCGCGGCTCACTTCACGGCGCCGGGTCGTCACCCACCCGAGCAACCTCCCGCCCGTCGACCATTGAAGAAGAAACGTCGAGGCCTCAAGCGTGATTGGCGCCGTATTCACCTTGGGCAGGGTATCTCGTTCTCATCGGACAACAGGTGTGACGTTCAACCCCGTAGCCTGAAGCCACGATGCGACTATCGACCTTCATCATCGTGCTCTGCTCGAGCATCATGCTCTCGGCATGTGCACTCGGCCCTCGGCCTACTCTCGTCGAAGATCTTCCCGTCGGCGATGCAAATATTGTTTCTCTGCTCGACATCTTTGCTCTCGTCGATTCAGCGGAATTCACGGCTTCGTACCGCATCAACGTCAACTACGGAAATACGGCCGCGACGGCGACGGTGACGCAAGGAGAGCAAGAGAGGTCGATCACGATTGGTGACACTCGGTACTTGATCGAAACGGACCGTACTCGAACTTGCGACCTCGCATCTTCGAGTTGTTCCCAAGGCCTCGATGACACAAAGGTCAGCGACCTTCAGGTCACTCACCAATTTTGGTCTCGGGCAACTGAGCAACGTCTTCGAATCGATGCGAGTCGAAATATTGGCCCAAGCGAGTCGTACCTCGCTGAATTTGCCGACACCCAAGTCAACTGCGTCTCAGTGCCGGTGGTCGGCGGAACGAAGGTCTACTGCGCAACCGATGAGGGTGTTCTTGCCCACTACGCCGGACCTGACCTTCTCATTGAGCTCACCGATTACTCGACAACCGTCAATCGCGAGTTATTTTCAATCGGCGGAACGTAAACGATCAGACTGCGTGAAGATTGTGGTCAGCCTCATTTAGGCTCACCGGGCCATCATCGGTAGCGACCACTATGTCTTCGAGGCGCAGGCCCCACTTGCCTGGAATATAGATTCCGGGCTCGACGCTGTAGGCGAAGCCGGTCTCTACAACCCGACGATCTCCTGACACCATGTAGGGGTCTTCGTGCTCTTCCATGCCAATCCCATGACCGGTTCGATGCACGAAATATTCACCGTACCCGGCATCAGCAATGATCTGTCGGGTGACGGCATCAACTTCTTCGCACGGAACTCCGTTGATGCCTGCAGCAACCCCTGCGGCCTGAGCTTTCATCAACACGCCATATGCCGCAGCGACATCAGAGGGGATGTCACCAGTGACGACGCATCGGGTGATGTCGGAGCAGTATCCGTTCATCGTGCCACCAAAGTCGCACAGCACTACTTCTCCGGGCTGAATGACCCGGTCACCGGGGTGATGATGCGGGCTTGCTGCGTTTTCTCCTGCGGCAACGATTGCGAAATTCACCTTCTGGTGACCCCGATCGAGAATGCGTTGAGACAGATCTGCTGACACCTCTGCTTCGGTGCGTCCGATGAGGGGAATTGCCCCAGACTGCAACTCGCCTGCGATCTCATCGACGGCTCGAGCCGCAGCCCGCAATGCTGCGATTTCAATCTCTGATTTCCGCATTCTCAGATCGCCAACGACCTCGACGGCACGCTCCCAACGCACCCCAGGCAACCGGTGGGTCAGGCCCACAATGAACCGGGCCCATGTCTGGTCGCCAACTGCGATCGTCGAGCTGCCAGAGCAGTCTTGTGCGACGAGATCAAGCGGCTCAACGGTTTCGTCCCACGGCACGAGCTCGAACACCCCTGGCATCTCGTCAACCCGCGGAGCTTCTAAACGAGGTACGAAAAGCAGAGGAACTCCGCTGGAATGCACGGCCAGCATCGTGAGGCGCTCAAGAGGCATTGCGGTGTACCCAGTGAGATACGGCAGGTCATGCCCTACCGACAGCAGCACCGTATCGATGTTCTTGTCGGCCATGCGTGCTCTCACCAATGCGAGGCGAGAGGTGAACTCTTCGGCTGAGTGAAGCGACGAACTCATACCTCTAGTCAAGCAGTCGTTCGATCATCAACTGAAGTACGGCTCAGAGAAAGTTGCACTGCGGTTACTGATTCGGCGGCGTGGTGACTCGACCGCGTCAGCGGGGTCGACTCAATGTGTCGGATACCCATCGACTCTCCGACCTGTTTCCATTGCGCAAACTCGTCGGGCTCAACCCAACGAGCAACCGGAAGGTGATGTGATGTCGGCCGAAGGTATTGGCCTATCGTCACGATGTCGATCTCAAGGGCCGCAAGATCGGCGAGCACTGAAATGATTTCATTTGCTGATTCGCCTAACCCGAGGATGAGCCCTGATTTGGTGAGGAGCCCTTCGGCTTTACTTGCTGCGAGAAACGCAAGGCTTCTCGCGTACCCGGCTGACGGCCTCACCACACGTTGTAGGCGCTGCACTGTCTCGATGTTGTGGTTCACCACATCGGGCCGCTCGGCATACAGCGCTCTCCACGCATCGCTGTTACCCGCTCCGTCCGACACCAGCGTCTCAATGGTCGTGTCGGGATTCAGCTGACGGATGTGCTTAACGCATTGAGCGACGTGACTGAAGCCGCCGTCGGCGAGATCATCGCGTGCAACCATTGTCAACACCGCATGCCGGAGCCCGAGCGCTGCGACTGCCTCTGCGACTCGGCGAGGCTCATCAGCATCGATGCCATCGGGTTTCGAGGTGTCGACGAGACAGAACCCGCAGGCCCGAGTGCAACGATCTCCTAGCACCATGAATGTCGCCGTTCCGTCAGCCCAGCATTCAGAGAGATTTGGGCAACCTGCGTCTTCGCATACGGTGACCATGTCGTGATCGCGAAGCACTTTTCTCGTGGCCAACACCTCGGAGCCATGGTGCACAACTGGCCGCAGCCAGTCTGGCTTTCGCTCTTCTAGTGGCAAGCCGTCGTCAAGACCGGCGGAGCGAGCACGAGAATGCAACCGCACAGGCTCACCGGGGCCGGCGCCTTGTGAGAACAACGAGAGGTCGGTCACCGATGTTCGCCACTGGACATCTTGCCGATCGACCCCGCCACCTCCCCACTGCACCTCGGCTGCACGCGAAACCGCTGCCACGACATCTGACATCGACACCGTGAGCCCCTCCTCGGCGAGCGAGGTCACGGGGCGATCAGGAATACCGCAGGCAACGATGTGTTCACGCATGTAGGCCATGTCGGTGGTGACATTGAGAGCGAAGCCGTGCAACGTTCGCTTACGAGCGACGCGAACACCAATCGCTGCAATTTTGCGCGGATACTCCGATGAGGCATCGACCCATACACCCGGGTACCCGCGGAGGCGACCGGGGTCGCTTGCGCCGAGATCACGCAAGGCGTTGATCAGGACCTCTTCGACCGAGAGAACATGTCGAAGCGGACCTGCTCCGGCGGCGAGCGAAAGAATTGGGTAACCGGTCAACTGACCAGGGCCGTGGTAAGTGATGTCACCGCCTCGATCTACTGCAATGAGTTCGGCACCAACGTCCTCAGGCGTGCAGCGTAAATGTTCGGCCAGATTGGCGTGTGGTCCGTAGGTGAAGGTGTGATCGTGCTCGACGAGCAGCAAATGAGAATCACTTCCACGGTGGAAGCCGCGTTGAAGTTCGAGCGCCTCGGAATAGGGAACACGCCCGAGCCACCTCACCCGGAGTGGGCGCAGTGTGTCGCTCAGAGTTCTGCCATCCAATCGCGTGTTTCCAAGATCTCTTTTACTCGACGCAAGAAACCAGCCGCATACGCTCCGTCGAATGCACGGTGGTCCCAACTCATGGCGAGGTTTCCAACGGGATGCACCACAATCGCTTCGCCACCGTCTGCGAGATTTGCGACGACAGGTTTACGCACAATCGCGTCGGTCGAGACGATGCCGACCTGGGGTTGATTGATGATCGGCATCGTGAGCACTGATCCTGCAGATCCATTGTTGGAAATGGTGAAGGTTCCACCCTGAATCTCATCTGGGCTCAGGCGTCGATTTCGGGCGCGATCGGCGAGGTCGTTGATCTCTTGGGCGATCGCTCGAAGACGCTTGGTCTCCGCTCCTCGAATCACCGGAGCGATCAGTCCTTCGTAGTCGAGATCGACTGCGATACCGAGGTCGATATAGCCGTGCACGACAAGATCAGATCCGACAACACTTGCGTTCAGGTGAGGGAACTCTTGCAGACCGTCGACGAGCGCCCGTGCGATAAACGGTAGGTACGTCAGAGAAAATCCTTCGCTTGACCGGAAGTCAGCTTTCACCGCTGACCTTGCGCGGTCGACATTTGCGTAGTCGACTTCCACCATGCTGAGGACATGCGGTGATGTTGCTTTGCTTGCAACCATATGGTCGCCAGTTAATTGACGAATTTTTGACAGCGACACAACTGTTTGACGGGCTCCTGCAACTGCCGGTGCCTCTGAAGCTGGCGCAGGTGCCGCTGCCGGAGCTG
>JAAXJF010000060.1:0-38139 GCA_012269985.1 Acidimicrobiaceae bacterium
ATTGAGTGCTGCATTCCCGGGTGCAGGCGCGAGTTGCCGTGCATCACTCACCGGCACGCTCGGGTCTTCATCTCCGTGAAGAACGAGCAGAGGTCTCGGAGCAAATCGGCGTGCAGCCACCGATGGCCGAAAGCGACGGAATGCCCGGCTCCATTCGTCAAGCGAAGATGGGAAGCCCGGCGTACGAATCGCCCCAATTTGCCTTGCATGTTCAAGGAATCGACGTGGATGCTTTTCCGAATCTTCGACATGTGCACGAGGCGATAGCAGCGCCGCTGGATGAACTCGGGGTTCGGCGGCGGCTTCACAAATGACGAGTGACCCACCGGTATTCGTTCCGATGAGAACGACCCGTCGAACCCCGGTCGTTCTCATCATGTGATCAACTGCGTTTCTCAGGTCGTCCATCCACCCCTGCAACGAAAAGTCGCCGGTCGACGCGCCACAACCACGAAACGTGAATGCCATTGCGACGTACTCAACCTCATGAGCGAGTCGATCAATGAGTTCAGGGAAGGTGCCTGCGGAACGACGAGCATCCAGCGGGCCAATTGGAAAGCCATGGCACAAAATGAGGCCTGGAGTGTTGTCGTCTACGTTCGATGGAAGCGTTAAGTGGCAAGCAAGTCGCTCTCGACCACTGTCGAAGCTGTCCTCCATCGCTGGTACCGCTATGCCCGTGGTTTGCGGTGCCGCCGTGTCATTCCGGGAGCGGCAAGTGTGTACCCGCGGTTTCGCGCTTCAGCGAGGGTGTCCGGGCCGAAGCAGAGCCCAGTTTCCGCCGTCATGATGTCGTCGATGACAGATTCATCGGTCCATTCGTCAAGATCGTACACAAGCTGGGTGCGCTTGTCGCCGAGAAAGCGGGTGTGCTCAAACCTGACCGGACGTTCCATGCCTGACACGCTACCCAATGATTGGGGGTCAGAGTTGGGTTGTCAAATGACATCGTCTGGAGGAGCCGTCGGCCCGACAGCCCCGATCGCGTCAAAGTAACTGAGGTGGGCGTCGACCACCTCAACGATGTCGACGTCGTCGAGCAGTTCGATCCCCGTGTCGGCGGCAACCATCATGAGGTGAGCAATCAATGCTTCATCAGAGACGATGAGGGTCGAATCAATGTTCTGTCGTTGATCAATCACTCGGTCAGGTGCAAGGCCCTGGGCGTGAAGCCAATTGATATGAGCAATAAGAAGCGATTCGACTTCTGCAGGGGTGAGACGAGCCTGACTGCGTTCTGGAATTCGGTCCGCAACGAAATCGACTGCCTCGTCGAGGGTGTACACCGCTCGGGGGGCAATCGCATCAAGCCGATGTGCTTCGCGTCCAATCGCGCCAGCGGCGATCGCAAATATCGCGACCGCCGCTAGAACTACGAAGATTCCGAGGGTGAGATCCACGCCTTCAGACTATTACTGCCACCGTGTTGGAGGCAGATGGAGCGTAATCAGATTCCGATCCGCTGGGCGAGAAGCTCGCGGTGATATGTCGGATCACCGAACAGCAGCTCTGACGACTTGGCACGCTTGAAGTAGAGGTGTGCGGGGTGCTCCCAGGTGAAGCCGATACCGCCGTGAATCTGAATGTTCTCGGCCGTGGCGTGGAAATACGCCTCTGAGCAGTAGGCCTTCGCGAGCGATGCGACCGAAGGGAGTTCTTCGTTCATTTCGCTTGCACACCAGAGGCCGTAGTACGCAGCTGATTTCGCTGATTCGACCTCGAGGAGCATGTCGGCGCACTTGTGCTTGATGGCCTGGAACGAGCCGATGGGACGTCCGAACTGCACACGATCTTTTGCGTACTGAACTGCCATTTCGAGCACGAATTGCGCTCCTCCGACCTGCTCTGCGGCGAGACCGATTGCGGCGAGGTCAAGCACGGTTGAGAGGATGTCCCAGCCTTTGCCTTCTGCACCGAGAAGGGTTGCTGGAGTGTTTGAGAACTCGAGCTTGGCCTGACGGCGGGTTTGGTCCATCGTTGACAGAGCGGTACGGGTGAGGCCTGCGGCGTCGCCTGCAACGGTGTAGAGGCTGACGCCAGCAGAACTGCGTGCCGCCACGATGATGAGGTCGGCGAGGTGACCGTCAAGAACGAATGATTTCGTGCCGTTCAAGGTGACATCTGAGCCGGAACCCGATGCTTCCATCGTGATGCCTGCTTCGTCCCACTTGCCGTTGGGCTCGGTGAACGCAACGGTTGCAATGGTTGAGCCTGCTGCGATGCCTGGCAGGTGAGCTGACTTTGCGGCGTCGTCACCTGACTGCATGAGGGTGTTTGCGGCAAGAACGACTGATGAGAAGAACGGTGCGCACAGAAGTGCACGGCCCATTTCTTCGAGCACGATGCCGAGTTCGACATAGCCGAAGCCCGACCCGCCATATTCTTCGGGGATGTGGAGTCCCTGGAGGCCCATCTGTTCTGCCATCTGAGTCCAGACGTCGGAGTCGAAGCCGTTGTCGGTTTCCATTTGCTCACGCACGGCCTCTTCAGAGCTCTTCGCTTCCATGAAGGCCCGGATGGTTGAGCGCAGTTCGTCTTGTTCTTCGGTAAATGCAAAATTCATGTCATGAAGTTTGCCGACTGGACACCTGCGGTCACAAATCGTAATGTGTACACATATGTACACAACTGGGACTCGCGCCGCTCGAGCCGAATTCGCATCGCTTCTGCGTCGAGCCGAGCATGGTGAATCAACCATCATCACCGACCGCGGTGAACCCGTTGCGGTTCTCGGCCCCCTCGGCGTGACCGCCCCCACCATCGAACAACTCATTTCGTCGGGCGCCGTGATCCCACCACGACGCACCGCCGATTGGCGTCCGCCCACACCGGTTCGGATCTGGGCGGGTACCCGCCTTGACCAAGCGCTTCGGGACCTCCGCGGATGAACGTACTGTTTCTCGACACGTCCGCTCTTCTTGCCATCGCCACCGACACCGCAGGAAGAGACGCCATCCTCACTGCGTTTGACTGCGCCGATGTCGTCGCTGCATCAGGCCTCGCTCTTACCGAAGCACTCCCCGCCCTCGACCGCCTCACCGACGAGCGCTATGCGAGAGTCGACCTTGAAGATGCAGTTCGCCTCACCTGGGATTACCTCCACATCGTCCCTTTAGATGCTCGCTGCACCGAACGGGCCGCAACCTTGGCGAGAGAGCGTCCCCTGCGCCTCAGCGATGCAATTCATTTCGCCGCCGCCGACAGGCTCCCCTCCAACCTCACATACGCAACACTCGACCCAAACCAGATTCCGACGGCTCTCGACCTCGGTTATGAGGTGCTGTCGACGTGAACGCGGGCTACAACATTCGCTCTCAATCACCTCACCCACACCGAATACCGGCAAGAATGAACCCATGAGCACACTTCATTGGTCGAATGCAGATGTCGAAGTTCACAAACTCGTCGTCGGGTCATACGACAACAACGTCTTCATAGTTCGCTGCACGGCGACCGGCGAGGCAGTCCTTATCGATGCAGCCAATGAACATGAGCGCCTCCTCGAACTCTCTCAAGCACTCGGAGTCAGACGGATTCTTGAAACGCACGGCCATCACGATCACATCGGAGCGGTAACCGAAATGCGGGAGGCGGGCTACGAAGTTGCCGTTACCGCAGCCGATGCCCCAATGCTGAAAGAGGTGGGCTACGACGTACTCATCGACGACAAAGAAGTCATCGAATTCGGATCACTTCGCCTTCACGCAATTCACAACCCCGGGCACACGCCAGGGTCGATCTCGTTCCACCTCGATGGCACACCACTGCTCTTCACTGGCGACACCCTCTTCCCAGGAGGCCCAGGCGCCACCCAATATGAGGGTGGGGATTTCAACACGATCATCACCTCGATCGATGAACTGCTCTTTCCGTTTCCCGATGACACGATCGTCCTTCCGGGGCACGGCCTCGACACCACCATCGGAACCGAGCGCCCTCACCTTCAGGAATGGGTCGATCGAGGTTGGTAAGCCTCGAGACATCAATCTCATGATGATTGCTACCCAGACTCGGTGTACGCCGATAACACAACTACGCTGAAATCATGGTTGCTCACGGCCCATCGATTGCCTATGACAGTTCAGCGGCCATCCGCCTTGGCGGAATGGCGCCGGCAGCAGAACTTTTCGGTCCGGGTAATGCGACCGCTCTCGTTCGCCCCGATGGGCGACCAACCCCCGAGTTTCGAGCCGAGCTGCGAAAAGTCTCCAATGTGAGAAACGCTCTCTCGATTGTGCTGCTGTACGCGCAGACGATCGCAATCATTGTTGTTGCCGTCAACTTGGGCTGGTGGGCCTGGCCGATTGCGTTCATCCTCATGGGGCGCGCTCACGCCCAGTTTGCGGCGATGATGCACGAAGCCGCACACCGTCTGCTATTCACCAACAAAAAATGGAATGACGCAGTTGGGCGCTGGGCCCTGGGCTACATCGGGCTCGTCTCCACCGATGCATATCGCCGGGTGCACATGGCGCACCATCGACGTGAGTTCGGACCTGAAGAGCCTGACCTGCCGCTTTACCAGGGGTATCCAGTGTCGAAAGAGTCAATGCGCCGGAAACTCATTCGAGACGCCACAGGCCAAACTGGCTTCCGTCTCCTGAAGAGCCAATTTGCTCCCGGCCGATGGAAGAACCCGCGTCAACGAAAAGTGTTGACATCGATGCTCGCCGTGCACAGCGTGCTCTTAGCGGCTTCGATTCTCGCTGGCCAGCCACTCGTCTACCCGCTGTTGTGGATTTTGCCGTTTCTCACCCTGTGGCGAGTCATCAACCGGTTTCGCTCCATCGCAGAACATGGCGGCCTTGCGGCATCAAGTGACCGTCGAATCACCACGCACTGTGTACGCATGGACCCCATCACCCGTTTCTTCATGGCGCCATACCAACTCGGCTATCACCTCGCCCATCACGTCGATTCGGGGGTGCCATTCCGGAGCCTGCCGAAGTACCACCGAGCACTCAAAGAATCGGGCTACATCTTTGACGCCTACGAGTACCGGTCATACCCAGCGCTGTGGAAGGCGCTGTCAGCAGGTTGAGACCCCTGCCACACTGAATTTCCCCTACGAGGACAGTGCTAATTCCTGAGTGGGTTCTACACTATGAATATGTCCCAGTCACCTGAGACCACGGCACCGCTCCTCGACATTTCTGATCTCAGCGCTCGTCCTGCCGGCGATGCAGCAGAGTCAACTGGCGAAATCCTTCGAGGGCTTAACCTCACCGTTCTTCCCGGCGAAGTTCACGCAATTATGGGGCCGAATGGATGCGGCAAATCGACGCTCGGCAACACCCTGCTCGGCTCTCCCGAATACGAAGTCACCGGTGGCGATATCAAGTTGCTCGGCCAGTCGGTGCTCGACGACTCTCCAGATGAGCGAGCAAAAGCCGGGATGTTTCTCGCATTCCAATACCCGCAAGAAATCCAAGGCGTATCCGTCATCCAGTTTTTGCGCCAGGCACTCTCAGCCCGCAAGGGCATTGACCTTTCGGTACTCGAGTTGCGGCTCGCTGCGATGGAGTGGATGCAGCGTCTCGGAATGGATTCCTCATTCGTCGACCGCTACCTCAACGAAGGCTTCTCAGGCGGTGAAAAGAAGCGCAACGAAATCATGCAGATGGCGCTTCTCGAACCAGAGATTGCAATTCTCGACGAAACCGACTCCGGCCTTGACATCGATGCCCTGCGCATCGTTGCCGCCGGAATTCGCGAAGTTCGAAACGACCGTGCAGCGATGGGCATCGTGATGATCACCCACTACCAGCGCCTCCTCGATGAAGTGCAGCCTGACGTCGTTCACATAATGGTCGACGGCCGAATCGTTGAATCGGGCGGCCTCGAACTAGCGGAGAAACTCGAGCGCGACGGCTACGAGGCGTTGCGCGCCCAGACGAGGGCTTGAAATGTTCGATCTTGCTCGTATTCGCAACGATTTTCCGCACCTTCAGCGAAGCCTCGAAGGTTCCCCCGTGGTGTACCTCGATTCTGCCAACACCTCTCAAAAACCAACGGCAGTCATTGAGGCGATGAAGCACTTCACCGAACACTCGTATGCGCCCATCAACCGAAGCGCGTACCGAATGGCAGCTGCCGCGACCGACGCGTACGAGAACGCGCGAACACTTATCGCCAACTTCATTAACGCAGGTTCGCCAGACGAAGTTGTCTTCACCAAGAATGCAACCGAGTCACTCAATCTGTTTGCGCAGGGCTGGTCACGTCAACGACTCCAACAGGGTGACGTCGTGGTGCTCACCCACATGGAGCATCACGCGAATATTGTCCCCTGGCAAATGATGGCCGCGGAACGTGGCATCGAGATTCGCTGGATCCCGCTGACCGACGATGGCCAACTCGACCTCAGCGACCTCGACAACATCATCGACGGTGCCTCGGTCGTGTCGTTTACTGCAATGAGCAATGTGCTGGGCACGATGAACCCGGTTCGTGAAATTGTCGATCGGTCACACGCTGCTGGAGCAACCGTCATGGTCGATGCGTGCCAGTCAGTGCCGCATGCGGTAACCGATGTGCAGGCAATGGGGGCTGATCTCATTGCTTTCTCCGGACACAAAATGCTCGGACCATCAGGAATCGGCGTGCTGTGGGGCCGACCAGACATCCTCGATCAACTTCCTCCTCTCATGGGGGGAGGCAACATGATCGACGACGTTCGACTCGACACCTTCTCGTGTGCCCCGGTACCCGCAAAGTTTGAGGCCGGCACTCCCCCGATCATCGAAGCGATTGGCCTTGGAGCCGCCGTCGAATATCTCTCATCAATTGGAATGGCAGAAATTCGACAGCACGAGATGGAACTCACGCAGTACGCACTTGACACCCTGACCGAGCGTTTCGGCTCAGACATCGTCATTCATGGCCCCCGAAACATTGAGGAACGAGGAGGCGTACTCAGCTTCGCATTCCGTGACCTCCACCCTCATGACGTCAGCCAGATCCTTGACGAAAAGAATGTTTGCGTCCGCGCCGGCCACCACTGCGCAAAACCTCTCATGCGAATCATTGAGGCCCATGCAACTGTTCGCGCCAGCCTCTATCTGTACAACGACACGAACGATGTCGATATCCTCGCTGATGCGCTCACCAGCGCAGACGACATCTTTGGACTGTGAACGAGGAATCAACGAACGATGCCAGGACTTGAAGATCTCTACCGAGAAATCATCCTCGACCACTATCGAAATCCACGAAATCGTGGCGAACTTGAGACTCCGCCCGCGATCTCAGTCGACGGCCATAACCCGCTCTGCGGTGATGAAATCACGCTGTACGTGCTCGTCGAAGATGGAGTGGTGAGTGAGATCAAAACGAACGGCCAAGGCTGCTCCATCTCACAGAGTTCAGCATCGATGATGACCCAAGCGATCAGGGGCCGAACCCTTGCTGAAGCCGAAGCACTCATCCATCATTTCAAGCACATGATGTCGATCGAAGATCACCATCATGACGAGCCCGGTGAAGCCCCGGCACTTGGCGACCTCGAAGCCCTGCAGGGGGTCGTGAAATTTCCGGTTCGCATCAAGTGCGCGGTCCTTGCATGGAACACGCTGAGCCAAGCCCTCGAGTCCGCGTAAGCCGGATTTCGAACCGTCCGCTCCAACCTGACATTCTCTCGTTGTGACCCCGATCGACTCTGACGACGTTCTTGCAGGCCGTGCCCGAGTTGGCCAAGCGATTAGAGACCTTGGCCATTCATTTGCCGGGCACCATGCAGATGCAGACTTCCTCAACGAAGCCGCATCACGACTTGAGGCGTTAATCACCCAGTTCGAAGACGGCGATGTTCGACGACGCGATCCGGCAACGTTCGGCGATCATCGCTCGTACTCCTATGACGAGGGCCCAATCGGCGAGACCTACCCCGACCGACCGGTGTCAGGAAATGCATCGCCGTGGGGGCTTGACACCGAAATCAACCGGGAGGGTGACGACCTCATTGCCTATGGCACGGTGAGAGCTGCCCATGAAGGCGCCCCCGGACGTTCTCATGGCGGAGTGGTCGCAGCCCTGTTCGACGACATTTTTGGGTTTGTTCAAGGCGTCATCAACATCACCGCGTTCACCGGCCAGTTGACGATCACCTACCGGGCAGGAACTCCCCTTCACACCCGACTTGCCTGTCGGGTTCGAGCCGGCGAGCAAAATGGCCGAAAGGTGATCATGACCGGCGAGCTCACGGTCGTTGAGACTGGCCAACTCGTTGCCGAGGCACACTCGGTCTTCATTACCGTTGACCGCGAAACGCTTGTTGCGTCGATGAATCAGCCTGACGACTGAGTGCGACAAGCCGTTGGCCTCACAGCAGGCTGATCATCACTTCGCGGGTCGCTGCAAGTTCATCAGCTGAGCCAAACGCCGAGGCGGCAAACGTTGTCACCCCGCAATCTGCGAGCGCTCGGATTCGGTCAGCGACCTCGCCGGCATCGCCGATGATTGCGACATCGGCTGGGGTTGCGGCACCTTCGCGGTCGAGCATCGCTCGATACGACGGCAGCTGACCATAAATGGCGTAATCACGATCGGCTCGGTCACGGGTCGCGTCAACGTCTGACGTCACGCCGACAGGAAGGCCCATCGCCACCTGAGGGGCGGGCCGGCCGGCTTTTTCAGCTGCTTCTGAAATCGTTGGTGCTGTCAACGTACGAATGGTTTCTGGGCCTGTCATCCAGGTGATCGTGCCATCTGCGAGGCGTCCGGCGAGGCGCAACATCTGGGGCCCGAGTGCCGCAACGAGCACAGGAGGGGCGTCCGCTGGCGGAGGCGTGATCTCGCCGCGCCCGATAATTGATTCGCCTTTAAATGACACCCGTCGGTCGTTTAACAGCGGGGTGAGAATGGAGAGATAGTCCGACATGTGTCGTACCGGCTTGTCGAACGAGATACCCCACATGCCTTCAACCACCGGCTGATGCGAGAGCCCAATACCGAGCTCGAGGCGGCCACCGATCACAGACTGGGTGGTGAGAGCCTGTTGCGCAAGCACCATCGGGTGACGCGGATAGGTGGGAATGACCGAGGTGCCAACTCTGATGTTCGGCACGTTCTTTGCAGCAACTGCAATTGCGGTGAGCGCATCCATGCCAAAAATCTGTGGCATCCAAAAACTGGGAAAGCCTTGTTCGGCTGCCTCTCTCAGGCTGTTCTCTAGCGCGTCAACAGTTGGGTCAAATCCAAATACAGCAATGTCCATAGGTCGAACCTATCGAAGTTGCAGCTCGCACCGTCGCATCCCTTGGGCCCGGCTCTGCTCGGTCTCCAAATATTTCCGCCTTATGCGCGTTGTCTACGCTGGAGACGTCTGAACGGAGGCAATGATGTATCTCGACCAACACGCAATCAATAATCCTGAGCGAGCCGCCATCATCATGGCATCAACAGGAAAGACCATTTCGTACAGCGAGCTCGAAGGGCGAGCAAACCAACTCGCACATGTATTGCGCAGCGAGGGCCTGCAGCGCCTTGACCACTACTCGATCTTTATGGAGAACAATGAGTGGTACATGGAGTCATGCGCAGCAGGAGAACGCGCCGGTTCGTACTACACCTGCGTGAATTCGTTTCTCACCGCCGAGGAGCTCGCCTACATCCTCTCAAACTCACGTTCAGAGGTGCTGGTGACATCAACCTCCAAGGCTCACACCGCTCTCGAAGCGCTCGACGACGCGCCCGATGTGCGCAAAGTGTTCGTGTGTGGCGGCGTACCAAGCGATATTTCTGACCCGCGCATGGTCGACTACGCCGAAGCAACCGGTTCGATGCCCACAACACCCATCGAAGATGAGTCGCTCGGCACACCAATGCTGTACTCGTCCGGAACGACGGGGCGCCCGAAAGGCATTCTTCGACCACTCCCAGATCAGCCACCCGCAGAGATGCTTCCGCTGTACACATTTCTTCTCAATCTGTGGCAGTACCGAGAAGGAATGATCTATCTCTCCCCTGCCCCGCTCTACCACTCGGCTCCGCAGGCTGCGGTATCGCTCACCCTACGCGCCGGCGGAACCGTCATCGTCATGGAAAAGTTCGACCCGGTTGACTATCTACGGCTTATTGAGACCTACAGCGTGAGCCACTCCCAGCTCGTACCGACGATGTTCTCACGCATGTTGAAGTTGTCAGATGAGCAGCGTCTGCAGTTTGATCTCTCATCGCTTGAATTTGCAGTTCACGCTGCGGCACCATGCCCCGTGAAGGTGAAACACCAAATGATCGAGTGGTGGGGCCCAATCATTCACGAGTATTACGGTGCAACCGAAGGCCTCGGTTTTGCCGCATGTGACAGCGAACAGTGGCTCTCACACCCTGGCACTGTTGGCAAGATTGTTCTCGGCGAAGTTCATGTCATGGATGATGAGATGAACGAGTTGCCAAACGGCACACCCGGCACGCTGTGGTTCGGTTCAGGTACTGAGTTCAGCTATCTCGATGACCCAGAAAAGACAAAAGAGTCCACCTCGCCCGATGGCACAATGACCACGGTCGGCGATATCGGCTATGTCGATGATGACGGATTTTTGTATCTCACCGATCGCAAGACGTTCATGATCATTTCAGGTGGCGTGAACATCTACCCGCAAGAAATTGAAGACCTTCTCATCACCCACCCGAAAGTCTTCGATGCTGCCGTCTTCGGCGTTCCGAACGAAGACCTCGGCGAAGAGGTGAAGGCCGTCATTCAGGTGATGCCAGACATCACCGCCGGAGATGAACTCACCGAAGAGCTACTGCAACACTGCCGTGAGCATCTTTCACGCCAGAAGGTTCCACGCTCGATCGATTACGAAGCTGAGCTACCTCGACTTCCGACCGGCAAGCTGTACAAGCGTCTCCTCCGCGACCGCTACTGGGGCGAAGGCACCAACAAAATCGTCTGATCTATAGGCGTAGCGAGCGGAAACACGCTCGCACGTCGTCGATATACAGTTCCGGCTGCTCAAAGGCTGCGAAATGTCCTCCTCTTGGCATATCTGTCCAGTGCGTGACGTTGTACGAGTTCTCGCACCACGACCGAGGTGGTCTGATGATCTCTTTCGGGAAGGCGGCGATACCAGATGGAACAGTGACAGTCTCACCACCGCCAAACGCACCGAAGCTTTCCCAGTACAGCCGGGCCGATGACGCCCCAGAGCCGGTGAGCCAGTACAGCATGACATCGTCGAGCATTTCATCACGGCTGAGGGCGTTTTCGGGATGCCCGTCGCAATCGGTCCACGCCCAGAACTTTTCGATGATCCACGCGAGTTGACCAACCGGAGAATCAACCAACGAGTATCCCAACGTCTGAGGGCGAGTCGATTGCTGTTTTGAATAGCCAGAGTCCCACTGCTGGTAGTAACCGAGTGCCGCAAACGCGTCTTGGTCACCCTCGTCAGGATCGCTCATCGCCTTCTCGGTCGGTGCCGCGATTGGCATGTTGACATGGATACCAATGCACCCGTGGTCAGGCTGCGATGAGGCATCTCGACCGATTTGGGTTGTCACTGCCGACCCCCAGTCGCCTCCTTGTGCAACCCAGCGCTCGTAGCCAAGGCGTTCCATCAATGTTTCCCAGAGCGCAGCAATCTTTGGAACTCCGGTGCCGCTGGCAATTGGCTTGCCTGAGAATCCGTAACCGGGAAGAGACGGGCACACGACGTGAAATGCATCTTCTGCCTTCCCGCCGTGGGCAACCGGGTCGGTGAGAGGGCCGATCACATCGAGAAATTCGACGATTGACCCAGGCCAACCGTGGGTGATGAGCAGTGGCATCGCGTTCGGTTCTGGGGAACGCTGGTGAATGAAATGGATGGAGAGGTCGTCAATCTCGGTAATGAACTGATCAACGACATTCATGCGCGTCTCTCGACTGCGCCAGTCATACGAATGCCGCCAATAGTCAGCAAGCTCTTTGACGTAGGCGAGAGGAATACCTTGACTCCAATCGTCAACAGTTTCCGCCTCAGGCCAGCGGGTCGCATCTAGTCGGCGGTGGAGATCGTCGATATCAGCCTGAGGGATATCGATGGTGAACGGGTCAAGGGTGAACGGGCGCATATCCAATCTTGTCACGCCGGACGGCGTGCTCTGAACGTCGCCCAGACGCTGCTCGCGGTCACGCTCTGCCTACGATGCAGTCATGTACGTTCCTCCGGCATTCACCATGACGGAACTCGAAGCGCTTGACGTGATGCGCAACGTAGGTGCCGGCTACTTCGTCACCGCAAATGAGGGCAACATCCAGTCGACCTTTTTGCCATTTATTGTGCAGTCGAGCCCAGACGGCGTGCGGATATGGGCGCATTTTGCAAAAGCGAATTCCCACTGGAAGGTGACGAGTAACGCACCAGACTGCCTGCTCATTGTGCACCTTGCTGACGCCTATGTTTCACCATCGCTCTACCCGTCGAAGCAGGTGGACGGAAAGGTCGTGCCAACGTGGAATTACGTAACGGTTGAGGTTCGCGGAACACTTCAGATGCTGTCAGACACTGATGAGGAAGCGCTCCTCAACATGCTCACCGACCATCACGAGCGGGAGTCAGATGAGCCGTGGGCCGTTTCGGACGCCCCTGCAGAATTCATTGAGGCCCAGCGAAAGGCGATCGCGAGCGTCGAACTGGTCGTTTCTGAAATCACAGGCAAAGCAAAAGCCAGCCAAAACCGTCTCCCTGAAGATGCTGCTGCGGTGAAAGCGAGCTACGCGGCAGGCTCCGATGCTGAGCACTCCATCGCAGAATGGATGTCATGAAGTGATGCCTCCCCTTGATGTCGTCACGTTAGAAGGTGAACTTGTGCGGCTCGAGCCGCTCACACTTGATCACACCGCTGCAATGATGGCAGCAGCGTCAACCGACCGGTCGACCTTCGGACTCACAACCGTGCCCGAGGCAAATATGCAGTCAGTTGAGCGCTACATCACAACCGCGCAAGAACAGTACGAGCGAGGCGAAGGCCTTGCATTTGCCACGATTCGCCGATCAGATGACCGACTCGTTGGCAGCACTCGTTTCATGCTCGCCGAATATTGGCATCCGATAGATGAGCAACCACGGTCAACGCCAATCGCTATCGAAGTTGGCTACACCTGGCTCATCGCAGAGGCGCAACGCACTGGCATTAACGCAGAAGCGAAGGTGCTCATGTTCAACTATGCCTTTGACGTATTGGGTGTTGAACGCATCACGCTGAAAACCGACGCTCGAAATGAGCGATCGCGCCGAAACATTGAACGTGCAGGGGGCACCTTTGACGGAATCCTTCGTCGCCATATGCCCGCAAGTGACGGGGGCTTTCGCGATAGCGCGATGTTCTCTCTTCTTCGTCAAGAGTGGCACCAACTCGGCAACCATCGCTGATGAACGACGCTGTACAGTCTGCACAGCAAGTCGGCGTTGCGACGAGCGATGAACCACATACCTTTTGGTTCATGTGCGCCGCATGTGCAGACGCTGGTCTCGAGACAGTGTGGAGCGTCGACGTTGTTTCTGCGCTCCGTCGTCGTTTTGTGACGTCTGCGGATCACATCTCCTGCCCACGGTGCGGTGATGCACATCCTCGGCAGTTCGACAGACCGTGACAACGGCTACCGTTTGTCTATGGAACTTTCCGAGGTAATGCGCACCACATTTTCTTGCCGCCAATGGACTGACGAGCCCGTTGACGACGCAACGATCTACCGAATTCTCGACAACGCCCGCTTCGCCCCGAATGGCGGGAACCGTCAGGGCTGGCATGTCACGGTAGTGAAAGACCGCGCAATACGTGAACAATTCAAGCCACTCATCAAACCGGCCACCAATCAATACGTCGCCCAGGTCGCCGCCGGAGAGGCCCCGTGGAACACCATCGTTCCCTCTGCGATCGACCTTGCAGCAGAACGCTCGATCGACAAAGACTTTCCCGGCGTCAATGAAATGGTTGAAGCACCTGCTGTGCTCGTGATCTCCGTTGACCTCAGCGTCGTGTGCAGCTTCGACTCAATCCTCGATCGTGTCGGCGTGATCAGCGGGGCATCGATTTATCCCTTCGTGTGGAACATTCTGCTGGCCGCCCGAGACGAGGGTCTCGCAGGAGTACTCACGACATACCTTTCATACGCAGAGGCCGAAGTTCAACAACTTCTTGGCCTTCCAGAGCACTATGCGGTGGCTGCAATGGTCCCACTTGGCCATCCGGTGAAACAGCTCACCAAATTGAAGCGGAACCCGGTGGAAGACTTCGCCAATATCGATCGATTCGATGGCGCACCGTTCACCGCATGAGCCGAAGCGAACATGCGAGATCACTCGCAGCGAGCGACCCGGTCATCGCAGATCGAAACATCACTGTTGAATCCATCTCTGACGACTGCACCGTCGTGTCAATGCCGATACAACCGTCGATGTGCAACGCCTACAACATCGGGCACGGCGCATACATCTTCATGATCGCCGACGTTGCGATGTCACTTGCCAGCTCGGTTGAAGATGGCACTGCCCTTGCCTCGTCAGCACATATCGACTGGCTTAAGCCTGTCGAGATGAACGACACCGTGAGAGCAACCGCAACCTGCCAATACGCATCAGGACGTCAAGCTCGATGGACCATCACCGTCACTGACGGAAACGACGAGCCTGTCGCTATTTTCCGCGGCCGCACACAGCAGCTTCGCAAGTAATTCAGGCTGGGCCGTTAAAGGTTGGCTTGCGCTTCTCCAAAAATGCAGTGATGCCCTCGACATAATCGGGAGTGCCCGCCATGCGTCCCTGCGCAGCAGCCTCCGCTTCGAGCACCTCAGCAAGCCCGCTGCCGTCATCGATGATGCCCGAAATAATCCGCTTCGATTCGAGAAGCGCCTGTGTCGGCCCCTTCGCGATTGACATCACCATCTCTCGGGCGGTGTCGACAAGAGCCTCGTCATCGACAACCCGGTTGACGAGGCCGATCTGCTCGGCACGCTCACCGTTGATCAACTCTGCGGTGTAGATGAGTTCTAGTGCTCGATGCGCGCCGACACGATGCACCAACGCAAGGTGGCCACCCGAGTCAAGGACGCATCCGATATTGGCAAATGGCGAACCAAGTGTTGATTTTCGGGCAGCGAGGACGACGTCGCAAGCCATTGCAAGACCAAACCCGACACCGAGACAAGGGCCGTGCACAGCGGCCACCGTCGGGATCGGCAGATTTCGCAACTGTGCGATTAAGGGGTTGAACACCCCCGACAAAATCGCGTACGCATCTTCGGTAAGGGGAGATGCCGTGGAGAGGTCGCGTCCGGCAGAGAACCCTCGACCCTCCCCTCGCAATAACAAGCCGCGAACTCCGCTCGCTTCTGCCTCCCGCAATGCTCCCGACATTTCTTCGACGGCCTGTTCATCAAGGCTGTTGAGCACCTCGGGGCGCTTCATGATGAGCTCTGCCATCGAGCCATCAACTATGAGTTCAACTGCAGACATATACGTCTCCTACCACTCGGTATCAGGATCTAGGTCAAGCACAAGGTTGAGCGACGCGTGGAATTCGTCGAAACCTTCCACTCGGTCAACACGATCATTATGTGGCGCCGACGTGGGGGCCCAATTCAGTGAAATTCCCCACTCGTTCAGATCAGCTTGTACCGCTTCGCTATACGCAGTTTCAGCGTCACTCGACGACAGCGAGGTGACGCCACCTGCAAGAGCAGCTACTTCCCCGGTAACCGGCGACCACATTGTCATCGACTGAGGGAGCAACGACTCCATACTCGACACGAGGCGCTGTCGAGCCTCTTCGCTGCCCGACAACGAACGCCGAAGCAACAACGTTGAATGTGAACGATGGAACGACTCCTCGGCAAGCGCGCGCTGAGCGATCGATGACAGTTCAGGTACTGACGAGTCGACAAGTGCATTCCAACGAATCTGTTCGCCGACGTCGTACAGCCAGTGACGTATCAATGTGTCTTCCCATTGCGGCAACGCCATCTCCACAAACGAACAGGAGCGATATTCAGACGGTTGGCGCCGAAGCGCAAAGTGATCGACATCGTCAACGAGTAGTTCGTATACCGCAATAGCGTGCCCGAGTTCGTCTTGGGCAATCGAGCACAGTGAGAGGTCTTCTTCTAAAAACGGCGCAATGCCGATCCACCATGCAAGGTGGCTGCCCATCATGTGCTCATCATCGGCGAGCGCCAACAGGTACTCCCGTGCACCGTCGTCAATTGATACGAGAGTCACGAGCCTTCTCGCAGTTGTCGTCGGTGCTCCGCAACAAGCTTTCCATCATTATGTCGATGCGATTTGTTGCGGTTTGGCGCGGTTTCAGACGAGTCTGCAGACGAGATGTCGTCTCGGCGAACTACCCAAATCTGTTCACCCTCTGCTCGGCGGCAGTAGCACTCGCGGGCAAGGAGCAATGCCATCTCGTTATCGGCGGCTCCTAGGGCACCAACATGACGAAATTCGCTCTTCCCGTCGGCTTTCAAAAAGACCTCGTAAATCTGTGACGCTGTCATCCCACAACCTCGACAACGTTTCGGCAGGCATCACACCATGCAACCGCTCGACATCGCGTCGGACCCACCGGGCTCACCTCGCGAAGCGATGGCTTTTCACATACCGGGCACGTCGGCAGCACACCATCACGGCGAATTGCTATTGAGAACTCACGGCCCAGTTGATCGACCGCCAACGGCGACAACATGCTCGGCACCCAACTGCCATCGAGCCGCCACACCACCTCGACACCGCTAAGTCCTTGTGTGTGAAGGGCTGTGCGTACATCTGATTCGATCACCTCTCGGGCCGGGCAGCCTGCCATTGTCGGCAGCAGCGTCACCGACACCCGTTCGTCGTCTACGGCAACATCGTCAACGATGCCAAGGTCAACAATTGAGAGCGTTCCATATTCTGGGTCCATCACGCGCATCAACGCAGACCGCACCATCTCTGGTGTGACGACAGTGCGTGCCGCTATCACGCCGATACACCGATTGATTCTCGGAACCACGCGCTCTCCGCATGGTTCCGAACGGCATTTGCAAGACGGCGGGCAGAATCTGGACCCGCATTTGAAAAGGTCGCCTTCAACGGCGCCCAATCAATCTCGCTCATCATCCACTCACCGGTATCGGGATCTTGATGCAGGCCATCATCAGGAACGGTGAATCCGTACCCATGAAGTAACGGCACATACTTTTGCACGTAGGCGTGCCGTAAGACCTCGTTGCGTTCGCTCTTTATGTACCACTTCAGCAACGGATCATCTGGTGGTGAATCAGGCCCAAACAGCTGAACAGCAGGCCACCACCAACGTTCAAGAGCTGCTTGGAATAGATCGCGTTGCACCTGTGAGCCCGACGCCATTTTCAGCAACATCTCTTCACCGTGACGCATGTGGAACCCCTCTTCGCCAACAATCCGACGGAGAATCCGCTTATAAGGGCCATACGTGCACTTTGCGAATACTGCTCGCTGACTTGCAAAAGCAGCCGCATCGACCAAGAACGCAATGGCTATCTGGTCTGCCCAGGTTTCTGCCCGATAGTGAAACACGTTATGAAAGCGGGTTTTCCCTGCGAGCAGATCGTTCATCATCTCATCACGGGTTTTGACGCCCATATCCGCGGCAACCATGAACAGCAGATGGGCGTGTCCGATTTCGTCTTGGGTCTTCGCAAGAAAAATCTGCTTGAGCCTCAACCCTGGTGAATGAGGAATCCAGTCTCGTTCGGTAAGACCACCCATGAGTTCAGAATTGGCGTGGAACTCGATAAATCGGAAGACCTCATGCCGGTATTCCTCTGGCATGTCATCGTCAGCTTCGACCATGCCGCCATCGTCAAGAAATGCCTGAAATTCGTCAAGATCAGCCCAAGTTCTCATCGACAACCTCCTGCTCGAAGACTACTGCCCAATACCGGCTGAGCGAGATTCAACTACAGCGAACGACGGTCATCAACCCGGGACAATTTGCCGCCCTCGGAACGAGGAAGCGCACCACGGTCAGCAACGGTGACCGCCACCCCAATGCCAAGAGAAGACCGCAATGCATCGGAGACGCTGGCTCCAAGCGAGCTTCCAACCTCTTCAACCGACCCAACACCATCAGCCGGTTCAACCTCAACAGTCAGATTGTCGAGCGTGCCATCCCTCGTAACGACGAGCCTGAAATGAGGTGCTGCCAGATCAACGCCTAGAAGCGCGTGTTCCACCTGGCTTGGGTACACGTTGACGCCTCGAATGACGATCATGTCGTCGCTTCGACCAACGATTGACGAAATGCGTGCGTGCGTCCGACCACAGGGTGAGGGCTCACGAGTCATCGAGCAGAGGTCACCAGTCCAGTAGCGCAGAATCGGGAACGCCTGTTTCGTCAGCGAGGTGAGCACCAACACTCCCACTTCGCCTTCATCAAGCACCTCACCAGTATCGGGGTGCACGATCTCTGGGTAAAAGTGGTCTTCCATGACAACGAGACCCGAGCGATCTGCGGTTTCACACGCAACACCTGGCCCAATGACCTCCGACAGCCCGTAGATGTTGACCGCGATCATCGACAGTTTCTCTTCGATTTGCTGGCGCATGAGTTCTGACCAAGGTTCGGCACCGAGCACACCGACTCGGAGCGAATTGTTCTCTGGCAGTTGCTCGGCAAGAGTTAGCGCATACGACGGGGTGCAACAGATCGACTCAGGAGCGAAATCTTCGATGAGCATGAGTTGCCGCTCGGTGTTACCGCCCGACACCGGAACCACTGAAATTCCGGCTTCCTCTGCACCAGCATGCAAACCGAGACCGCCGGTAAACAGCCCGTAACCGTAGGCGTTATGCAACATCCATCCGGGCTCAATGCCGGCACCCCGTAGACAGCGAGCAACACATCGCGCCCACATCGACAGGTCTTCAGCGGTGTACCCAACGACAGTTGGTTTGCCCGTAGTGCCACTGCTCGCATGAACTCGCTGCACCTTGTTGCGCGGCACTGCAAATAGGCCGAACGGGTAGTTGTCTCTCAGGTCGCTCTTCTTTGTGAAGGGAATGTCACGAATGCCGTCGAGAGAAGCCGGGGTCGCCACGTTGGCCAACCGCTCGCCGAACGCAGGCACACGCTCTTTGACGACATCGACAGTGGCTGCAAGACGCTGCAGCTGCAGCGCTTCAAGTTCGACTCGCTCCATCGTCTCGATTGCATGCTCATGAAATCCGGGTGCGATTCGTTCACTTCCTAAAGCCCCCACGAGCCCTCCCCTTTTGGTCACTGTTCTCGATGACTCTCGTAGAACGTTCCTCATTCTCGCATGCACCGTTGATCGCATCCAACGCCCGACGGCAACTCTCCGCCCCTGGCATCATCAGTTGCCTCGAGTAGCTCAGCCGGCCATTGACCGACGCATATGGGAGACTCTCATCGGTGAGACGGAGATTTCTACAAGTTGATGTGTTTGGTGAGCACCCCTTCGAAGGAAATCCACTCGCAGTGGTCGTCGACGCCGAGGGTCTCACGACCGCTGAGATGCAGGCATTCGCGCACTGGACCAACCTCTCTGAAACTACCTTTCTGTTGTCGCCCACACACGCTGATGCCGACTATCGAGTGAGGATCTTCACCCCAACCGAGGAGCTACCGTTCGCAGGTCACCCCACGCTCGGATCTGCCTCGGCATGGCTGACGACTCAAGACCACATGCGAACCAGTGCTGACCTCGTTCAGGAGTGCGAGGTGGGTCTTGTTGAAATTCGTCATCAAGATGATGTGTTCTCGTTCAAAGCACCCCCACTCATGAGGAGCGGTACTGCCGATGAGCACGTAGTTGCTGAAGCCGCAGAAGCACTTTCAATTCACCGCTCATCGATCATCGATGCCGAATGGATTGACAACGGCCCTGGCTGGCTCGGGCTGCTTCTTGAGTCCGCAGACGAGGTGCTGGCACTCACATCGCCAACAAGCGGTCTCAGTCTCGGTGTTGCGGGCGCCTACCCGCCCGGTTCTCCATTTGCCTACGAGGTCAGGGCGTTCTATTCGTCACATGGCATCACTATGGAAGACCCTGTGACGGGAAGTCTGAATGCTTCACTTGCACAATGGATGATCGCCTCGGGCCGGTTCTCTGCGCCATATCGCGTCTGTCAAGGAAAAGCTGTCGGGCGAAACGGGGTCGTGTCTGTCGACGTCGACGAGGGCGGTGACGTCTGGGTGGGAGGAAATGTCGCGGTGTGCGTTTCAGGTGAGGTTGATCTCTAGAGACGCTTAACTCCGCTTGAGGTCAATGACCGCTCCCCCGCTGGCTTCCACCAACTTGTGTGGTTCAATGCCGAAGACGTCATGCCACGTACCAGCAGCAGCCCAAACCTCGTGATATTGCAAAAGATCAGGGTCAATAAAGATCCGTAGTGGCGTTGCATGCCCAAAAGGCGGCACGCCACCTATCGGAAACCCAGTTGCAGACCTCACCACATCTGCATCAACTCGCTGGCACATGACGCCGCCAGCCGCCTCGGCCAACTTCGTTTCATCGAGCTGGTTAGCACCACTCACGTACGCAAGAACAATCTCCCCATCAACCCCGAAAATAAGGCTCTTCACAATCTGACCAAGCTCGACCCCGACTGCATCCGCGGCCTCCTGAGCCGTCCGCGTGCCGTCTGGGAACGTCCGAGGAGAGACCTCAAGGCCAAGTGCTGCCGCCGCATCAACTACCCGTTGCACATTGGCGTGCATGCCTCTCACCCTCCTACGTGCTTGAGCTGTGAAATTGACGCTGCCAGCGCATGATCAAGTTCGGTGATCGCTCCGTCTGCTGAGTGAGTGCAACACTCGATCACAACGGTATTCCACGAAATGGAAATGTCCGGATGATGATCATGCTCATTAGCCACTTCGGCCACCGCGTTCACAAACCCCATTGCCTCATCAAAATCAGCAAACACAAATGTCGAAGAAAGCTTGCCGTTGACTTCACTGAACATGTGCAAAACCTAGTCGAGATCGCGATTCTGTAACGTCCTGGATTAGACCGATGACAACCTGATATGACAGCGTGTCATCAAGCCATCCGCTTAAAGGAGTATCGATGAGCACCGCCCTCTCACCCCAAGAAGCAGAAGAGTTTGCGAACCAGGTTCGCAGTTTTCTCGAATCAAATACCTCCTCCGGTAGGGGCCGCGACCTGAGTGCAGCCCGAGAGTTCCAGGGGCGTCTCGCAGAGGCCGGCTTTGCTGGAATACCCTTTCCAAAGGAGTACGGCGGCGCTGGGCTCACGCTCGAACATGAGCGCATCTTCCGACAGGTAGCCCAAGGGTTCCCCATGATGACCGGCGAACTTGTGATCAGCCATGGCATGTGCCTGCCCGTACTGAACGAATTTGGCACCGATGAGCAGAAGCGCAAGTTCATGCCCGACAAAATCTCAGCAAAGACGGTCTGGTGCCAGATGTTCTCTGAACCCGGCGCTGGCAGCGACGTTGCAAGCCTTCAAACAAAGGCCGAACGAGATGGCGACGAGTGGATCCTCAATGGTCAAAAGGTCTGGACCACCCTCGCTCATGTCTCTGACTACGGAGTCATCATCGCTCGAACAGATCCTGACCAGCCGAAGCACGCAGGTATTTCGATGTTCATCATCGATCTGAAGAGCCCCGGCGTCGAAATTCGGCCGATCAACCAAATCGACGGCGGCAATCACTTCAACGAAGTCTTCTTCACCGACGTACGCATCCCTGCTGACAACTTGCTCGGCGAGTACAACAACGGTTGGCGTCAGGCCACTGCCATGCTCATGTATGAGCGAGTCGCAATTGGCTCTCTCAATGCTGGAAAGATCACTCAGCCGATGTACGACGTGCTTGCGAAGTGGGCAACTCGCAACGGCTCGATCAGTGACTCGGTTGTTCGCGACGAACTCATGCAGATCTACTGCATGGAGTCAACAAAATCGATGGTAGCGATGCGCAACCGAGCAGAAATGAAAGCCGGTAAGGCTCCTGGGCCTGGCGGCTCGCTCGGCAAGCTCTACGGCTCGATCATCGCAAAACGATTCCGAGAGATCGCTCAGAACATCGCCGGCCCTGCCACTGCGGCCTGGGAAGGCGAAGGCAGCGACGAAGAAGCTCTTGCTGTCAACATGATCGGCTCGCTGTCATCGGGCATTGCAGGAGGCACCGACGAAATTCAGCGCAACATCATTGGTGACCGCGTGCTCGGACTTCCACGCGATATTTCCGTCGACACAGGCGTTGCTTTCAAAGAGCTCAAAGTCGGCACTCAGCGCAGTTAATCCGAGGGTCGGTCAACCTTTGGTGTGATCACTGGTGTTCTCTGCTGGCCCTCCCAAATAGAACACAAATACTCCGGCAAGCGACATGCCTGCGGCAACGAGATACGCAGTCTCATAACCGCCTGCAACGTCGTGAAGCCACCCGAGTAGCCACGGCCCCCCGGCGACGCCAACGACGCTGAAGAACTGTGTTCGGCCAAACAATTTTGGGTACTCCCTTACTCCAAAGCGCTCGGCAATGAGCAGTGGTTGCAACATCAAGATGTTGCCTACCGTCGCTCCAAAGAAAAGGATGAACGCAAAGAACACCCAGGTGTTGTACGACAGTGCGAGTCCGGCAAGCGCGATCATCTGAAAGAACGAGAGCATCGTAATCACTCTGCCCAACGCAAATCTGGGGAACACCTTCCCGCCGACGAGTCGGGCGATGATCGACGTCACCGCAAGCGCCAACGTTGCGAACGCCGCAGTCGTCGCCGTTGTGCGTTCTTCAGCGAGTTTCACCAGCTGCTGAATTCCGCCCACCTGAGAACCCAACGACAAGATGTAGCCAACGGTGACCGCAAGAAAAAATCTGCTTCGCATGGCGATGGCAAACGGGGTTCCTGACAGCACCATCGCCGATGCGCCTGGCGCCACCGGTTCACCGTCAGGAAGGAACCCAGAATCAGCAGGGTCGCTCTTCAGTAAAAACCAACCAGGCACCACCGTGCCAACGAAAAAGACCAATGCGAGCCACGGCGCCGCACCCTGCAACGTCTGCTCGTCGACAAACCATTTCGCAGCAGGGGTGATGAGCACGCCACCAACCGATAGACCCGTGGACGCCACTGAAATTGCCATCGCTCGACGACGATGGAACCACCTCGTCACAACGGTCGTGACCGTCACGAGACCTGCGGCTGCGAACCCGACGCCGTACAGGCAGTAGACGACGTACAACTGCCAGACCGCAGTGATTTGACCGAGAGCCAACAGAGACCCTGCGCCGATAATGCCACCGCCGAGTACTGCCAGGCGAGCGTCACGGCGGGCAATAAACCGGGCGACCCACAACCCGGTGACGCCCGCAACAACGAAGAAGACGGTGGTTCCGAACGACAGCGACGCGATATCCCAACCTCGCTCTTTGCTGAGCGCATTCAGGTAGACAGCAAGACCATAAAAGCCGAGCCCGGCCGACGTAGTGAGCACGAGAAAGCCACCAGCGACAACTCGCATTCCAGGAAATTTTGCGTGGGGGGTTGCAACACCTTCAGAAGAAGTTTCAGGCACAGATGAACCGTACTCACCCTCGGCGAGTAACTTCCGATTGTGGTGCGAAGTGCAACAACTTCTTCGAAGATTCCGAGGCGGCCATGAGTCAGATCAGCCCCTGCACCAAAGTGTGCCGGCTTGATAGCGGCATGTGTGTCGGATGCTTCCGAACCAGTTCAGAAATTTCGATGTGGTCGATGATGCGCGATGACACCGCCCGCAACATCATCGCTGAACTGCCGAGCCGGCGGCAACCGCCAGTCTCACATCTTGAAAAGATCGTCGAGTGACGACGGAGCGGATTCTCCTGCTACTTCCTCATCGTTGCCCGTGAATGCTGCATACCCGTCACGCTCAAGAACGTCAGCCAGTTCAGCACCACCGCTCGTCACGATTTGCCCCTTCACCAAAATGTGAATGTGGTCGGGCCGAAGCTCGTTCAACAACCTGCTGTAGTGGGTAATTGCAAGCACTCCAAGAGGGTTATCGGCATCATTTGAGAGCTCTTCGACTCTTCGGGAACAGTCTCGCAACGCGTCGATATCAAGCCCTGAATCGAGTTCGTCGAGAATCGCAAACCGTGGTTGCAAGACTGCGAGCTGCAGTGTCTCGTTTCGCTTCTTCTCGCCTCCTGAAAAGTCGACATTGAGCGGGCGATCGAGAAAACGGTGCTCAAATCCAATTCGGTCGGCTTCGGCCTTCATCAGGTCAGAAAGCCCCGCGGTATCACGACCGCGATGCTGCAATGCCTCACTCAACGCGTCGACAAGCGAGACCCCTGGAACTTCCGTCGGATACTGCATGATGAGGTGCACTCCAGCCGCAGCGCGCTCCCAGGTCGACAGAGAAAGAAGGTCAGTGCCGTCGAGGGTGACGCTTCCTGCGGTCACGGTGTAGCCGGGCCGACCCATAATTACCGCCGACAACGTGCTCTTACCAGCGCCATTTGGCCCCATCACCGCATGAACTTCACCTGATTCAAGACGAAGATCGACACCGCGCAGAATCTCGTTTCCAGCCACTTCTGCATGCAACCCCGAAATCTCAAGGACGCTCATGCTGAAAGCTCCACATTCACGTTGCCGTCAACAATCGACACCTGGTGAACCCGCACGGGGACTGTCGCTGGGAGAGTGTCGGGTTCGCCGCTCGTCAAACTGAACGCACTTCCGTGTTTTGGGCATTCAAGCGTGCACGCATCGGGCCAGACGTCTCCTTCTGACAGCGACACATTGGCGTGGCTGCACACATCGTCAATTGCGTGCACATTGTCGCCGATTCGAACCACAGCAACTGCAACACCATCAATCACGTGACACGCTGCAGCGCCGTCAACAAGGTCATCAAACTTGCACACCGTCGTCATGACATCACTCCAATCGACAACTTCCGCGCAACACGCTCCCGCACTTCGTCAACAATGTCGCCATCGGGAAGGCGGTCCAACACTTCATCGAAGAACCCGAGGACAACGAGGCGTTCCGCCACCTCTGGAGGCACTCCACGACTTTCGAGGTAGTAGCGATGCTCTTCATCGATCGGGCCAACCGTTGATGCATGACTGCAACGAACATCGTTATTCCTGATATCAAGATTGGGCACGCTTTCTGCCCAAGCTCCCTCGCTCAGCGTCAAATTCCGATTCGTCTGATTTGCGGAGGTGCCCTTCGCTGCTTCTTCGATTGCGATCATTCCGGTGTAGACACTCCGCGCCCGGTCTTGAACAGCACCTTTAAACAATAGATCGCTCGATGTGTGCTCAGCGACATGATTTTGAATGACACGGAAGTCATGCATCTGGTCTCCACCTGCGAAATACAGGGCGACCTGCTCGATCTCCGAGCCCGTTTCTTTCGACGTAGCTTCGGTTCGAACCCTCGTGTAATGGCCTCCGAGAGTGATCGTTGAAAGACGAACTGATGAATCACGGCCTGCGGAAATGAGTTGATGGCCAATCTGCCACGAAGACTCATTGAGATCATTTACCGCCAGATATGTCACCGACGAGCCTGGCCCTGCGTCAACTGCGAGCACCGGCACTACGAGTGAGGCTGCGTCGTCCGCAGATCTGAAGCGTTCGATCACCGTGCACGACGCATGAGCACCAAGTCGAATCACTGTGCGAGGAAAGACTGCGCTGCCGGAATCTGCGCGATGCTCGATCACGATCGGTTCAGAGACTGAAGTATTTGCAGGGACGGTAACGTCGACAGTTCGCTGATGGCCAGCGTTGTATTCAGCGAAGACATCAGGGGTTGAGATCGTTTCATCAGCCTCAGCATCAAGGGTGATAAACGACTCATCCCCCGTCACTTCACGGGAACCGGGCTGAATCTCGAACGCAGTGAGGTCCAAATCTGCGATGCGGCTTTAGCGACAAATTTCATCGTCGGCAGTGGGGAGTTCTAAATCTGCCAATGCAAGCACGGATTAAATTCTACTATCGAGATAGTGCTAATTCACTCGGTGCTTAGGAATCACCGCGACGTCGAAATATGCGTCGAAAACGGCCGCCACGCTCACTGCGCTCACGCTCTTCAGCAAGTTCTTGCATCACCGACGGGGCGACATCATTCAAAATATCTTCAGCCGCATCGAGAAGAGCCTCAACACTTCCATCGTCAAGCCCTTCCGGCTCAGGAGGTGTTGCAGAGACAACGAGCGAGCCGTGCGTCCATGCCGCATCGGCGAGACGACGCTCATATTTCGGGCACTCATCAGGGCAACGCCACGGGGCGTTAGGCGCAAGGTCGAGGTTGCACTTGCGAACCGTGTCACCACTTGGATACGACCGAGATTCGAAGTGCTTGCACTCAGTCCGCATTGGCATGATTACACCCTAGATGGCTCTAAAGAGCCGCCCGTCGAATTACCCGACGGAGCCTTCCATCTGAAGCTCAATGAGACGACTCCACTCGACTGCATACTCCATCGGAAGCGTGCGAGTGATGGGCTCAATGAAGCCGTTGACCACCATTGACACCGCTTGCTCCTCAGAAAGCCCGCGGCTCATCAAATAGAAGATCTGCTCATCGGCGATCTTTGACACCGTTGCCTCGTGGCCAATCTCGGCATCCCGCTCACCCATTTCCATGTAGGGGTACGTCTTCGATACCGAATCTTCATCGAGAATGAGCGCATCGCATTGCACATGGCTTTTGCAACCGTGCGCACCCTCGTCGACTTTCACCAGCCCTCTATAGGTGGTGATACCGCCGTCTTTCGAAATCGACTTCGACACGATTTTTGAGGTGGTGTTCGGAGCAGCGTGCACCATCTTCGCTCCCGCATCTTGATGCTGGCCATCGCCGGCGTAGGCGACCGACAACACTTCACCCGTTGCGCCTTCACCAACCAGATACACCGCCGGGTACTTCATGGTGAGCTTCGAGCCAATGTTGCCGTCAATCCATTCCATGTGGCCATGGGCCTCAACACGAGCACGCTTGGTCACCAAGTTGTACACGTTCGGCGACCAGTTCTGAATCGTCGTGTACGTCACCCGAGCATGGGGCTTCACCACGATTTCGACAACCGCAGAGTGCAGTGAGTCACTCGTGTAAACCGGAGCGGAGCAACCTTCGATGTAGTGCACTTGAGCGCCCTCATCGGCAATGATGAGCGTGCGCTCAAACTGGCCGGCATTCTCAGAGTTGATGCGGAAATACGCTTGCAGTGGCATTTCACACTCGACACCGGGCGGAACGTAAATGAATGACCCACCCGACCACACGGCCGAGTTCAGCGCCGCAAACTTGTTGTCGCCGGGAGGAATGACCGAGCCGAAATACTTCTTGACGAGATCTGGGTACTCGCGCATCGCAGTATCCATGTCGCAAAAGAGAATTCCCTGAGCTTCAAGGTCTTCGCGGTTCTTGTGGTAAACAACCTCAGACTCGTACTGAGCGGTGACCCCTGCGAGATACTTGCGCTCTGCCTCGGGAATGCCGAGTTTCTCATACGTGCGCATCATTTCTTCTGGGAGTTCATCCCATTCGTCAACCTGTTCGCCCGCCGGCTTCAAGTAGTAATAGATGTCTTGAAAATCGATGTCAGGCATGTTCTGCGCGAACCACTCAGCCATCGGCTTGCGGTCAAACAGCGACAATGAACGCAGGCGGAAATCGGTCATCCACTTCGGTTCACCCTTCCACCACGAAATCTGTTCAACCACGCCCTGGTTCAAGCCCTTCACCGGGTCGAAGGCGTATTCAACTTCGTCATTCCATCCAAGTTCGTACTTGGAGAGGTCGAGATCAAATGCAGTCATTCGCTTACTCCGTTACATCGAGGGGTCATACGGGGTGATTAACACTATGGCCATAGTAACAATCCCGGTGAGTGCTCCGCATGCCCACCTTCCAGAATTTGGCTGTCAACTACGACACAGCGTCCTAGGGGCGATATCCCCATGATGGCTCGGTTGGTTTCATTGTTCGACGGGCGAGTTGCACCCACTCGCACAGCATTGCTCTAGTGTCTCGTGGATCGATGATCTGTTCGATCTCGTAGAACTCAGCCGACCGATGTGGTGACCGAACACTGTTGAGCCGTTCGGCGATTGCTGCCTTCAGCGCCTCAGGGTCGTCACTTGCCTCAAGCTCAGCTTTATATGCAACTTCGAGGCCTCCCTCGAGAGGTAGCGACCCCCAGTCACCCGAGGGCCACGCCAACCGGAACGATTCACTTCCGGGCTTGCGGTTTGCTGCCCCAGCAACCCCGAACGCCTTCCTTACGACGACGGTGCAATATGGCATCTCCGACTCTCGGAGCGCCACCAACACCTCGGTGCCGTACCGAATGGTTGCACTCTCTTCAGATTCCTTGCCGATGAGAAAGCCAGGGCAGTCCTCGAGGTGAATCATCGGCAATTTGAACATCGATGCCAGATCGATGAGACGGGTGAGTTTCCTACACGAGTCTGCAGTCCAACCCCCGCCGTACATCATCGGGTTCTCCGCATAGATCGCAACTGCCACACCATCGAGACGAGCGAGCCCCCCGATAATCGACGTACCCCAGTCTTTACCGATCTCAAAGAAACTGCCCTCATCAACGAGCGTCATCATGATGCGTTTCATGTCGTAGCTCTGTCGAGGATTTCGTGGCACCACATCGACGAGCCACTCATCGCGTCGAGCAGGGTCATCGCCCCAATCTTCAAGCGGCGGAAGTTCGTCAACGGAGGTCGGCAGATACGACAGAAACTGCAGCGCTTTTTCGAATGCTTCTGCCTCTGTGTCGACCGCATCATCGATGGCGCCATTGCGAGTGTGAATGTCAGCGTGACCAAGTTCGTACTTCGAGACCGCTCCCAGACCAGCCTGTTCGACGAGTGCTGGTCCGGCGATCATCATCTGCGAGGTATCCCGAACCATGACCGAATAATGCGACGCAGTTGCACGAGCGGCTCCGAAACCCGCCACCGAGCCGAGCACGAGGGAGACTGATGGGGCGATATTGAGGTGATCGCACACCGTGTGCCAGCCGGGAAGCAACGGAATATACGTGCGCCCTGCCTGTTCGATCGTCTTCACCGATCCTCCACCCGACATCCCGTCGAGCAGGCGAACATGAGGGAGTCGCATTTCGGCCGCAATCGTCTCGGATGCCTCGCGCTTCGCCGAAATTGATGCATCGTTCGAGCCGCCACGAACTGTGAAGTCATCGCCTGACACCACTGCCGGCCGGCCGTCAAGATTCGCAATGCCAAACACAAAGTTCGACGGCATGAACTCGATGAGATTCCCCTCATCGTCATAGGTCGCCACCCCTGCGGCTTTACCCATTTCCCAAAAACTGCCCTCGTCCACTACCTGATCAATCCGTTCACGAATCGTGAGTTTCCCAAAGTGGTGCTGCCGCTCAACCTTGTCGGCACCTCCAAGTTGTTCGGCAAGGAGTTCGCGCCGGTGGAGTTCTTCTAATTCGGGTTCCCACGTCACACCAATGACGGTACTCAGGGGGCCCGTCACGGCTAGAGCCGCAGGATTGCCTAACGGAGTTGGAGGCCTGAGAGACCTCCCTCATCTCGCCACCGGGCAAGCAGATCAAAAAACTTAATTGGACCTGCGCCGTACATTCCAGCGGCGAATCCGGTTCCATCGGTCACATGACCCTCGTTGTTGTAATAGCCCGGAGTGCACTCCTCGTAGAACTTCCGTGCTCTCACCGCCGTGCGCTCAATCTCAGCGAGCCACTCCTGCTCCGAATGCGGGGTTGCTTCAATGACTGACGCACCCCTTGCGCGCGACTCGGAAACAACATGCGCGAAATGGGTAGCCTGCTCAGCAAGAGCATGCGGAATATTTACCGTGGTTGCGGTCTGAACAAATCCGATGAACGCCATATTCGGAAAACCGTGAGCGTGCATTCCATGGAACGTGCGAACCCCGTCCGCCCAATGCTCCGACAGCGTTTCACCGTTTCTGCCAGTGACATCAAAACCAGCACGTCGCGTGTATGAGGTGCCGTACTCGAACCCTGTCGAGAACACGATGCAATCAACTTCATGTTCAACGCCGTTTGCGACAACACCGTTTGGTGTGATTCGTTCAACCCCCTGACCATCGGTGTCAACAAGGGTGACATTTGACGAGTTGAACGCTGGTAGGTAGCTGTCATGAAAGCACGGCCGCTTACAGAACTGCCGATACCACGGCTGAAGCGCCGCAGCAGTTGAAGGGTCAACCACCGTGGTTTGCACCCGATTTCGGACGCCGTTCATTTTCCGATAGTCAAGGAGCTCCATCATCTCCTCTTTCTCTCTCGGATCAAGCCTGCGACCAAGGCGCCGAGATGCATCTTTTGCTGCGATACCGGTGAGTCCTCTAAAAATCTCGGTCCACCCATCGCCAACGAGATCTTCTGGCTCGTCATATCCCGACACGAGCGCAGTGAAGTTCTCCATATATCGCTTCTGCCACCCAGGCTCTAAAGACTCAAACCAATCGGTATCCGTCGGAGCATTATCCCGAACATCTACTGAAGAAGGTGTCCGCTGGAACACGAACAGTTCCTTTGCGGAGTCAGCCAGATGCGGGACGCACTGCACTGCTGTTGCACCAGTGCCGATGACCGCTACACGTTTATCGGAGAGGCCGATGAGACCTCCGTACGTGTCGCCTCCTGTGTAGTCATAGTCCCATCGACTGGTGTGGAACATGTGACCTTCAAAGGAGGTGATCCCAGCGATTCCAGGCAGTTTTGGACGGTTGAGCGGGCCGGTTGCAAGCACGACGATGTTTGCCGTCATCTCATCATTTCGATCGGTGAACACGGTCCAACGAGATTCGCTGTCGTCCCACTCCATCGAGGTCACACCGGTTTGAAAACACGCGTCGTCGTAAAGGTCGTAGTGGCGAGCGATACGGCGAGAATGCTCCATGATCTCCGGAGCGAACGAATACTTGTGTTGAGGCATTGCGCCGAGTTCTTCTAACAGCGGCAGGTAGATATAGGACTGAACGTCACAGGCAGCGCCCGGGTATCGATTCCAATACCAGGTACCCCCGACATCGCCGGCAGCGTCGATAAGCCGAATCCGCTTAACTCCTATCTCCCTTAGGCGTGCGGCAGCGAGAAGGCCACCGAAACCTCCGCCAACGATGACGACATCCACATGGTCGGTCAGCGGCTCACGTTCAAACGACGCATCGGCCCATGGATCATCTCCAAATGAGGCGAATCGATCAGTTATCTCTACGTACTGCTCATTGCCATCGGGTCGAACGCGCTTATCGCGCTCGTGAAGATACTTTGCGTGCAGTTCCGCTGGGTCGAAATCGATATCGCCAAGAAGGTCTCGTGCCGTTGCCGCCATGACTCAACCCTATGGCTGACACGTAACAGGCGAAGAACCGCAGTCAGTCCCTTGCCAAAGAGGCAGAAGCGTTCGGCTGATTCGTCACTGAGATACGCACGAGCATCCCACTGCGTGACACCATCTCCGGGTGTCATTCGCAATTCTTTCGCCCTCAAGCAACGCTGAAGACTGGGTTCGGACACATCTTGGAGAGTTATGCGAGCCATTCGGTGACTGGACCGCAAGTGAACGATTTCGTGGCGGGCGAACAGCGGCACTTTCAGCCCTCGAGTCGTTCAAGGTACGCGGGTACGCCGCCACAAGAAATGAAGTACTTCCCATCTCGTCTCGCGGAGCGTCGCAGCTTTCGCCGTATATACGACACGGCCTCCTCACTCTCGGAGAGGCGTGGGAACACGTCAGCACTGCCCCTGACCACGACCGCGACAAATTCAGAGACGAACTGTTATGGCAGGAATACACGCGGCACATGTACTCCCGAATCGGAACGCACCTCGCTGACTCGCTCCGTTACCAGCCGCCAGAGCGGCCCAACGCACAAGGCTGGGGCGAACGGAACACCATGGCCTGTCTCGACTTCGCGCTGACCGAGTTGGAAACTGATGGATGGGTGCCAAATCAGATGCGTATGTGGCTGGCCTCGCACTGGACGGTGAGAGAAGGAGCCCACTGGCAAGCGGGTGAACGCAAGATGTACCGCCAGTTGCTCGATGGGTCGTATGCAAACCGAGCCGGCTGGCAATGGACAATCGGGTCAGCTACCGGACGGCCATACGGATTCTCGAGATGGCAGGTAACTAAACGTGCGCCGGCGCTGTGCGACGAATGCCCATCTCGCCACTCGTGCCCAATTGAACAGTGGCCTGACGAACCTCAGTTCGACGGGGGGACTCATCGCGTCGAGCTTGGAAAAGGTCAAAACCCACCTCATGAACCTCTCTTGCCGATCATCGATGCATCACGGAGTCCCGAGGCGGTCTGGATCACCGCCGAATCGCTTGGAGACAGCGACCCGGCTCTGACCGCTCACCCCGACCTTCCTGCGCTCTTCATCTTCGACACCCCGCTGCTGCGCAAACTCAGTCTTCACCCTCGCCGCCTCGCCTTTCTTAGTGAGTGCCTTGCCGACCTTGCCCTTCGGCGTGAAGTGCATGTTGGCATTGGCGACCCCGTCGAATTATTGCGATCAATAAATGTTGCGGTGACCGCAGCGCCCGTACCCGGATTTCGCTCTCGCTCCGTTCAGATTTCTCCCGCAGCCGTCTACCCGTGGCCATGGCTCGCACCCATCTCGGATGCACCGCTGTCATCGTTCAGCGCGTGGCGACGAGCTCTCCCAACCTCGCTGGCAACGGCCTCGTTACGTCGTCAGCAACGGCAGAAACGCCGCCGGTAGAGGTGTACGACAAGCATTGATCGTCAACAAGGCGAGCACTCACGTGGACGTAGCAGAATTTTGGCTCAGTAGTCGCCCCGACCAGGGTACAACGCGTTCTGGAGAGGCTCGTCGCAAATATCATTCACCTTCATACCGAAGTCGTTAACCGCTCCGAGTGACTGCTGTCAAGCAATGAGTGCTCACTGCGCGGCTAGACCTAAGGAGCCGTCGACCTCCTCGGGTTCAAAGTAAGGGCCATCAGGCCACCAACTAAAGATGCAACAGTGCTTCGCTGCACTCGGCGCTGAAATTCTATGACACAAGAGCTAGCACACCAGATGACAGCAGCGGGGACTATTTTCCCCTTTCCACTGTCGGAGCCCCGAGGCCGACCACTGCTCACCACACGGCTACAAGTCCAAGATTAAGGACAAACCTCCTGCAGGAGCACTAGCATCAAAATCTGCTCCTCGACTGTCAACTAAGAGACCGCTTTGACGAAAGTGTTGAATCGGCTCAATCCCTCTGATTCACCGTGATTATTTCGCTCATCGTCCTCCACTTCCTGCTCGGAGCAGGAATCGTCGCCGCTGGCGACCGACTCGGACGTCGCGGCTTCGCGCTCGGAACTCTTGGCCCCGCCGCAACCGCCATCTGGCTGTTCTCAAACCTGGGCACCATCGTCAACGGCGGCGAGGGAGGTGCAATCGCTCAACGCATTGATTGGGCCCCAACTCTCGGACTCGCATTTGACCTTCGCGTCGACGCATTCGCCGCTGTCATGCTCGCCCTTATCTCTGTCATCGGGATTGCTGTCTGCGTGTATGCCGTTGCCTACTTCGGGCCAGACAAACCAGGCCTCGGACGCCTCAGTGGTCTTCTCGTGATGTTCTCGGGCGCAATGACCGGCGTCGTCGTCAGCGACCATTTGCTCGCCCTCTTCGTCTTTTGGGAGCTCACCTCCGTTACGTCATACCTACTGATCGGCAATGACGACACCAACCCTCGGGCTCGCGACGCAGCAACGTCGGCCATCTTGATCACCGGCGCCGGTGGACTCGCAATGCTCGCCGGCCTGGTCGTACTCGGACAGTCAGCGGGCACCTATCGATTCAGCGAACTCGCCTCGGCGTTCGCCTCCACCGACGTTTCCCTCATCAGCTTCGGTGCAATCGTTCTAATACTCCTCGGCGCCTTCACCAAGTCTGCACAGTGGCCTTTCTCAAGTTGGCTTCCAGGAGCGATGGTTGCGCCAACACCGATCAGCACCTACCTTCACGCCGCCACGATGGTGAAAGCCGGAGTGTTCCTCGTTGCACGACTCGCACCCGTCACCTACAGCGTCGACGGCTGGCGACCCACCGTCTTCATCTTTGGTGCAACCACCATGGTGTTTGGCGGCTGGCGAGCGCTACGCCAAGTCGATCTCAAAGTGCTCTTGGCGTACGGAACGGTGAGTCAACTCGGGTTCATGATGATGCTCGCGGGTGCTGGCACCTACTCGCTCACCCAAGCCCTCATCGTCGTACTACTCGCCCACGGAGCGTTTAAAGCCGCTCTCTTCATGGTCGTTGGCGTGGTCGACCATCAGCTTCATACCCGAGATATCCGACGCATCGTTGGCGTCGACCGTCGATGGTGGCCGATCTATCTCACTGCGATTCTCGGCGCAGCCTCAATGGCGGGCCTGCCTCCATTGCTCGGATTCATCGCAAAAGAGAAAGCTCTCCTCTACACCGCCAGAGGAGCATTCACAGGTAGCTCGCTCGTGACTGCGGCAATTCTTGGCGGTTCAGTGCTCACATTTGCGTACTCGGCCCGGTTCGTTATTGGTTTGCTCGGACGCAGCGCAGAGCACGAAAGCGCCGATGACGAACACCCGATGGTCACGGTCTCCGAGCAGAATCCGCCGACACGGCTGTTCGCAACTCCGGGATGTGTGCTTGCCATCTTCTCCCTCATCGCCGGTCTCGCTCCGGTACTTGTCGATGACGTTGTTCATGCCGCCACTCTTGCGCTGCACCCGGAAAGCCATCCGTCGCCGGTCAAATTGTGGGCGGGTTTCAACATTGCGTTCTGGCTGTCGGACGTCCTCATTGCATCAGGCCCGGTGCTCGTCTCTGCACGGAACACGATTGAGAAATTCCAGGACGCCTTTCATCACCCGATCTCGATGCTTCCGACTGCTGACCGCTCGTTCTGGGCTCTCGTCACCGGCGCTCTCAAGAATGCGAAACGCATTACTCGTGTCGTTCAAAACGGATCACTGCCGGTATACCTCGCTGTCATTCTGGTGGTCGCTGCGATCGCACCAACGATCGTTGCGCTTCGAGCAATAACCGAATTCGACGCCGCTAACGGGCCTGAGATCTTCGTTGATTCCTGGGTGAACCTAGTCGTTTATGCAGTCATCGTGAGCGCGGCGCTCGCTGCTGCATCATTCCGTCGTCGAATCGCTGCGATCCTCATGCTGGGAGCTGTCGGATACGCGATGGCCGGCTTCTACGTTCTTCGCGGCGCTCCAGATCTCGCTCTCACTCAATTCGCCATCGAAACGTTGGGAACGGTGCTGTTCGTTCTCGTGATGCGAGCCTTACCCCCCTACTTCCGGAGTGAAAAGACGGCGGTTGCCACCCCAATTCGAATTGCGATTGCGGGCGCAGTCGGTCTTGGTGTTTTCGTTTTTGCCCTCGCATCAACAGGTGCCCGAGATCGGGTGCAGTCGGAGTCAATCTCGGTTGAAATGATCGAACGGTCGGTTCCTGACGGAAAGGGCTCAAACGTCGTCAACGTCATTCTGGTTGACTTCCGTGGCCTCGACACGCTCGGCGAAATCACTGTGCTAGTCGTCGCTGCTCTTGGGGTTGTTGCACTTACTCGAGCCTTACGTCGCGGCCCTGTAACTACGAACAGAATGCACGAGTCAGAGTTTGTCAATGCATCTACTCGGCTGCTCTTTTCTTCGATCTTGATTCTGTCGTTGTACTTCCTTTTCGCCGGCCACAACCAGCCCGGCGGCGGCTTTGTGGGTGGCCTCGCTGGTGCCGCAGGACTCAGTCTTCTCTACGTCGCTGGTGGGCGCCAACGCCTCTCTGAGTTACTTCCAATTCGGCCGTGGATAGTGCTCGGAGGAGGGCTTGCGCTCTCCGTCGGCACTGCAATCACGCCTGTGCTCCTCGGGGGCGAAGTGCTCGAACACGTCTTGTGGTCGTTCGAGCTTCCCCTGCTCGGAAAAGTGAAGACCACGTCTGCGTTACCGTTTGACATCGGGGTCTATTTCGTTGTGATCGGACTTGTTCTCATGGCCTACGAGGCGTTCGGCGACGACCCCGACGACGTCACTGAACGCCTTGCTGCAGGAGGTTCATCATGAGTCTCTCACTCGCAGCCGTCACCGCGATCTTGTGCGCCGCCGGCACCTGGCTGCTATTGCAGCGGCGCCTCACCCGAATCATTATCGGCATCGGCCTACTCGGTCACGGAGCCAACCTGCTCCTCGTCACCTCGGGTGGACGAGCTGGCAACCCCCCGGTCATCGACGGATCAGCTGGGAGCCCCGCAGAATATTCAGACCCCCTTCCACAGGCACTTGCCCTCACGGCAATCGTCATCACCTTCGGTGTGACCGCATTTCTCTTGGCACTCGGCTATCGCAGTTGGCAAATCAGCCGCGACGACAAGGTTGAAGACGACCTTGAAGATCGCATGGTTGCCCGTCGCAACGAGCTCGACGGCCCTGAGGGACCAGTTGATGACGGCGACCCTGATACCAATGAGTTTGAGGCAGAGGGGAACCCGCAACGATGAGTACTCCGCTTCTCGCCATTCCGGTTGTTGTCCCGATTTTCGGGGCCGCCCTGTCGATACTCGTTGGTATCCGGCGCGAACTGCAACGCCTCGTCACCATCGCTGCTTTGTCAGTCACGGTGGTCGTCTCCATCATCGTGCTCATTCGCGTTGATGAACACGGCCACCTTGTTGCGAATTCTGGCGGGTGGTCAGCACCCCTAGGCATCGCTCTCGTCGTTGACCGCTTTGCTGCAATCATGCTTGTGGTCTCGACCGTCGTGTTGCTCATTGTTGCGATCTACGCAATCGGTCAAGGGGGAGAAGAACGGGAACGAGTGTCGTTTCACCCGCTCTATCTTGTGCTCGCATCTGGAGTGTCAGCCAGTTTTGTGACCGGCGACCTCTTCAACCTCTTCGTTGCGTTCGAGATGATGCTCGCCGCCTCATATGTTCTGATCACCCTCGGCGGACGACCCGATCAAGTACACGCAGGCATGACCTACGTCGTCATTTCTTTGGTTGCTTCAACCCTGTTCATTACATCGCTAGCCCTGCTCTACGCAGCAACAGGGACGGTCAATATGGCCGATCTCGCAGGCCGGCTCGCTGACTTCGACCCGGCTCTTCGGCATGGTTTCTCTATCATGCTCCTCGTCGTCTTCGGCATTAAGGCGGGGCTTTTTCCTCTCTTTTTCTGGCTGCCAGATAGCTACCCCACAGCCCCCGGACCAGTCACTGCAATCTTTGCGGGCCTCCTCACCAAAGTCGGTGTGTACGCAATTATCCGCACTCAAACCTTGATGTTCCCTCCTGGCGAAGGCGGCGCGAACTGGGGCGACGATGTTCTTCTGTGGGTCGCAGCGGCAACGATGATCGTCGGCGTCATCGGGGCAATTGCACAAGATGACATGAAGCGAATTCTTGCGTTCCACATCATCTCGCAGATCGGTTACATGATTATGGGGCTCGGACTGTTCACCGTGGTCGGCGTTGCCGCAGCGGTGTTCTACGTGATTCACCACATCGTCGTGAAGACCGCCCTCTTCCTCGTCGCCGGTCTTGTCGATCACCGAGCAGGCTCGTCACGCCTCAGTTCTGTTGGCGGATTGGTTCGCAGCGCTCCGGTAATTGCGGCGCTGTTCGCAGTTCCCGCTCTCAGCCTGGCTGGGTTGCCGCCGTTCTCAGGTTTCCTTGCAAAATTCGCCCTTGTCGATGCGGGCCTCAGCCAAGGCTCTTCCGCCATCGTTGCCGTCGCTCTGGCTGTCGGGCTCTTCACGCTGTTCTCGATGACGAAGATTTGGACTGGGGCATTCTGGGGAGGCGCCGAAACCGAACCCGAACGTGATCCTCAAACCACTGATCGATTCGGTGGACCGCCACTGATGGTGCTCGCAACGCTTTCGCTTGTCGCAATATCGATCAGTTTTTCGATCTGGGCCGGACCAATTCACGAGCTATCACAGCGTGCAGCAGAAGACCTACTCAACCCCGCTGGCTATATCAGGGCCGTGCTCGGGGAGGCTGCACCATGAGACGTGTCACCTTCAGTGCTGTCGTGTGGCTGACCGCCTTGTGGGTCATGTTGTGGAATGACCTTTCGATAGCGAACGTTGCCTCTGGCCTCGTTCTCTCGGTCGTGCTCCTGACAGC
>JAAXJF010000060.1:38149-39733 GCA_012269985.1 Acidimicrobiaceae bacterium
TCCCTTCGCTGCCGGTGCGACCTCCGGGAATGACGACCGGTTGCGAATTTCACCGCTTCATTTTGGGTACTTCGTCGTCTACGTCGTGGTGCAGCTCATTCGGTCAAATCTGTCCTTGGCTCGCAAAATCCTCACCCGAACCAACATGGTGAATGCCGGAGTCATTGCTGTTCCGATGCGCACCTGTGGTGAGATGACAATGCTCGTGATGTCGAACGTCATCACCCTCACTCCTGGAACGATCACGATCGAGGCGAAAGGGTCTCCCGCAGTGCTGTACGTTAACGTTCTTCACCTCGACGATGCCGAACGAGTACGTAACGAATTGCACCAACTCGAGTCGGTATGCGTGCGGGCCTTCGGTTCCCGCTCGGCGCGCTCTCAACTTCGTGAGGCACGCCTGCCATGACCGCATTCGCTGCTCTTGCATTCGTCCTCCTGGCCGGAGGGTCGGTGTGCTTTCTCATGCGACTCTTCCGCGGGCCATCAATCGCCGATCGTGTCATTGCTCTCGACGGCCTCTTGGTAACCGTTATCTGCGGCATCATGATCGAAGTCACCCGCGAGCAGTCGATCACATCACTCGACACGGTGTTGATCGTTGCGTTGGCTGCATTTATTGGAACAAGTGTGCTTGCCCGATACGCAGAACGCCGCTCTGAGGAAGGTGACGGGAACTGATGGACGTTATCGCTGGACTCTTCATGGTGTTAGGTGCTGCGCTCGTATTGATCGCTGGCATTGGTGTTGCTCGCTCGTGGAGCATCTACGCCCGAATGCACTCGGTCGCAATTGCACCCACCCTCGGCGTCACCTCAGTTGCCGTTGGGCTCGCGCTCAGTATCCGGTCGACTACCGCATATGTGACGGCGTTCCTTGTCGTCATCCTTCTGTTGGTCACGGGCCCAGTCGGGTCACACCTCTTGACCCGCGCGGTGTACCGACAGATGCAATCAGCACTCGACAGCGTCGATGAACTTGCCCGTGACGAGTCATCTGACTCATAGGCAGTGAGCACGCGCGCAGGGCGAATCAAGAGCACATGTCGACCATGTCGAGCACCGGCTGCACCCGAGCGACCTCATGGCTTCGGATCAGACCGGCCCGGGCCTGCACAGCCAGCACTGCCATCGCCGTTTCGGCCACTCGAGCCTCGTCACGGAAGAGATAAACCGACGACGCCATGGTCACGCATGTTGGCCACCCCAACGACCTGAAACGGAACGACTGCACCAAGTTGTCGGTCTGATAACGGACCCGCTCGGGGCCATCTGGGAGGTTCAAGGCAAACCCGAAGCCAGGGTCGATCCAGAGGCGCTCTACACCTGCGCCACAAACCAGGTCAAGACGCTCTCTAAAAAAGTCGAGCTGCTGGTCGATCATTCGATCGGCGGTGGGTACATCATCTCCTGAACGGGCAGTGGTGCCCGGGGTGTAGCACAGAATGAGGCCAGCCTCATGAGCTGCGATCGACTCGTACAAGCCAACGTCATCAATTCGACCAGTGAGATTGATCACTGCCGCACCCACCTCAAGGGCAGCAATTGCGACTTCGGTGTGGTACGTCTCGACCGACACCATGAT
>JAAXJF010000060.1:39775-46467 GCA_012269985.1 Acidimicrobiaceae bacterium
GTATATTGCAGCCTCAAGATCGTGGACGATGCTCTCGCGGTAAGAGGAATCGCGCGACAGGTTCATGACCCCAAGTTGATTCGGCGCGTCATCAAATGTTCGATTTTGGCGAGGGAAATGTAGTGTCCGGACTTCTGAGGTGACGTCATTTTGGTAGGTGGACCACAATTCATTGAGCTGATCAGCGGTAATCATGTGGGCGTCCTCAAATTCTGTCGTTCAATTAAATTTCTAAGCTCACTCGATTTCGCAGTGGAGCCACGAATCAACTTCGTCGCTGTCCCGATGCCACTGTTGCGCTACCAAAATTAGGTCGTCTTCAGCTGAGGCGACCTCGTCCAACAAACTAGCCATGCTGCGACCTATCAAGGGATGCTTGACGTCGGCTGCGATGTCGCACACGGGAACGAGCACAAACCGGCGTTCATGTTGTCTTGGATGCGGGACCCGCAGTTCAGCGGTGTCGCTCACGGTGTCACCATGAACAAGAAGGTCAAGGTCGAGGGTGCGTGGGCCCCAGCGTATGCGTCGAACCCGATTCCGTTCCGCTTCGATACGGTGCAGTTCGGAAAGTAAGCCCGCAGCATCTCGTGTTGTCTCAACTCGAAGAGCGGCATTGAGATACGGCCCTTGCTGCTCGGGTCCCCCAACTGGTGCGGTCTCGTAGAGACTCGACACATCAGTAACGTGAACGCCATGCAGCGCATCGATTGCGGCGATACCTGCTCGAAGATGCTCAAGTCGATCTCCGAGATTTGAGCCAACGGCGATGAGGCAGTCAATAGAACGAGTCACGAGTGAGAGCCCTTTGGAACTAACTGAGATTCTGAGCTATGCGGTGCAGGACTCGTTGTCAACTCTTCCATTGACCGCCGCACTTTCCAAACACTTTGTGAATCCTAGTGTTCGGTCGTCGGAGCGGGTAATTGCACTAAGAACTTAGGGAGCGCTTGCCTCTCACACCGGAGGTCGCTCGTCACTGACTATCTCCAATCTCAATCTTTGAAGAGGTGGCTTTTCACTCTGCTGGCGCGACAAACACAGTGAAGCCGTCTTCCTTAGTGGTGGGCCTCCGCTCAAACAGGAGTAGCACATTGGACTTTGCGGGGACGACCACTCCCGGGGGCACAACGGCGTTTAGCTCTTCGAGAAATAAATTTGATATGTCAATGGCTAGATCAAGGTCATTTTTGATTTCAGCGGAAGTAATGCTGTCGTCCAAGTCATAGGTGATTTCTCCGACTCGAACAGTTACCTCGGAGGGCTGTGCATCCGGGAGAACAGAGTGAGCACCGAGATACATTCGCCGTTTTGGCACCAGGTAATTGCGAACGATGAGGTCCTGCGCCATTTCCATCGTTTGCCACTCTCAGTATGCCCACCCCAACATTCGATCCTCCGTCGCATCCTCTTCCATATCTGCCAGTAACTCTTCTAATCGTTGCTCCAGATAGCCATCTGCGAGGAAGATTTCTGAAAGTTCACGAGTTCGACGGTCGACCATGGACCTAAACGGCTCGTTGGTGAGAAAGATCTCGGCAAGGCGATTTTCTTTTGTATATTCGATATATGTAAATGCCCTGATCGCATCACATTTGGCATTGCACGGCGATTGGTAAAACCGACCAAAAGTGAGGTCAAAGTCCATCGGCACGAGCCTCCACTTGGCATCGGCAGGGTCAAACGCAATGAAGTAATTTTTATGCTGCCACTCACTGTGCTGAACGATTCGCATCGTTGCTAGTGACTCGACGACTTGGGGGACATCCACGTTCTTGTAGGCCCACGACACAACCTCATTGTCAGATAGCGAACTTAATGTCGAAATCAAATTTCTCAGGAGAACGTCACCATCATCAATCCAATCTTTGGTTATTCGCTCATAGTGCTGACCGAATTTTGAATCGGAGTACAACAAGTCACTTGGCTTGAGTTTGCTTACAAGTTCAGCCTTCCAAACGTAAACTTCGGAGCTGAATCCCATGAGGTCCCTCCACTCTTGGTCAAGAGACTCGCCATATAGGAATAAACCGAGAAAATCGTTATTCCGTTCAACTCGCATTGGAAAGACCTCTTGGCTGAATCCTCCGGAGAGAGTCTGAAGGTCAGCAACCAAGGCCTCTCTCGAAAAGGATTTATCTGTCGCAGCCGGGAGCAAGTCAAACTGGTCAACTGAATTTCGGAAAAGGCCGCCACCGTCAGTTTCGTAGCCGTGTGGAAGCATGATTTTCCATTTCTTTTTTTTGTTGAATCGTGCCTGATTTCCTTTTATCCGCATTTTCGCGTTGTCGAACACGGTCCCACCTAACGCCACAACTACCGGATATCCCTCATCCCCATCCAAGAATTGGTCATCTTTAGCTTCAGCCCAAGTTTCATCGGGCATGAACAGTCTTAATATCGGTAAACCAGTGGATACCGTGACAGGGCTCTGCACAATAGTTCCGCCGTACTGCATTCCATCTCCGGCAATCGGCCAAGTGCCTTCAACTCCTTCGGAGGATTCTCCTATGAGACGAAATCGCACCAAAGATCCCTCTTCCTGTGGAGGAATTGACGCCGTCACTAGCCCATCGTTTATGGAGGCTTCGGCCTCGATCTCGGTGCCGAAATCGACGACGTAAACAAGTCGGACCGAGACAAAGTCTCCTGCGAGGCCAGTGATTCGTATTGGTTCTGAGCTTTCGGGGGACTCCGTGTAGCGGACTTCCTTAAAAATTGGAATTAAAGACATTTCTAAATCATCATTTGGCACGCCTGGGGATGGGACGCCTGCAACCCAATTTCCTGGTTCTTCGCCGGAAACTTCGAGATTCCTTCGATGGAGCGATGCCCCATGCCCATCAGCTAACGCCGGCCAATTACCGCTGTCCAAGTAAGCGGCTGTGTCGTGAACTGCGCCACTCGGGTCGACTACTCGCAGCCGCTCTCCTGATCGAGAAAGATCTTCTGAACCGAGCAAGCCAACCGTTGCCTCGGCAGAGCCCGGCTGCAACGTACGAGAGTTATCCCAGCAGAAACTGGTTCCTGTGATGCACCATCCATTGAGGTTGAGGGGTTCGAGCCCTACATTTACGACCTCGACAAAAGCTTTTTGCGGGTCGTCGTCAACCGAGTGATAATGCACTTCTGAAATAGCGAGTTCTCTCTCAGGTTGCTCCAACTCCGACACAAAGAACTCACCTGGCGTTGGTCTGCCGGCTGCCCAGGCACCTACACCTCTTCTCATTGTCATCATTCGATGCAACGACGCTCCTCCGCCATCCGCCTGAGGGGGCCACGGGTCAGAATCGGAATATTCAACTACGTCGACGACTTGGTCGAGAGAATCTGTCAGGGTAAGGCGCTCACCACTGTTCGATAAGTTTCCGTCAAATTCAGATTGGTTCAAGACGTAGAAACTGCCGGGGTCCAAATTCGTTGCTTCGGAGATGCAGTGACTAATTCCGGAGATACACCAATGCTGCAAATTCACTGCCTCATCGCCGTAGTTTGTGATTTCAATGAACTCGTCATCAGGGTCCTCCGATGGTGAGTGATACATGATCTCGCTGAAACGCACGATTGGGCCCTTCACAGAAACTTCAGGAAGCATTTCACTCGCCGAACTCGGAGGCGGCAGGCTTCCGACTTCGTATCTCGGCACCGAGATGTCACCTGCCGTTGAAGACGAGCAAGCACACAATGTAAGCAACATCGCAACCGTCTGACGCCGGGTTACTCCACGAACCGTCGAACAGCCAAACATTGCTGGGAGTGTAGGACCCAAACCACCCTGTGTTTTACCTCACAGCAAAAACACTCTCAACCAGCGAACGCAAGTAGGGTGAGGGCCCAATATATGAACGAACTAGACCTACCGGTCCTTCTGAGAGATCTTGCCCTCAACTTAGGCGCCCTCTTCATCGTGGTGTACGTCTCGTACTTCAGACGTCACCGCCGATGGGACCAAGTAGTCGGGTACACAGCATTCAACATCAGTTTGTTTACCGTGTCGGCTGCTTTAGGTTCGTCGGCTCCACTAAATATCGGCGTTGGCTTCGGACTTTTTGCTGTTCTCTCGATCGTTCGCCTCCGATCTGCAGAATCAGGACAGATTGAAATCGGCTACACCATGATTGCTCTTGTGCTCGGACTAATGAGCGGCTTATCAGGGATGAAGTTTGAGGTGAAGGTGGTCTTCGCAATTCTCCTCAGCGCTTCAATGCTGGTCATTGACAATGGCCGTTGGCAACCGATCCGTAGAAGAGAACGATTGCGTGTTGAACTTGACTCAGTAATTACCGATGAGAACGATCTCAAATCTCATTTGGTTAGCATCCTCGGTGCAACGCCGGTGCATTTCGACGTCCGAGGCATCGACTTCGTTCGAGAGACCATGCGTATTGACGTAATCATCGAGCGCCGCCTCACGCAAGATTAGTTTCGTGTTTGATGCTCAACCCCAAGTCACCGAGATCGACTTAGAGTCAGTCAATGTTGTTGCTCCTCTTCAGCGGCGCTTCGACAGGAAATTTCTCCTCGATGAAAACAATCTTGAGAGGCTCGTACCAAAGCTGCTGAAATACGAGGAGTTCGATTGGCGTCTATTGACAATTGAACAGGAGCGCGAGTTTTTCTACTCAACGACCTACTTCGACGACAATCTCTTGACCTATTGGTATCACCTGAAAGGAAAAAGCCTTCTTTTCAAGATTCGTTCGAGAGAGTATCCAAATAAAGGCCCAGTGATGCTCGAGGTCAAAACAAAAACTGGGCGAGGGATGAGCGACAAACATCGACTTTTGCGGAATGGGAATTCTGGAATCCAGTCCACCGAATCAGAATGGATCGCAGATTGTTTGTCGTCCTCTCGGGTCCGACATTCAGGCGGCGCCTTCGAGCCCGCTCTTACCGTCTCGTATTTGAGAACCACGCTCGTTGCAGTTTCGATCGGTGAGCGATTGACAATCGATCGACAGCTAGCAGCATCTCGTGCTCATCAGACCTCCGACGATCCACCGAACTTCGATATATTGCCGGATTCGGTCATTCTCGAGGTGAAGTCGAACCGACCGAGGAGCAGGATCTCTAAACTCCTCTACCAAAATCGACACCACCCGCAGTCCTTAAGCAAGTACTGCCTCGGGATCGCTACTGCAGACAATTCTCTCGATCGAGGAATGCTCCGAGCAGCGGAGCGCCAAATGAAAAGGCTCGCAGCGCGGTAGCGTGCCCCACTTAAAAACACCTCAAAACTGACCCTCGATTACGGTGAGAGTTCGAAGTGAAACGGGGAAATACACCGTGGAATAGATCAGCCCGTTCTCGGCGTGGTTCCATAAACTTCCCTGTGCAAATCCTTTGACAGCGTTAAAACTCGCAATTCAGACTTGGAGCAAAGGGAGGATCTAAGTCGGGAGTTTCATAACTCGGGTCGACCCAGCCTGCGTCAACTGGCAGAGGCTCCCATGCGATGCCACTAAGGACAATCTCGTTGACATCTACCGACCACGTGTCATCTCCAGTTACTTGTGCATTTTCCACACTCATTCCGAATTCAGTACACGTTGCGCGGGCCATGTTCATGGCGCTAGCACCAACAGACCAAGAGATATCGCCGCCTTCGCTATTTAAAGTTGGTTGAAGTTCGCAGTCATCGAAAACAAAAACCCTGAAGACGAAGCTGGAGGCGCCACCATCGGTCTTCATGAAAACCTCTTTGACGCCGTCTTCGTCCATATCCAAAAATCCAAGTGGTCGAGCTTCAAACACCAAGGATGAACCAGGGACTAAAGAAATATGCCGCCAACTGCCATCGTCTGCCGCGATTTCCATCCACCATTTACCGAGCGACGGATCAGCAAACGTTGTGACAATCTCGTCCCCGACAATTCCGTCGATATCGCCTGAAAGCGAAACACCCTCAATCCAATCCGGATCTTTGAATCCCCATTCTCCGAGACAGCCGATACTTGTTGCCTGGCTGGCAGCGGAGTCCTCCTCATGGCAAATGTCCACCACAAGTCGCTTCGGATTTTCGAGGGTAAAAACGTTGAAGGCAGCAAAGTGCTCCGTTCCTAGGGTCCAACTGAGGTATCCCTCAAAATCCTCCGTCATCTTTCCCTGGCTCACCACTTGCGCCCCAACGGCATTGCCATCTAGGTCATCCGGGCCGGAATACCACTGAGATGGATCACTAATGTCCCACGTGGATCGGGCGATTGTCCTAACTTGCAAAAATTAGTTTCCGTCCATTATCACCGGAGCATCGTTAAACCAGTCCGACCCGTCCCACTGCTCAGGAATGGTCGGTGGACTAGCTAGCCACCGAATGTCATACGACAAATCGCCAGATCCTTCGAAATCTAGGACGCACCGGTCAAAGTAACTGTGCGCACCTATTTCTGCGTCGCTCAAAATAAAGGAGCCACCTGTTGCGACGGGGTATGGCCAACCCGAAGTCGTCCTAGGAACCGCAGTCCAACTTGTAGGACAGGTTTCTGGAAGCGTCGTCGTGGTAGTCGAAGTGGAGGTGGTTGTTGATGTGGTAGTCGACGTTGTTTCAAGTTCTGTAGTCGGCTCATCATCTTGAGTCTCAGACCCGTCAGTTTGTTCGCCAGATCCCGAGGTTTGATCCGAGGGTGCTGTGGGGGCGCCGTCCTCTGTGTTCTTCTCAGAAGATGAGCAAGCGCCCACGATGAGCATCGCGA
>JAAXJF010000009.1 GCA_012269985.1 Acidimicrobiaceae bacterium
TATCGGTAAACACCATGAAGCTAAACGGCTGACGGTTTGAACCAGAGGGTGCTCTCGTCGCGGCAAAGAGCATTTTGTTGAGATCTGCTTCGGGAATCGGCTCGTTGGTGTAGCGGCGAATCGCCCGTGTGGTTGCGAGCCCGTCGAGAAGTGAGAGGTCTGTCACGACCTCATCGTTACTTGCCACGATGAGTCTGTGTCGAATCGGATGGGCTCGGTGTTGGGTTCGCGCAATTTGCGTGGAACGCTATGGAGGTGGCGCAGCGATCAGAAAATCTCCGACGTCTCGATGGCGGTGACTTTGACGTAATCGTCATTGGTGGAGGCATCAACGGCGCAGTCTCTGCTGCTGCGCTCGCCGGCCGTGGTGCTTCGGTCGCGCTTGTCGATCGAGGTGACTTCGGCGCGTTCACCTCCCAAGAGTCGTCCAACTTGGTCTGGGGTGGCTTTAAGTATCTTGAAAACTACGAACTCGGCCTCGTCTACGGGCTGTGCCGATCGCGAAACGAATTGATGAAGTCGTACCCCGACAACGTTCGTGAGATCGGGTTCCTTGCGACCCTCGACAAAAGTGCGCCGTACCGGCCGTGGTTTGCGGGCGTCGGCGCAACTGCGTACTGGGCGATTGGAAGGTTCGGCACTAAACCTCCGAAAGTGTTTTCTCGGCGTCGGTTGGCACAGGCCGAGCCCGCAATCTCAACCACGACTGCAAGGGGCGCCATTCAATATCAGGACGCTTACCTCATTGACAACGATTCACGCTTCGTCTTCTCTTTCATTCGCTCGGCCTTCGAAGCCGGAGCGGTGACGACAAATTACGTTGAGCTTGTTGATGCTGAACGGCGTAGCGATCGGTGGCATGTGGCTTTGCGTGATGTCGTCACTGGTGTTGAGATGACCGCCTCGGCGAAAACGCTGGTGAATGCAGCTGGCCCGTTTGTCGATGCGCTCAATGAATCATGGGGAACGACGACGACGCATCGCATCGTTTACTCAAAGGGTATTCACCTTGTCGTGCCTCGGCTCACGACAACCGATCATGACCGCGTCCTTGCGTTCTTCGATGACAGTCAGAGATTGTTTTACGTGATTCCAATGGGGCGCAGGTCGGTCATCGGCACGACAGACACTCGTGTAGACGATCCTCATACTGCCGTAACGGAGGAAGATCGGAACTTCTTGCTCGAACAAATCAACGCCCGAATGAATCTTGAGAAGCCTTTGGAAGCCTCAGATGTCATTGCGGAGCGCAGTGGTGTGCGTCCGCTCGTGGTGAAAGTCGAAGGCGAAGGATCTGACGACTGGCGATCAAAAGAGTGGACCTCGCTCAGTCGCCGTCACGAAGTCGAGTGCGACGCGCAACGGTCAGTGGTCACCGTGTTTGGTGGGAAACTTACCGATTGTCTCAACGTGGGAGCGGAAGTCGCCTCTAAAATTGAATCGTTAGGTGTGGCTCTCGAGGCCGACCAACGAAACTGGTATGGGGAGCCCGATTCCGCGAGTAGGGCAGAGTTCTTCCGTCAGGCGCACCTCATGCATCTCGATGAAATGCGGTCGAAGCCTGATACCGAGTCGCTGTCGGTTCGACTGTGGCGTCGGTACGGCCGGAGAGCATTCGACATGCTCGAACACATTCGCAATGACCCCTCGATGGCAACTGATGTCATGGAGTCGGCTGATTACCTGCGAGTTGAACTCCATAATGCCGCTGATCACGAGATGATCGTGAAACTTGAGGACTTCATGCGCCGTCGTTCAAAGATTGACCTCGTCGTCGCAGATGATGAGTTTGTGGGCTCTGATGGACTTGCTGAAATTTCGCAGTTGCTCTTCGGTGTTGACGGTGAAAGAAAGCTTGATGAGTTTTATCGAGAGCGGGTAGCTGCCGTCACTGATCGATAAGGCCGGTGCCGCCACTTCTTTAGGGTCGGCGTCACAGTGAAATTACTCCGGTGCAAGCCGGCGGAGATGGCGGGTCTAGGTTCGACATGTGCCATCAGCGAAGTTCCGAATATTATTCACGCTGTTTGCCTTTGGTTTCGGAGCGAATGTTGCAACGCCGCTCTTCCTCATTTACGAAGATCGCCTTGGGCTAAGCACGTGGACCCTCACAGCGTTGTTCGCAATTTACCCAATCGGTCTTGCTCCTGCGCTTGTCTTTTCAGGGCCCGCATCTGATGTTCTCGGGCGACGAGTGGTGATTGTCCCAGGGGTGGTGCTGTCTGGAGTTGCAAGCCTATTGATGCTGTTAGGAGTTAGCAAGGTGAGCATGTTTTATTTGTGAAGTTTTCTACTCGGTGTCGTCG
>JAAXJF010000066.1:0-9687 GCA_012269985.1 Acidimicrobiaceae bacterium
GGTGCCTGCACGCTCAAGAAGCTGAGGGAGTGCTGACATTGTTGATGGTGGGTAACCGCGAGCGGCGGGAAGTTCACCAGCCGCAAGTCCGATTTCTCGGTGCGCCATTGCGAAACGGGTAATGGAATCGATCACCAGCAGTACATCGAGTCCGTCGTTGCGAAGGTCTTCGGCAAACGCAGTTGCGGTTTCTGCTGCGGTGCGACGAATGAGAGGGGATTCGTCACAGGTTGGTACAACAACGATGCTCTTTGCAAGTCCTTTTTCACCGAGTTCATCTTCTATGAATTCTCGGACTTCTCGACCTCGTTCCCCGACAAGACCGACAACGATGACATCGGCGTCAGAGCCGGCGACCATCATGGCAAGAAGCGTTGATTTTCCGACACCTGACCCTGCGAATACGCCGATGCGTTGGCCTTTTGCCATCGGAACGAATGTGTCGATCGCACGTATGCCTGACGCGAAGGGTGTTCTGATGAGTTCCCGGGTGAGGGGGTCTGGAGCATCGCGGTCGCTGCTCATCATTGGGCCTGGTCGAACCGGTTGACGGTCGATGGGATCACCAAGGGCGTTCACGACTCGACCGATGAGCCGATCGGCTTTCGGAAGGCCGTTTCCTTTCGGCCTGATTCGACATGGCATGTCGAGGCGAAGGCCGTCAACAGGGTCATACGAAGAAACGACTGCTTCGCCTGATTTCAGTCCAACGACCCGTCCGATGAGGGTGGTTCCATCTGCTTCGACTTCGACGAGGTCGCCAACTGCTGCGGCAAGGCCTGCAGCGGTGAATCCAGATGCTGACACCGAGCTCACTTGACCGACGCGGATGGGTCGGGCTGCGTGCACAGCCTCTGCCCAACGGATGTTGGTGATGTTCTCAAGCAGCATTCGTGTCCTTCTTTGTTGCCCGAGCAGGCTTTTTCGCAGTTGTTGCTGCGGTGGTCCGTCGCTTTGCCGCAGTCGATGTTGCGGGTTTTGCTGCGGCTGTTTTGCGGCGTCGTGTCGTCGAGGTTCTCGCTGCACTCTTCGTCTTGCGAGCCGTTGTTTTTGGCGCGCCATTTTCTCCGCCAGTTTCTTTAGGAGTTTCGGCGGTAGCAGAGGCTGGTGCGGGTGCGGTCGAGGTTTGTTCGATGTTCAAGACTTCGCGCACCTGGTTGATGAGCGAGTGAGGGTCGATTTTGACCAAGCTGGTGCCGACGACAGCTTCGGCAAAACCTCGAGAAAACATCGGGTTTTCTTTCACTTCGACATTTGCCATGCCAGGCACGTGTGCGGCGTCCTCGGGGTGCATGGGGATGGTGACGGGATCTTATGGCAGCGCGATGCTGAGTGCTTTACGAATTGCGTACGTGGCGAAATCGGCCGGCGCGTTGAGTGCGTTGTCGAGGAGGGTGGTGGCGAGTTCGACTGCGAGGGACGTTGCAAGGTCGGCACGTTGGTCAGCGAGGTCGTCTTCGTTGGTTCCAAATTGAATGATGGCGGCTTGAAGTGATGACGCAGTTCGGGCAATGTCGGCTTCGGCTGCCTGAAGACCAGCTGCGTAACCGACGTCGTAGCCTTCTTCACGTCCAGAGCGGTATGCCTGCAAGTGATCGTGAACTTGGGTGTGTGAAAAATTGCGCCGAGTTGACACGTGAGCAGCACGTTCAGGTGCCAACTCGGCAATTGGGAGAGCGGTTGCGGCGTCGCCACTTAAAACGGCAACAGTGGAATCACACGACGAGAGCATCGGTCCCCCGGCTGATCGTGATTTCACCTTCGGCGTCAAGCCGGTTCACCACAGCAACAATTTCTGCTTGCGCTGCTTGAACGTCGGCAAGGCGGGCCGGGCCGAGCACTTCGATTTCTTCCCGAAGCACTTCCGCGGCACGTTCGGACATGTTTTCCAAAATGGTGGTGACGGTGTCGTCGCCAACCCCCTTCATTGCGAGTGGCATTTTTGCCATGTCGACAGATGCAAGGATTTTCTGAATGGCTCGAGAGTCAAGCGAAGTGATGTCCTCGAACAAGAAGAGGCGGCGTTTGACCTCTGATGCCATGTGTTCGTCGAGTGATCCGAGGGCATCGAGGACACTAGTTTCGGTTTCACGGTCTGAGCGGTTGAGCAGGTCGACGAGTGCGTCAACTCCACCGACCCGATATTGACGTTCGAAGGCGTTCGGGCCGAGTTTTTCTTTGATGCCCATTTCTATTGCTTCGACGAGGTCGTGTTCGGGGTCGTCGAGGTTCGCAATTGCGACTGCGGTTTCTGTTCGTAGCTCTGACGGGAGTTCCAACATGATGCTTGCGGCTTTGTCTGCGGTGAGGAATGACAGCAGCACTGCGCAGGTAATAGGAAGTTCTCCGGCGAGGGTTCGTACGAGCAGCTGTGTGTCGACTCGATAGACCCATGAGAATGGCGGATCGATAACTCGCCGGTCAATGCCAGCAACGATGGTGTCAGCTCGTTCTGGTGCGGCGAGTTCAAGCAGGCTTTTTACCCGTCCGAGGCCTCCTGACACTGAGCCTGCACGCTTTGACCACTGTTTGGTGAAGTCGTCAAGCACCGCGGTCGTTGCGTCAGAGTTGACGTCACCAAGTGATGCGATTTCGGTGGCAATTTCTGCAACCTGGTCCTCGTCGAGGTGTGCGAGCACTTTGGCTGCGGTTGCCTGTGGCATGGAGAGCAGCAGCAAAGCCGATTTACGTGCGCCTGGGATTTCTTCTTTGCGTCGGCTCATTGGGTCACCGCCGTTCGCTCGGTCATCCATGATCCGATGAGTTCTGCGACATCGTCTGGATGTTCAGATGACACGAGCGCGAGCTGCTCACCGGGGTTAAGTGCCGTCATATCAGCGGTTGGTGCTGTCCGCTCGAGTACCTGGGTTTCACCGGAGAGCAGCGCTTCGAGTTTGTCGGCTGCTCCGTCAGTTGTTGTTGATTTGCGTGCCCGGCGGAATGAGAGCAGGGCGAGCAGTCCTGCGATGGCGGCGAATCCGGCGATGATTCCGGTTCGCATAGTTGCTTGCTGCGCTGCGGCGGCGTCAGCGACTCCGGCGGCTTCGGTTGCGGCTTCATTTGCTGCGGTGATTTGCTGTTCAGCGGTGGTGTCGAATGCGAGAGCGGCGACTGACAGGTTGCCGTTTTCAACGGAAAGCCCGGTCGCTGCTTCAACGAGGGTGATGAGTGTCGCCATATCGGCGGGGTCAACTGCTGCCGAGTCGACGACAACCGATGCGGTAAGTGTTTGCACCTCTCCCCCGTTGGATTCAACGGTTTTCACTGACCGGTCGACTAAGAAGTCGGCGTCAACATCGGCTCGTACGGTGCTTGCCACTCCGAGGGTGTCGATGTCGCCAGTTCCAAGGATGCCTTCTGCAGTTGTCGGATCGTCTGATTCGATGACAGTTGACGCAGCGGAGCGGAGTTGTTCTCCGTTGTCGTCAAGCACTGGGCTGAAGACCTCAGATACTTCAGAGGTTGCTGACCAGTCGACCGTTGCGTTCACTGCAACTCGGGCGTTACCGGGACCTGCGACCGCTTCTACAATGGCGAGGACGTCACCGGCGATGTTCGCTTCGAGTTCACGGGTGCGTTCGAGGTCATCGGCTGGTGCTCCGTTGGTCGCACCTGGTGCGGTGAGCACAGTTCCGTCTTGGTCGGTGATGGTCACTTGTTCTCGGGTGAGCCCTTCAACTGCTCCGGAAACCAGTGATGCGATTGCGGTGACTTGCGAACTGGTGAGTCGACTGTTGGTGTTCAACATGACTGAAGCTGAGGCTTGGATGCTGTCGTTGACGAACAGGTCTTGTTCTGGGATCACAAGGTTCACTCGGGCTTCGTCTACCGACGCCATTTCTTCGAGCGAGTTTTCGATTTCGGATGCGAGGCCTCGCTGGTAGGCGATGCGCTGCTGAAACTGTGTTGATGTAATGCCGAGGCCATCGAGTGTTGAGAAACCGTCACTTTGTGAACTCGGGCTCACACCGGCACGTTCAATAAGCAGGCGGGCTTCATAGATGTCGTTTTCTGGCACCCGCACGGTGGCACCACGATCAGTGATGTCGTAATTGATGCCAGAGTCGCGGAGCTGCTCGGTGATTGACGCAGCGTCAGCGGTGGTGAGTTCGGTGTACAGCGGTGCCATCGGACTTTGGCTGGTCGTGTTGGCGTAGAAGAACACGCCTGCTGCGATCGCTGCGACCATTGCGACACTGCCGACTTTCTGGAGGGTTGAGAACCCTTCGGTTGCAGTGTTGAACTTGGACATCAATGTGCCGGCCATCAGATATTCATCCCCATGATCTGGTTGAAGGCGCTAATTGCCTTGTTGCGGACTGAAACAGTGACTTGCGTGGCGAGTTGCGCTTCGGTGGCTGCCACGACGTAGCTCGTCAATGATTCGAGGTCACCGGTCGCTGCTGCTCCTGCGAAGCCGTCAGCGATCTGGTGTGACTCGTCAAGAGATTTGACGGCGTTTGAGATTTTGTCGGTGAACGATGTGTCGTCTTGGGTTTTCTGGGTCGCGGTAACTGGTGCCGCGCCTACCGACTGGGTGACTGCGGTGACATTCACTTGCCGATCTCCAATGCTCGTTCATATGACTCGCGGGCACGGTTCAACACATTGCTGTTTGCTTGGAAGGAGCGTTGCGCAATGATGAGGTCGGTCATCAGTTCTTCAAGGTTCATTGATGGCGCAACGACAAATCCGTCGCCGTTTGCAAGTGGATGCGACGGGTCGTAAACGAGTCGGCCGTCGGTTTCGGCGACTGCGGTGTCGACAACATCGATGCCTGCGACGCCTGCTTCAGGCTTGCGGGCCTGCACTTCAACGACGCGTTCTTGGAAGGGAACATCGTCGGTTGCGGTAATGGTGTTGATGTTCGCAATGTTGTCAGCGATGGCATCAAGCCAGGTTTGATAGGCCTGCATGCCTGATCCGGCGATGGAAATACCGTCAAATGTGATGGTCATCAGAAGTCCTCCGAGGCGGTGCGAATTCGGCTGTAACGATCGTTGAGCGCTCTGACGAGCATCTGTTGGCGCAGTGCGGTTTCGGTGAGCTGCACCATTTCTTTTCCGAGGTCGACGTTGTTACCGAACGCGTCAACGGGGTCGGCTGAGGTCACTGTTTCAGCTCGTGCGGAGGTGGGGTCGCCATTCGCGATTGCGAGGCTGAGTTCGTCTTCGAATTCGACGCGCTGTGCAAGAAACCCAGGGGTTGAGGTGTTTGCGATGTTGTGCTCGAGGGCGGTGAAGCGTGTGTCGAGTAGCTGTAGCGCTGTCTGAAGGGTGATCGACGTGGAGTCGCTAACGATGGACATGGTTCCTTGAGTTGTGCTCAAGTCCGTCCTTGGACTGATCTGTGGATCTCTCCCTGACCCAGTGTTCAGATTCGACCAGTTGTCCGGTTTGTGGTGGTGACATCTGCACTCATTTACAGCAGATGTTTGTCCTCGCTGTCTCCTCGCTGGAGCGCAAGGTCGCAGGTGTTAGGCGTCGACGCAGATGCGAGCGGTCGGCTGTTGACGTACGGTCCGTGACCGCATCGGTTGGGGCGGCTCGAGGTTCGCGAGTTGCTCAGCGACTCGTGCCGCTGCAGCATCAACACGCTGTTGCACCAATACGAGGGCCTCACGGTCATCTGTAGTGAATTTTGGGTTGTTGAGCACTGGCAGGTCAAGCGTTGGTTCGTCGTCAAGTTGACCTGACCATTCGAGCAGAATGTCAATGGTTTTCATGGGGTTCACGCGGCCTGTTCTTGTGCAGCGGCAGCAAACATTGCGGAGATTTCTTCTGCGACTCGATGTGCGTTAGCAGCATGTTGACTGCTTTTTTGAATGTTTGCTTCAACGAGTTCATCGGTGATGAACTGATAGAGAGAGCGAAGTTCATTTCCGGCGGGGCACGTGTCAACGTCAAGCGCAGTTGAGAGTTCGTCAACAATTTGTTGGGCGTGCACCAGCAGTTCGTGTGCGGCGGCCGGGTTGTGCTCTTCGATGTTGGTGATTGCTTGCGCAATGTCAGATGTCATTCGTGCGGCGAGCATGACGACAATCTGAGTTTTTGATGCGGTTTGCGCGGCATGTTGCCGGTAGGCGCTAATTCCTCGGGTGGTGTTCATCAGGTACCACCAATCGGCCCGTATGACGGCAGGTTCGCGATTTGGCTACTGAGCCAGTTTGACTGTTGTTGCAGTTGACTTAACGCTGTTTCGAGCGAGGTGAAGGTGCGCCGGTAGTTGGCTTCGCGTTTGTCAAGGCGAATATCCCAGGCAGCGATTTGGTCGTCAATTTCACGAACTCGTTGTTCGACGGCGTCTTCTGAAGTGGAGAGATAGCCGCTGGTGAAGTTCGTTGCGGCTTGAAGTTCGGTGTCGAGGCGACTGAAGACGGTTTCTTGAGTGGTGTCGTCAGAGAAGAACAGGTCTTTGACGGCTTGCGGGTCGCCGTTGTAGGCGTCGATGAATTTCTGTTTGTCGAAACTGATTGTTCCTTCACGGGAGAGGTCGACGCCTGCGAATGATGCTGTTGAAAGTGTTGACGAGCTCACTTCGTTGAACACGGCGTTGCGAAGATTATTTTCGCTGCGGCGAAGCACTGATGCGCTTGACAGCAGCGATGACGTAGTTCCATTGGTTTCGGTGAGGCTGTCAACTCTGTTGAGTGCTCCGATGAGGTCATCAAACAGAGCCGCCATGTCATCTGCGAGGCCATCGACATCTTCAGTGACGCTCACCGTGACAGCGTCAGTTGAGCGTTCGGTGACAGTGATGTCCAGGCCCGGCATTACGTCATCGAACGTGTTGGTATTTGATGTGATGACGAGCGGGTTATCGCCGGACACGCTGATTTGGGCGTCTCTACCGGTGGTGAGAGTGGTGAACCCGGAGGTGAGTCGATCGAACTCTGATGCGTCAACACCGACAGATGAGTCAGATCCAGTGTTTTTTGCTGAAAGTTGAATGCGGTACTCACCGGGCGCAGTTTGAATGAGTGCTGCGGTGGTATCGAGTGTGTCGTCGTTGTTGATTGCAGTGACTGCTTCGGTTGCGGTCATTCCGGCGTAGGTTCCGGTGTCGGAGACGATGTCATCTGCCGCGACGGTGTCAGCGGTGTAGACAGCGTGGGCTGCGGCAGTTTGATCGACAGTGAAGGTGAATTGCCCGATTGCGGCGTCACTGTTGACGGTTGCTGCGACTTTGGTGTCAGATGATGTTGCGGTGCGTCGCTGCCAGGTGTCTGCAGTCTTGAGAGTATCGAGTCGGTCAGAAACTTTCGAGTATGCGCTCTTTAGGTCGCTGTAAGCGCTTTGTTGACGGCTCAAAATGTTTTTTTGGTCGCGCAGTTGGTTTTGTGGGACGCGTTCCGCTGCCATGAGCGACGCGACCATCTGTGTTGTGTTAAATCCTGTTGCGATGCCGTCGACTGATGCCATGACGTGTTCCTAGGTTGTTACGTGGTGGCCGGCCACGTCGTTGGGGCCGGCCACCACCATGGGGTAATGGGTTGTGTTGCACCAAAGGTGCGGGTAATGGCGCCGGCTGGGAGTCGCCGACTCGAAGAACAAGATCTGGTCCGGCGCCAACAGCGCCGGACCAGACCAGTAACTCAGCCGAGCAGTTGAAGTGCGCCCTGAGACACACCATTGGCTTGCGCCAGCATTGCGGTGCCGGCCTGCTGCAAGATCTGTGAGCGAGTGAAGCTCATCATTTCTTCAGCAACGTCAACGTCACGGATACGTGACTCAGCAGCCGAAAGGTTCTCAGCAGTGACCGAGAGGTTTCGGACGACCGACTCCAGACGGTTCTGAGTTGCACCAAGATTGCCTCGTTGCGTCGAAACCGCGTTGATAGCAGTATCGAGAACTCCGAGGGTGGCACCAGCAATGGTGGTCACACCATCAACTGCCGTAGCAGTCGTGCTGAGGTCAACAGCGCTGAGGCTGATGACGTCGGTGGAGGCGTTTCCAACCTGGAAGCTCTTTGCAGCACCGAAGACATCCCCGCCAGCAAATTTCGTAGCGTCCTCAATTCGGACAATCTCATCAGCAAGAGCGTCGAACTCGGCTTGGATAGCAGCCTGCGACTGGGTGTCCTGGGTTCCGTTCAGATACTGAACAGAGAGGTCACGCATACGGTTCAGCATGCCTGACACTTCATCAAGAGCACCTTCAGCGGTCTGCACGAAGCTGATGCCGTCCTGAGCGTTACGAACGCTTTGACGAAGACCAGAGGACTCAGCGCGAAGCTTCTCCGAAATAACGAGACCAGCGGCATCGTCACCTGCACGGTTGATACGGAGACCAGATGACAAACGCTCGATTGACTTACCGAGGTTCACACCAGTCTTTGAAAGATTGCGATGTGCCGACAGAGCCGACACGTTCGTGTTAATACGCATTGAAAATTCCTTTTCTCAAAATTGTCTGGCCCCTCATGGACCAGTTGCCCGCGGTATTGCGAACACCACTCACAGTCGGCACCCCACCGAAAACACACCCAGGCAAACCACCAAACCCGAACAGGACAAACCACCCATACAGCCGGCGTCAGCAGGTTGCGGCAACGGTTTCAGGGAACAACACCACAATTTCGGTGCGCCGGTTCTCCGCTCGTCCTTCTTCGGTGTCGTTATCTCCTCGAGGGATCGTGTCGGCACGGCCGACTGCAGCAAAACGTGCGGGTTCAAGTTCAGCGTCGGCCAGTAATTCACGCAGCACGTTGGTGGCACGAGCTGACGACAGTTCCCAGTTTGTAGCGAAACGTGCAGTTGATGTCGGGCGGTTATCTGTATGGCCCTCAACTTCGACGTCGTTCGCGGGATGGCCGACTAACACGTCGGCAACGACAGCCAGTACATCTTGCGCCACCTCATCGAGAGCTGCTTCACCTGATGCAAACAGCGCGTTATCGGCGAGACGTAGCACAACTCCTCGTTGCTCAAGATCAACCGAATAGTCGCTGTCATCAAGATAAACTGACAGGGCGTCATCGAGCTGTTGAGCGAGCGCTTCTGCTTCTTCCAACGTCACTCGGAACAGTTCGTTCTCGAGCTCTTCGTCTTCACATTCCTCCCCACCAGGGATCGTTGTCGTTGTTGTGGCCGAATTGGAGTCTTCTACTTCTGTCACCGGGCTTGACGACGGGGGTGGTAACGCTTCTTCAACGCTGCCTTCCAACGTTCCTTCACCAGCGTTATCGATCGGGCCGTTCAACCCTTCAAAAAAGGCCTCGTATTTTTTGACGTCAAGGTTTGACATTGCGAACAGCAGCACAAAAAACGCAAGCAACAGCGTCATTGCATCCGCATACGAATCAAGCCAGGCTTTCGACGGAGCCTCCGGTGGCGGAGCTTTGCGGCGGTTAGGCACTCTTCTTCAGCTCCTCACCGACCGCTGCGACACGCTGCGATGGCGGGAGGAACACCGTGAGCTTCTCGCTAAGGCTTCGCGGGTTCATTCCACGTTGAATGGAAAGAATGCCCTCAACCTGCAGTTCCCTGAGTGAACGCTCGATTTGTGCATTTCGATCCATTTTGAACGCAATCGGTTGAAATAAGAAGTTGGCAAGGAACACGCCCCACAGGGTCGTCACAAATGCAACTGCGAGCGCTGGGCCGAGCGCCGACGGGTCAGAGAGGTTTTTGAGCATGTCGATCAGACCGACCACCGTGCCGAACACACCGAACGCGGGGGCGACCCC
>JAAXJF010000066.1:9697-11656 GCA_012269985.1 Acidimicrobiaceae bacterium
CCTATAAATTTAATCTAAATATTGCTTCATTTGGGCTTCAACGTCGAGTTCAAGAATGTCTCTCGTGTCAGCGGGGTCGGTGCCGTCAACAACGAGCTGTACGCCACGAGCGAGAAACTCGTCTTCAATTTCGGGGATCATTTTGTCGAGTGCGAGCACACCCTCTTTGCGGGCTTTGTCGGCGAACTCAACAATTGACGCAATGGTGCCTGACAGGTCTGCTTTCGGTGATTTGATCATCGTTGAGACACCGGCTTTCAAACCGCCGATCGAATCGCTCATCGCCATTGACGCAAATGTGGCGGCGATCGTGCCAACGAACACGAGCGCAGCTGACATCGGGTCGCCGAAGAAAATGCCGATCGGGTCCATGCCGCCGAGGAACATGACACCGAACGCCACGACGATTGCGACGAGGATTCCAACAATTGTGGTGGGCATCAGGCTGCACCTTCCGTTGAACTCGCAACGAGTGCTTCTGCGATGAGGGACGAGCGATATGAACGGATCATCGAGATGATGTCGGAAATCGACTCTTTCACTATGTACGTTTCACCGCTAACTAGGTGCACCACGGTGTCAGGGTGTGCTTCGAGTCGCTCTAACAGGTCGGGGTTGAGCACAAACGATGCGCCGTTAAGTCGTGTGATCTTGATCATTAGTTCGGTACCTCACCGGTAACGGTCGGCCGAACCTGTCGTCATGCGACGTGACATTTCTCCCTATTTACGCCGGGCAGAAATGTGTTCTAGCGTTTAGCGGAGGAAGTCGAGCACTGATGCGCTCAGCACTCGAGCTGCAACACCGATGCTTGCTTGGTACGACACTTCGGTGGCTTTCAACTCGAGAAGTTCACGTGTGATATCAACGTCAACCGCATTTGATCGATTTGTTTCGATACGTAAACGTGTATCGGCAATACGGTCCTCGTGGCCTTCAACTCCTCGCTGACGGGCACCGATGGTTGCTTGCGCTGAGTGCACACCGTGTTGAAGTTCGTCAATCCGGGCAAGATGGGTGTTGGCAGGGAGACCGTTGTCAATGTCGGTCGCAACTGCTTGAAGAACTTGCATGATGTTTCCATCTGCTGGCGTTGTGGAGTCGTAAGCGCCTGCGATCATGTCACCGTGGATGTTCACTTCGAGTTGCACGGTGTCTGAGACAGATCTCAGTACCGCTTTGGTGTTACCCGAGAACACACCGTTTGCATCAAATGGGGCATCAGAGCTTGATGTTCCGCCAAAAATCGGATGACCGGTGCGGGTCGTATTCAGCGAGTCAGCGACGTCTGCTGCGATCCCACGAATTTCTTCGGCGATTGCGGAGCGTGCATCTTGTCCGAGCACCCCGGAGTCTGATTGCAACATCAGGTTCCGTGCCCGAATGAGACGGTCTTCAACGGTTTGCGACACCTGGTCGGCGAGATCGAGCCAAGATTTCGCGTCTTCAAGGTTTCGTGAATACTGGTTGAGGTGACGTAGCTGCCGGTTGAACTTGTAGGCCTGCGCTGCGGCGCTTGGGTCGTCGCTCATTGTACGAACCCGCTTTCCGGTCGCAATGTTGGTTTGATGTTCAGCGATGCGTCCCTGCAGTGACGACACGTTGCGTTTTGTTTGCAGAACTTGTGATTGATTAGAGATTCTCATGGCTGTTTATCGTCCAACTGTTCCGAGTCGGTTAACGAGCGTGTCAAGCATCTGATCGATTGCACTCACTACTCGCGCTGATGCTTCATAGGCACGTTGCGTAGCAACAAGGTCGACCATTTCTTCGTCGAGCGATACCGATCGAGCTGCGAGTCGAGCTTCATCTACTTTGGCGGCCGCTTCACTTTGAGCGCTTGAACGCCGCTGAAGCGAACTAGTGGCAAGACCGAGCGTCACTGAAAATGATTCATAAAGACTGTCGGAGCCGGTCGCTGAGTTTCGAAGTTCTGCAATACCGAGCGCGATTTCACCG
>JAAXJF010000018.1 GCA_012269985.1 Acidimicrobiaceae bacterium
GGAGAGGTTCGTCCCACCTCGGTTGCCCCGAGAGGAAAGGCTCGGGCGTTGGCGGCTCGAGCTCGCGCGGCGGCGAAAGGCGTTGATCTCGACGATCGAGTAGTCGCCCGGCTTGTTGATTGGATGGGCGAAAATAGCGGGGCTCTCGATGGCATTCTCGACACGATTGCGAGCTCGCACAATGCCAAGACACGGGTCCGAGTTGAAGAAGTTGAGCCACTGCTCGGAGAGGCAGGAGGAGTCCCTCCCTGGGATCTCACCGATGCGATCGACCGAGGCGATGCGGCCAAGGCAATCAGTCTCCTTCACCGAATGGTTCAAGGCGGAGGACGACATCCGTTACAGGTCATGGCGATCCTGCATGGGCACTACGCTAAAATGTCGATGCTCGATGGCAGCGGAGCGGACTCGCAAGATTCCGCTGCTGAGGTACTGGGAATGAAAAGCGGGTTTCCAGCAAAAAAGGCCCTCGAGGGTTCGCAACGCCTGGGAACCGATGGTCTGCGCCGAGCAATGGGTTTGCTTGCCGATGCCGATCTTGATGTGCGCGGTCGGACGGGTCTCGACGATGTGGCGGTGACTGAGGTCTTAGTTGCCCGCCTCGCCCGCCTTTCCCCGAGCCGACCACGCTGATGATGCATCTTGTGAGCTAAACCGAAATAGGCCCAGACGCGAAACAACCCGAGCACTGAGGCTCGGGTCGAACGTTAGTTGTCGACGGCTTACAAGCCGGCGTTGATTTTCTGCATCAAGCGACTCTTCTTGCGGGGAGCAGTGTTCTTGTGTAACACGGCCTTCGCAACGGCCCGGTCGATCTTGCTCATTGCGAGACGCACGGATGAGTCATCGTCTGACCTGGCGCTGGCGGTCGCGGTTTTCACTCGAGTCTTCAACTCGCTACGGACGGCGCGATTGCGCTCTGCCGCTTTTGCGTTGGTGAGAATTCGTTTTTTCTGGCTCTTAATATTCGCCACGGTTACCTCAAGGTGTATGTGTGTGGTGCAGGCACCAATCGTGTCTCAAGATGATGCAGTGTGCGCAGTGCAAACTGTTTTCATCAGCGCAGTGAGACTATCGGTGCAAGAGGAACACTCCCAACGCCGGGCGGTAGCGTAGGGGGTAGCCATGGACTCCGCATCTGGTCTTTCCCGCATCCGAAATTTCTCGATTATCGCCCACATTGATCATGGGAAATCGACGCTGTCCGACCGAATTCTTGAGATCACAGGTGCAGTGCAAACACGAGATATGAAAGCCCAATATCTCGATTCGATGGATCTTGAGCGTGAGCGGGGCATCACCATCAAGGCCCAAAATGTTCGTGTCGAGTGGAATGGCCACGTCTTCCATCTCATCGACACCCCCGGCCATGTTGACTTTGGCTACGAGGTCTCACGTTCGCTAGCCGCATGTGAAGGTGTAGTGCTCGTCGTTGATGCTGCGCAGGGAATCGAGGCTCAAACTCTGGCGAACTGCTACTTGGCGCTTGAGAACGACCTTGAAATTGTGGCGTGCTTAAACAAAATCGATCTTCCTGCCGCAGACCCTGATCGATACGCAATGGAAATCGAGACGGTGCTCGGCATTCCTGCCGAGGAAATTCTGCGGATTTCCGCAAAATCTGGCGAGGGGGTACCCGAACTTCTCGATGCAATCGCTGAGCGAATTCCCGCTCCGAAGGGCTCTGCCGACGAGTCGCTTCAGGCCCTTATTTTCGATTCACAATTCGACCAATATCGCGGTGTGGTGTCGTCTGTGCGTGTGATGAACGGGCATCTGCAAAGTGGAGCGAAGTTGTCGTTCATGCAGGCGGGTGCCCAACATGAGGCGCTTGAGATTGGGGTGCGCCAGCCGGCAACGGTGCCGGTCAAAGTACTTGGTCCGGGGGAGGTTGGCTACCTCATTGCGGGCATAAAAGATGTTGGCGACGCCCGTTCGGGAGAGACGGTCACGACCGCGTCAAAGGGCGCCGAAACACCGCTTGCCGGATACCGAGACCCCAAACCGATGGTGTTCTCCGGTTTGTTCCCAATCGATGGTGACGACTTTGAAGACCTTCGAGACGCGCTCGGCAAACTGAAGTTAAACGATGCATCAATCACGTACACCCCTGAATCGTCGGGAGCGCTCGGGTTTGGGTTCCGGTGCGGGTTTCTCGGGTTGTTGCACATGGAAATCGTCAAAGAGCGGCTTGAGCGTGAGTTCGGTCTTGCACTCATCGCAACGGCGCCATCAGTTGAATACCGGGTGACTCGGACCGATGGTGATATCGCCATCGTTGATAACCCCGCTGAACTTCCTCCTCCGCAACAGGTCGAGTCGATTGAAGAACCGATTTTCAAAGTGTCGATCATCAGCCCCACTGAATACACCGGAGCCTTAATGGAGCTCTGCCAATCGCGTCGGGGTGAAATGAAGCGAATGGAGTACCTCTCACCGGAGCGAGTTGAGCTGGTGTACGACATTCCTCTCGCTGAAGTCGTTGTCGACTTCTTCGACCAGTTGAAGAGCCGGAGCCAGGGGTATGCGAGCCTCGATTATGAGTTGGCGGGATACCACCCATCGAATCTTGTACGAGTCGATTTGCTGCTGAATGGAACGCCCGCCGACGCGTTCTCAACGATTGTGCACAGAGAAAGTGCCGATCAGTACGGCCGCCGGATGTGCGAGAAACTGAAAGAGTTGATTCCGAGGCAAATGTTTGATGTCCCGATCCAGGCAGCAATTGGGGGCAAGGTCATTGCACGAGAGACCGTTAAGGCTAAGCGCAAAGACGTCCTCGCGAAGTGCTACGGCGGCGACATCACCCGTAAGCGCAAACTTCTTGAACGGCAAAAAGAGGGCAAGAAGAAAATGAAGGCCATCGGTCGGGTCGAAGTTCCAGGCGATGTGTTCATCTCTGCGTTGAAATTGGACGACTGAGTCGATGTCCCGTGCTGAGTCAACGACCTTTCGGTCGCTCCGTCACAAGAATGTGCGGAAGTACCTCGGCGGAATGGCTATATCGCAGATTGGGGCGTGGGTTCAGTTCACGACTGTCGCCGTAGTCGTCGATCGGTTGACCGAATCGACAACAGCCATTGGAGTCCTCACTGCATTGCAGTTTGGGCCTCTTCTCGTTATCGGGGCGTGGGCAGGGTCGTTGTCAGACCGAGTGAATCGTCACCGAGTGGTACTCATCACGCAGTCGCTGATGGCTGTTCAGGCAGTGCTGCTCGCACTAGCTCATGTCGCCGGCACGTTGACGCTGGGTTTCGTGTATGCCGCAACGCTTATGTTGGGCATTGTGTCGGCTCTCGATAACCCCTCCCGGAGAGGGTTCCTTACCGAGCTCGTCGCGCCGGAAGAAATCTCAAATGCCATGTCGCTCAACACCGCAGCGATGACCGGTTCGCGAATTTTTGGACCTGCAATTGCGGCGTTGCTGATCAGTCCGTTGGGCGTCGGCTGGATGTTCGTCATCAATGCGGTCACGTCGGCAGCAATTATCTTCTCGATCATCACGATCGATCGCTCGCTGGTGACCGAACCACCTCGCGTTGCAAAGGGCGGCCAGCCGATTCGAGAGGCCATTCGCTTCATTGCGCAAACACCGTTGTTTGCGTCGGTGTTCATCATCTACACAGTGGTTTCAACATTTGGGTATAACCACAACGTGGCGTTGCCTCGCATCGCCGACGCAGCGTGGGGAAATCGGATGTGGTTTGGCTGGGTTATGACGGCGACAAGCCTTGGCAGCCTCATCGGTTCGCTTCTCACAGCAGGTCGGCGTACCGTGACTGTGGGTTGGATGACGGCAAACGCCTTCGTGCTCGGAGTCGCAGGAGTAGCTCTGGCATTTTCGTCGTCGGGGCCGGTTGCTCTCATTGTTGCCATCCCACTTGGGCTTGGAGGAGCGGGCTTCATCGCCTCGATGAATTCATGGAGCCAAGATATGTGTCCTCCTGAGATGCGTGGGCGTGTCCTGGCGTTCAGCGCGGTTGCCTTTCTTGGGTCGTATCCAATCGGTGGCCCGATCACCGGCGTCATCGGCGACTCAATCGGTCTGAAGTGGTCGTTGCTCTATGGCGCGGTGATTGTGCTTGGCTGCGTGATGTGGCTGAGATTCGGTTTGATTTCTCGCTCGACCATGCGGGAACGCGCCGAGACGTCAACACTGTCAGTGTGAGCGCTTCCCCCGTCATCTTGTGGTTCCGGCGAGACTTGCGCGTCCGCGACCATCAGGCTCTTGAGCGGGCACTTTCGGTTGGTCCGGTGATGCCACTGTTTATTGTCGACCCGGCATTTGATCGAGCGGGCGGCCCACGTCGAGCCGCATTGGCCTCTGCCCTTCACGACCTCAGGCAGGCCACCGAAGGCGCGCTCGTCATTCGCCGAGGTCGTCCGGCCGAGGTGCTTACAGAGATGGTGAAAACACACGGGGTCTCCGAAGTGCACGTGTCTCGCGATTACGGCCCATACGGGCACGGCCGCGATGCTGAGGTTGCAGCTGCCTTGCAAGAGGTTGGCTGTCGCTTCATTGGAACTGGCTCGCCGTATCTCGTTGCGCCGGGAGGGGTGTTGAAGGATGACGGTTCGCCGTATTCGGTCTTCACTCCGTTCCGGAAGCGATGGCGACTCACTCTCGACGCTTCTGAGTCGGTGCTCAATGATGCACCCTCCAACCCTGATTGGGTTTCGATCGACGACATCGGAGATCTGCTCGATCAGCGCGTCGACGATCTCGTTGACGACGAATTGACTGACCTTTCCTCCGAGCGCGTGACCCGGCGCTGGGCAACATTCGCTCGCGATGGTTTGCATCACTACAGCGACGTCCGAGATTTGCCGGCGGTCGATGGGACGAGCCGTATGTCGACCGCACTTCGATTTGGGGTGGTTCACCCGGCTCGACTACTGCAAGAACTCGACCCGACCTCCGAACATCACTCGACATTTGAAAGCGAACTTGCGTGGCGCGATTTCTACGCCGATGTTCTTTTCCGTCGCCCAGACTCTGCGTGGGCAAACCTCGACACGAAACTCAACGGCATTGCAATCGACACCGACGGCGCCGCACGAACTCGTTTCGAAATATGGGCACAGGGCATGACCGGGTTTCCGATCGTTGACGCAGGAATGCGCCAACTCGCTGCGACCGGGTGGATGCACAACCGGGTTCGGATGATTGCGGCGAGCTTCTTGGTGAAAGATCTTCATCTGCCGTGGCAGTGGGGTGCGAAGTGGTTTATGCAACATCTTGTCGACGGTGACCTCGCATCAAATAACCACGGTTGGCAGTGGGCGGCGGGCACTGGTACGGATGCCGCGCCGTACTTCCGGGTGTTCAACCCGACGGCTCAAGCTGAGCGCTGGGATCCTGCGGGCGAGTATCAGCGCAGATGGATTCCCGAACTCAACTCCGATCGCTACCCGGTGCCAATGGTTGACCATGGCGAGGAACGAAAAGAGGCATTACGGCGTTATGAAGCCGCGCGTGCTCGCTAGCAGTCGATATCGTTGAGTGCCAGATGCTCGACGACCGTAAGACTGCGATTCTCAGCGCTGTCGTTCATGAGTACATAGCGACAGCGCAGCCAGTGGGTTCTTCCCACCTTGTTGACGCGCCTGGAGTGGGTGTCTCTTCCGCAACAGTTCGAAATGAGCTTGCCCATCTAGAGCAAGAGGGATTTCTCATACAACCGCACACGTCAGCCGGTCGAATCCCAACCGATAAGGGATACCGATACTTCGTCGACAACCTCACAACGCCCGGCCCTCTTGATTTGGCTCAGACGGCTCAGATCGGCGACTTTTTCACTGCTGCACACGGCCGTCTCGAAGAGATGTTGCACCAAACCTCCGACTTGCTTGCGAATCTCACCAATTCCGCGTCTTTAGTGGTGGGTCCGACACCGGCCGAGGTTGAGGTGCGAAGCGTTCAACTCGTCCCGCTAAGTTCCACCCACGCAACGGTGGTGGTCGTGTTTTCAAATGGGGCGGTGGAGAGTTCAACGATCGAACTTTCTGATGGCTGCGATGATGAACGGCTCGCTGATGCATCAGCGGTTCTCTCCCACAATTTGGTGGGGAAGAAACTCTCAGAGGTTACGACGATCGACGGCGTCGAGAACATTGCGGTTGCGGCTCTGGCAGCCATGGCGCGAGATGCGGTTTTCCAGGTGTCCTCAGATGATCACGTGTATGTCGGAGGTACGTCTTCGGTCGCAGCTTCGTTTGATGCGGTCGAGGTTGTTCGCAATATTCTCCACACGCTTGAACAACAGTTTGTTGTGGTGTCGTTGGTGCGAGACGTGCTCGATCGCGGAATGTCGGTTGCGATCGGGGGAGAACACGGTGTTGAGCCCTTGGCGGCGTGTTCGATCGTTGTCTCACCGGTTGTAGTTGAGGGTGAACACGTTGGCTCGGTGGGAGTGCTCGGACCAACTCGCATGAACTACCCGCAGGCGCTCGCTACGGTGGGCCTTGTGAGTGAGCGACTCGGTACCCGTCTCGAAGAGGGTTCGTGACGAGTGGCTGATTACTACGAACTGCTTGGCGTTGACCGTTCGGCCAGCGCCGACGAGATCAAAAAGGCGTATCGGCGCCGAGCACGAGATTTGCATCCCGACGCGAACCCCGATGATCCACAGGCTGAGGATCGATTCAAGGAACTAGCTGTTGCGTACCAGGTGCTTTCCGATGACGATCAGCGCGCCCGCTATGACCGATTTGGCGAGGCAGGCGTCGGTGGGGCAGGAGGCCCATCGGCAGAAGACATCTTTGGCGGAGGCGGCCTTGGCGACATTTTCGACGCCTTCTTTGGGGGCTCGAGCCCGTTTGGTGGTGGTGACGGTCGAGGCGGTCCTGCGGGGCCGCCACGGGGCCAAGATATGGAGGTCGTCCTTGATCTCGAATTTGAGCAGGCTGTCTTTGGCGCAGAAGTCTCGGTCGATCTCCGTCTGCCCCAGCGGTGCGATGACTGCGCAGGTACCGGTGCCGGTGAAGGCACTCAGCCTGTGACCTGCGCAGATTGCAATGGTGCCGGCCAAGTGCGCCGTGTTCGACAAAGCATGCTCGGTCAGATGATGACGACGTCTGCATGTCCTCGGTGTTCGGGTCTCGGTGAGGTCATTGCAACTCCGTGTAGCGGATGTCGTGGAGAGGGCCGCATCACTGCTGAGCGCACCTACCAAGTTGAGGTGCCAGCGGGTGTTGATACTGGGGCAACGTTGCGGCTGAGTCAGCGCGGAGCGGTGGGTGCTCGTGGTGGAGTAGCCGGAGACCTGTATGTGCACATTCGAGTTGCGGCCCACGAACGGTACGAACGTGAAGAGAATGATCTCGTTACTCACGTGCCAATCTCGATTGCCCAAGCAGCTCTCGGTACTGAGCTTACGCTTACAACCCTCGATGGTGACGAAGAGTTTTCCATCCCTGCGGGTACTCAGCCTCATCACCAATTTGTACTGAAAGGGCGGGGTGTCCCTCGTTTACGAGGCAGGGGTCGCGGCGACCTTCGCGTGATCATCGATGTGGAAGTCCCGACAAAGTTGTCAGATTATGAAGAGCAGCTACTTCGGCAGTTTGCCGAAGAGCGGGGTGAGGTAACGGGTTCATCCGGCGGAGGTCTGTTCTCTCGAATCAAGTCAGCGTTTTCATAGGACGTCCCCGATGGATGAGGTGCTGCGCCGCTCGGCCGCCCACATGTTGACCCCGGATATCAACGATCCGCTGCTGAGCGATGATGCACTACATCACCTCAACAGAGTGCTGCGCTTGCGGGAAGGCGAATCTGTCACCGTCACGAACGGTAACGGCGAATGGCGGCAATGTCTGTGGACGGATACCGGGCTTGAGATCGCAGGTGAGATCCACCACGAACCCGCTCGTGATGATCTCGAGATATTGGTCGCGATTCCCAAAGGTGATCGGCTCGAGTGGATGGTGCAGAAACTCGTTGAACTCGGAGTTGATCGCATCAGGTTGTTGACGTCGGAACGGTCAGTTGTCAGATGGGATAACCAACGCGCAGCGAAACAACTTGATCGGTTGCGTCGCGTTGCCGAATCGGCAATCGAGCAGTCTCGACGCATCTGGGGCTGTGAGATCGTTGGCCCGACAGATGCGCGCGAGGTCTTGCCTACAATTCCGATTGCGGAACCTGGCGGACGGGATATCACTAGAGATGATCGGGTGATTGCGATCGGCCCAGAGGGTGGTTGGACTATCGAAGAGGTTCAGTGCGCATCGGAGACGATTGCGATCTCGCGCCAGGTACTTCGTGTGGAGACAGCGGCGATTGCTGCTGCAACGCTGATGGCGGCGCAACGATGACGTCTTCAGGGGACTTCGGTGTTTATCTCCACATACCGTTTTGTGCGCATCGTTGTGGGTATTGCGCCTTTGCGACATGGAGTGATCGACATCATCTTGAGTCGGCGTATCTCGAAGCGGTCGGGGTTGATATCGAGCGAGCCGTGCAAAAAGGAATGCCTCCAGCGTCGAGTATTTTCGTCGGGGGAGGAACGCCGAGCCTAGTTTCTGCAGATCGGCTTGCATCAGCGATCTCATCAATTCCAAGACATGAAGACGCAGAGATCACGGTCGAGTGCAACCCTGACGATGTCACGTCAGAAGGTTTGCGCGAGTTGTGCGCAGTTGGAGTCAACCGCATCAGCCTTGGGGTGCAGTCGACGATCTCGCATGTTCTGACGTCCCTAGACCGAACTCATGACGTCGAAAATGTGCAACATGCGGTGGAGTGCATCCGCTCGGTTGGAATCTCGACATTTAATCTCGACCTCATCTACGGCACAGCGGGAGAAACGGTCGACGAATGGCGATCCTGCCTCACCGAATTACTCCGGCATGACCCGCCGCATATCTCCGCGTATGCGCTAACGGTTGAACCTGGCACTCCGCTCGCCGACCAGCGCGACCGGCACCCTGACGACGACGACCAGGCTGATAAATATGTTGTGGCAGATGAGGTGCTCTCATCTGCTGGCCTCGGCAACTATGAGGTTTCGAATTGGGCTTCACCCGGGCATGAATGTCGACACAACCTTCTGTACTGGCGCCAAGGTAACTACCGAGGCTTCGGTTGTGCCGCTCATTCTCATGAGGACGGTCGGCGCTGGTGGAATGTGAGAACTCCAGACCGGTATATCGCACTTGTCGACGATGCTGCCTCGGTCGAGGCAGCGTCTGAAACTCTCGATGCAGCAACTCGCGCGTTCGAAGAACTCGAGTTGCGATTAAGGCTTCGTGAGGGGGTGCCCCGTGAGGCGCTTGACGGCGACGTTCTTGACGGCTTAGTGGAGCTGCGTGACGACCGCTGGGTGCTTACCCGAACCGGACGTCTCATGGCGAACGAGATCAGCACTCGACTCATCGTCCCATCGACAGTTGCCGGCGACTACTGAACCGATATCATTCGAAGCGCTACGGGCGCGTAGCTCAGTTGGTTAGAGCGCCACCATGACACGGTGGAGGTCCCGGGTTCGAGTCCCGTCGTGCCCACTCTTCGAGAGTGAACAGCGCTTTTTCGCTCACTTCGTTCCTACGCTGCGAAGCGGCGCGTGCCAAACGAACTGCAGTGCGGCGACCCCCAGCGTGGTTACCACCAAAGCAGCACACATCCTGATGCCGACGTTTAGTTGCCCGAGACCATCTGCAACGACGACCGTTGTTACTGCTGGCGTAGCGGGTACCACATAGAGCACGGAGTCGTGTTGAAAGACCTGAGGCATCTCACCGGCGAGGACATTTACGAATCACTCCGGCTCCGGTTGCTGTGGAGACGGCTACATCGCAGAAGTCGAGCACGCGGAGGACTGCTACCCGAGAAAATCGCATGAGGGGAGACGCAATACGAGTGGTAAGCGTTCAACCTGAGTTTGAAACATCACCATGAGTGAGGGCGCTACAGTCTCAGAAATGAGCGACATACCGCCACCACCACCGCCGCCACCGCCCGTGATGCCACAGCACAGTGGACAAGAATCGTGGTCAAGTGACATCTCCGGCCGCGCTGGGTTCGGGGCACGGCTGGGCGCGTATCTCTTAGATTTCGTTTTATACGGCTTCGTGCTGGCCGTTCCCGTCATCGCTGGAGCCTTGGTCATTCTCGTGCCGATTGCGAGCAACTGTGCTTCGGTGCCAGGCTCAGATGAGATCGTTTGTCCGCCCGGCGTGCCATCGGGGTCATCAGTTGCGGCCGGGGTCGCTCTTATCGTCCTCGGAATCTTGGGCGTGATCTTTATCTACGTCAGGGCAGAAGGCAAAACCGGGCAAACCTGGGGCCGGAAAATCGTTGGCGTCAAGGTGGTACGAGTTGCTGATGGGCAACCGCCGGGCTTTTGGCGAGCCTTTGGCCGGGAGCTGTTTGGCAACGTCATCTCAGGTCAAATTCTCTATCTCGGTTACCTCTGGATGATTTGGGATAAAGACCGCCAAACCTGGCATGACAAAGTGGCGGGAACCATTGTCGTGAAGGTCTGACCCCAGTTAGCAGTGTTGATTGTTCGGTATGAGTGACCTCGTCTGCAATCCGAGATAGCCTGACGCCCCGATGGGTGGTGTTCAATTGATGACAGCCTTCACTGGCGTGCGCCGACGCGCAATGGCGCTTGTACTCGTTTTTTTCGTGCTCGTCGGGCTGGGTGCGGGGGCTTCTGTCTCCGCTCAAGAGTCTGGCGGAGAAGTAAAGGGAAACCTTGTTCAGAGGGATGATGACGGTGAGCGAGTAGGCGTCCCAGGGGTGATCTTCCGAGCATTTAATGACTCTGGTGCCGAGGTGTCGTCAACAACGACTGCTGAAGATGGCTCCTGGTCAATGATCGTGCCAGAGGGCTCGTATGACATTCTTCTCGACGTCGAGACGCTGCCAGATGGCGTTTCGCTCCGAAATCCCGACAAGAACCCGGCATCAGTGACGCTGATCGATGGTTCGTCAAAGTCGACATTGTTCCCGCTTGGTGAAGCCGAGGCAAGTTCGGCGGGTGGCAACACTGTTGTTCAGTTGATGGTTGACGGGTTGAAACTTGGGCTCATCATCGCGATGTGTGCCATCGGGCTTTCTCTCATTTACGGAACGACTGGCCTCACGAACTTTGCTCACGGTGAATCGGTGACCTTTGGCGCTGTGATGGCATACCTATTGAACAATGCTGGGGTGTTTGGCGTTCGGCTTCACTTGATTCCAGCGACGGTCATCGTCATACTCATTTGCGGAGGTGCGGGTGGGCTGTTCAACCGCACGGTGTGGCGGCCAATGCGTCGTCGAGGCGCAAGTTTGGTTGCAGCCCTCGTGGTTTCGATCGGGTTTTCGATCTTCTTCAGATACGTCATTTTGTTCATCTTCAGCGGCCGAGCGAAACGCCTGCGTGATTACCAGATTCAAGAACAATGGGATCTGGGCTTGTTCCGACTTGCACCAAAAGACCTCGTATTGATGATCATTTCGGTTTCGGTGCTTGTCGGAGTCGCATCAGCATTGCAATTCACACGTATGGGCAAAGCAATGCGCGCCGTGTCAGATAACCGTGACCTCGCTGAATCGACCGGTATCGACGTCGAGCGTGTGATTTCAATGGTGTGGATATTCGGCAGTGCCCTCGCAGGGCTCGGAGGAGTCTTGTTTGGTCTTACCGAATCAATCAACTGGGAAATGGGCTTCCGAATCTTGCTATTGATGTTCGCAGGTGTGACCCTTGGTGGGCTCGGAACTGCGTATGGCGCTCTATTCGGGAGCATCATTGTTGGCCTGTTCATCCAGTTGTCAACACTTGTCATTCCAACAGACATGAAGAACGTCGGAGCACTTCTCATGTTGATTGTCATCTTGCTGATTCGGCCACAAGGTCTCTTTGGCCGTCGAGAGCGGATTGGATAGGAGGGAACGTAAATGGATTGGGGAGCAATCATCCAGAACTCGTTCCGCGGGTTCATCGGGGAGCCGTTTATCTATTTCTCGTTGGCCGCCATGGGTCTCAACATGCACTACGGCTACACCGGCCTGTTGAACTTTGGTCAAGCAGTATTTATGGCAGCCGGCGCCTACGGCCTTTCGATGGCTGTCGTCACACTTGGGCTCAACTTCTGGTGGGGCCTGCTTCTTGGCATCGTGATTTTTCCGCTGCTGCTAGCGCTCATTATGGGTGTACCAACGCTGCGGTTGCGTGCGGACTATCTCGCCATCGTCACCATTGCAGCAAGTGAAATGTTCCGCATCATCGCCCGTTCACCTTCTCTCGACCGCTGGACAGGGTCATCTGACGGTTTGACCGCATTTGCGAACAGGTTTTACGACTTCAACCCGTTTGACAAACAAAAACGCTATTTCTTTGGGTTATTCATCGGTAACCAGATGTGGGTTGTACTTATCGGGTGGATCGTTCTTTCGATCGTGGTGCTTATCGTTTGGATGACGATGCGCAGCCCGTGGGGTCGTGTTCTTCGAGCAATTCGAGAAGATGAAGATGCAGCCCGAAGCCTCGGAAAGAACGCGTATTGGTTCAAAATGCAGTCGCTCATTATCGGCGGCATGTTCGGCGCCCTAGGTGGCATGTTCCGTGCGATCGGCACCCAGTCAGCCCAGCCTCAAAACTTCATCACCGATGTCACCTTCTTTGCTTGGGTGGCACTCATTTTGGGAGGTGCGGCGAAGGTCGGTGGGCCAATCGCTGGAGCCGCCATCCTCTACGGCATCTTGAACTTCACCGATGTGCTTCTGCGACAACTCGTTGAGAATGGCTATATGCCAGAAGCCATTATGGACGGCACTCAGGTCGGTCAAGTCCGGTTCATGATGATCGGTCTCGGTCTCATTTTGTTGGCGATCTACCGACCTCAAGGAATTTTCGGAACCAAAGAGGAGATGGCGCTCGATGACCGCTGAACCGTCCACCGCCCAGGAGCTCTTCGATGGCGTCCCTTACGAACCAGGCGCTGCGAAGAATGACCCAATTCTCGTCGCCGACAATGTTCGGCGTGCGTTTGGTGGTCTCGTCGCTGTTGATGTCGAGCACCTTGAGGTGCAGCTCGGAGCGATCACTGCGCTCATCGGCCCGAACGGCGCCGGCACGACCACGTTCTGCAATCTGTTGACAAATTTTGATGAGCCCGATACGGGAGATCGACTTTTCGAGGGAAACGACCTCTTGGGGGTGTCGGCGTACAAGGTTGCGAACCTTGGCATGGTGCGCACCTTCCAGTTGACGAAATCGCTGTCGAAGATGACGGTGATTGACAACATGCGACTTGGCGGAACCGAACAGGCCGGAGAATCGTTCTTCAGAGCACTGTTGCCATTCTTGTGGCGTCGCCAAGAAGCCGAAATTACTCAGCGTGCTGATGCATTGCTTGAACGATTCAAACTCAGCCATATGCGCGATGAGTTCGCTGGCACGCTCTCGGGCGGCCAACGGAAGTTGCTCGAAATGGCGAGAGCTCTGATGGTGCGGCCAAATATGGTGATGCTTGATGAGCCGATGGCTGGAGTGAACCCCGCTCTCAAACAGTCGCTTCTTGATCACGTAACAGGCCTTCGTGACGAAGGAATGACCGTGTTATTCGTCGAGCACGACATGGACATGGTGCAAGAAATCAGCGACTGGGTTGTCGTGATGGCCGAGGGCAGAATTATTGCGGAAGGACCACCGGAGTCGATCGCATCTAACCAAGCGGTGGTCGACGCTTATCTCGGATCGCACCATGACTCCGCTCTTGATTTGGAGGCTGACTGATGACTGAGAAGACGCCGCTCCTTGTTGCTGACGGACTCGATGCAGGCTACTTACCCGGAATCAACATTCTGAACGACTGCTCCCTCAAGCTCTTCGAGGGAGAACTGGTGGGAATTGTTGGTCCAAACGGCGCGGGAAAATCGACTCTTGTGAAGGCAATGTTTGGTCTCGTCAACATTCGTAAGGGCAGCGTGCAGTTGCGTGGTGAAGAGATCACGAATATGAAGGCGCACTCCCTTGTCAGCCGCGGAATCGGTTATGTGCCGCAGACAAATAATGTGTTTCCCTCTTTGACGATTGAAGAAAACCTTGAAATGGGTACCTTCATCGATCCTTCGCGTTTCGCCGAACGCCTCGAAGTTGTAGGGGAGATGTTTCCGAAACTGATTGATCGCCGTGATCAACGTGCTGGTTCTCTCTCAGGAGGCGAACGCCAAATGCTTGCAATGGGCCGTGCGCTCATGCTTGACCCATCGGTGTTGCTGCTCGATGAGCCCTCGGCTGGTCTGTCACCGGCGCTACAAGACGAAGTGTTTGTCCGCTGTCACAAGATCAATCGTGCAGGAGTTTCGATCGTGATGGTTGAGCAGAATGCTTCGCGCTGTCTGCAGATTTGTCATCGTGGCTACGTTCTCGACCAAGGAACCAACGCCTACACCGGGACTGGCCGAGATCTTCTCACCGACCCGAAGGTGATCGAGTTGTACCTCGGCACTTTGGTGAAGTCACACCAAGACTGATTCCGAAGTCTCTAACCGTCATTGTCGTGGCTCGGATTGAGAGCCGCGCATAGCGGCACCTACTTGCGAATTTTCGGTGTCGATTAGGTTCTGTATAACTGCCACATACGCCGCATTGCTAAATGTGACCCGTCCGATCTCTGGCACTCTCGACGCTTGGTGAAGGCGCTACGTACTCCTTTGATATTGGCCGCGTGGGCCATCTCATCAGGGTGTGGTGAAACAGATCTCGATACGCGAATGAGCCCCGGGTTTCCCCGGGGCTCATCACAATGTTGTTCAGTTATGACTGATCAGTTGATCAGATCTTGCCGAAGATGATGTCGACAACTTCGAGCGTGCCTTCTGCATTGAATTCCTTGATGAGGATCGATGCTTCTGAAGGCTCACCTGCGTCGATGAATTCCAGCGGACCGGAAACGCCGTCGTAGTCGATGTCACCACCGTCAGCGAGGATTGCTGCGCAACCAGCGAAGGTTGTGCACTTCTCGCCGCCACGAGTGACGTCGTTGATCTGGGCGCCAACTGCGACACCGTCATCGTCGCCAGCTGCGATTGCCGCGAGAGCGATCACGATAGCTGCGTCGTACGACTCACCTGAGTAGGCGAAGTCTTGAAGGTCAGGGTCAACCTCGAGGAGGCGAGCGATGAACTCTTCATTGACTTCAATGTCGACACCAGGAACGGTTCCTCGCATGCCTGCAACGACACCTGGGTCGTCGAATGCCTGGGCGAGAGCGTTACCCATGTTGCCATCTGATCCGTACAGCATCTTGTCGGCTGGGCCTGCGCCTGCCTCGATGAGTCCGGTGAGGATCTTTGAGGTCTCATCGAAACCGATGATGACGATTGCGTCTGGGTCGGCTTCGACTGCAGCTGAAACTTCAGCGTCAAAGTTCTCTGCCTGTGGGTCGTAGATGACCTCGTAGACGATTTCGCCACCCGCATCGGTGTACGGAGCTGAGGTGTACTCAAAAAGGCCGGTGCCGTATGAGTCGTTCATGACGATGAATGCTGCAGTAAGAGCACCATCGCCAATCATCAGGTCAGCGAGCGCTGCACCCTGAACGACGTCGGACGGAGCCGAACGGAAGTAGAGGCCATTGTCTGCATAGTCAGTGAATGCAGGCGAGGTGTTGGCCGGTGAGAACTGAATCTTGCCAGCGTTGGTGATCTTGTCGATGACGGTCAGCGACACACCTGAAGATGCGGCACCGATGAATGCGTCAACGTCCTCTGCGAGCAGACGGTCACCGGTTGCGTTTGCAACGTCGCCATTGTCACCAGAGTCACCTGGAAGCCACTCGACGTCAGCGCCATTGACGCCGCCAGCGGCGTTAATTTCCGCAACAGCGAGCTCGACACCAGCGAATTCGGGTGGTCCGAGGAATGCAAGGTTGCCGGTCTCAGGCAGCAAGCCGCCAAGACGGAGCACTCCGTCGCCGGCTGTCTCTGCAGCAGGCTCTTCAGCAGGTTCTTCTGCGGCTGGCTCTTCAGCTGGCTCTTCGGCTGCGTCGTCACTGCCACCACAGGCGCCAGCTACGAGAGCGAGACCAACAACGAGCGCACCGAAATTACGTGCACGGGTCTTAATCATTGGGTTGTTTCCTCCCCCTATCGGTCTAGGGCGGGATTGCCCTAGTTGTTAGGTGAGGTAAATGCTACGGCCTCAGTGGCTGGGAGACAATTCTTTGTGCGAATCTCAAAAACTCAAATTTGGTTCCTTAATACACCGTTGCAGCGTCGGAGGATTGTTGCAGGTGTTTCCGGTGTTTCAGCGAGCATTTCAGGCCCTACGAATGCAGGGTGGACGACTTACTCGCCGTTCACTTCGAACAGCACTTTCGCTGTTGCCGTTCGATCATCAAGAGACCTAAATGCTTCGACTGCATCGTCGAACGGGAAGATTCTGCCAATGGGAGGAGCGACCGCCCCCGACCTTACGAGAGGGACAAGCCGAGCGTGAATATCCCGTGCAAGCGCAGGGTCCGCAGCGATGGCTTCACCCCAAGCTGCGCCAACAATGCTGACGTTTCGAAGGAGGAGACGGTTAACTTTGATTGTTGGAATGTCGCCGGCTGCGAATCCGACAACGACAAGACGACCTGATCGTGCGAGCGCTCGAACGCCGTCGAGGAAGCGATCGCCACCGACAGGGTCATAGGTCATATCGACCCCGCGTCCTCCGGTGAGCTTGAGAACCTCGTCTTTCCACGCATTGCTAACGAGTACCGTGTGATCTGCGCCAGCTGCTGAAGCAACCTCGGCTTTTTCTTCTGTGGAGACAAGACCGATCACTGGTCCGGCTCCGATTCCTTTTGCGACTTGAATGGCAGAAGTCCCAACACCCCCGGCGGCACCTAGAACGAGAACAGATTCTCCAGCCTTCAGGCCCCCGCGGTCGACGAGACAGAACATTGCCGTTTGATAATTAAGTACAAATGCAGCCCCTTCGGCGAGTGACATTTCGTCAGGCAGTTTGAACACCTGGTCAGGGTGCCCGGCGACGACCTCGGCATGGCAGGTGCTACCCCACACCGCAACGCGATCGCCGGCGGAGACGCCTGAACCCTCGGGGGCTGATCGTACGACGCCAGATGCCTCAACACCGGGAATGAACGGGGGCTCAGGTCGAATTTGGTACATACCTTTCGTCTGTAAAAGGTCGGGAAACGACACCCCAGCGTACGCAACGTCGATGATGATCGAACGACCATCATCTTCAGGTTCTGGTCGTTCGACAATGGCAAGCCCGTCAGGGCCGGAAAGGGATTGAACTTCAAGTGCACGCATGGTTACCTCTCAATTAATTGGTCGCGTACCGATTGGTCGAAGGAGCGGTTTGTGACGCAGTGAAGGTCATCACTCCATCGTCAACACTGGTTTTCAACAGAGCTTTTTTATCTGGTGCGAGTCGCTGCGGATTAGTCCAAGGTTCTCGATCACCCTGTTTCGGCAACATTGGCATCATGCGTTGCATGTAGCCCGATGAGAAGTCGTCAATCCATGGGCGCCGGGACATATTGACCTCATCGGCTCGAAGTCGAGGCGTCGCCTGATTTGTCGACGTTTTCTTCATGTGATTGAGAAGACGGCAGACATATGCGCTCGTAAGGTCAGCGCGCAGAGTCCATGATGCGTTGATGTAGCCAAAGGTCGACACGAGATTGGGAACATCTGAATACGCAACCCCTCGGTAGGTGAAGGTGTCAGCGAAATCGACGGTTGCGCCATCGACCACGAAGTCCATGTCGCCGAGCGTCACTAGTTCGAGTCCTGTTGCAGTGACAATAATGTCGGCATTTAGATGTTCGCCCGACGTCAGCGAGATTCCGGTTTCAGTGAATGACTCGATGCTGTCGGTGACCACAGATGCTGACCCACTTCGAACCGCTGCGAAGAGATCACCATTTGGCACAAGGCAGAGCCGTTGATCCCACGGGTTGTAGGTCGGGGTGAAGTGTCTCTCGACATCAACGTCAGGGCCAACGAGAGCACGGACCCCTTGCAGTAACTTGCCCTTCACTGTCTCAGGGTCGGTGCGGGTCTTCTTATAGAAGAACTGCTGGAAGAAGGTGTTTTTGGCCCTGATTAGCGGGTGGGCAAGTCGTTGAGGAAGGAACCGCTTGATCTTTGCCGCAACCGGGTCGACGTCGGGTCGAGCGACCATCCAGGTAGGGGAGCGTTGCAGCATCGTGACGTGCTCAGCATCACCGGCAATCGCAGGAACGATGGTGACGGCGGTCGCTCCCGAGCCAATGACGACCACACGTTTGCCTGAGTAGTCGAGGTCTTCTGGCCATTGCTGTGGATGAATAATGTCGCCGTTGAAGTTTTCACGGCCGGGAAATTCCGGGTCGTAACCGCCCCGGTAGCTGTAGTAACCCGAACACATGAAGAGGAAATTGCAGGTGAGGACGACGACCTCTGACTCATTGATGAGGGCGTGAACAGTCCAGGTCGCTGAGGTCGAATCCCATTCAGCGCGTACCACCTTGTGGTGGAAGCGGATGGTTGGCTCAATGTCATATTCGGCCACGGTCTCACGTAGGTAGGCCATGATCGATGGGCCATCAGCGATCTACTTCTCGCACGTCCACAACTAGAACGAGTAACCCAGGGTGTGCATGTCGCTATCGGAGCGAATTCCTGGGTAACGGAAAAGATCCCACGTGCCGCCGATGTCTCCGCGTCCTTCGAGAATGGTGAAGGTTCGGTCGGGGCAGAACTTTTTGAGGTGGTACGCCGCGCCGATGCCAGAAATACCGGCTCCTACGACGATGACGTCATGGTGCTCAGCCCGCACTGAAGATGCCGTCCGAGAGGTTGAATCGTCCATTTCTTGAGCGTAGTGGGCACGGTTTTTGCCTCCCGAGGTGGCCGACCTCGTCGTTGGTCACATGTTCCTGAAATGATGTCTTTCATGGAGTATCAACGTCTAGGAAACACCGGACTTGAAGTCTCACGGATCTGCCTCGGATGCATGAGCTACGGCCAATCAAACCTAGGAACGCACGAGTGGAGCATGGATGAGGAGACGAGTCGTCCATTTTTCAAACAAGCACTCGATCTTGGCATCAACTTTTTTGACACGGCGAACGTGTACTCGCTCGGCACTAGCGAAGAGTATTTGGGCCGAGCCTTGCGCGACCTCGACGTTCCTCGATCAGACGTGGTGATTGCAACGAAGGTCAACGGCCGTATGCGAAAAGCGGCGAATGGCGCTGGCCTTTCACGCAAAGCGATCATGACCGAAATCGACGACAGTCTTCGCCGGCTGGGAACCGACTACATCGACCTCTATCAGATCCACCGCTGGGACCCCAAAACGCCGATTGAAGAGACAATGGAAACTTTGAATGATCTTGTTCGGTCAGGCAAGGTTCGCTACCTCGGAGCATCGTCGATGTGGGCATGGCAATTTGCGACCGCTCAGCACGTTGCCGAACGTAACGGTTGGGCTCAGTTCGTGAGCATGCAGAATCACTACAACCTGCTGATGCGGGAAGAAGAACGCGAGATGCTGCCTTATTGCGAGGCGACTGGCATTGGTGTGATCCCGTGGAGTCCGTTGGCTCGTGGGCGCCTCGCCCGGACATGGGAAACGTCAACCGGTCGCAGCGAAACCGATGTATTCGGTAGTGGTCTCTACGGTCGCGAAGTTACCGAGCAGTCCGACCGCGATGTTGTCTCCGCTGTCGCTGAGATTGCAGCAAATCGTGGAACATCGATGGCCCGGGTGGCTCTTGCATGGGTGCTGTCGAACCCGACGGTGACCGCCCCGATTGTCGGAGCAACACGGGCATCACACCTCGATGATGCGGTTGCCGCGCTTGATATCGAATTGTCAGCGGATGAACTCGAACGTCTGACGAGCCCTTACATTCCGCATCAACCTGCGGGCTTCTGAGTAGAAGTTCCTTCGCACCTGACGGTGCCAGAGGGGTGGGGGTGGTCTAGCCTCTACGGATTATGGCTTCAGAATCATCGTCAAGTCGGCGCGGTCAACTCATCTTCATTCTTGGCTCTGTGGTGCTCGTTGCCGTCGTCGCCGTGGTCATCGTGCTCGCGACAGGTGGTGGCTCTGATTCAACTGTTGAGCTCTCTGAGAATGGTCCGATCACCGTGACCGGCGATCTGCTTCCTGCGTTTGAAGGCGATACTGCAACCGACGCTGGGGCGGGCCTTGCGGCTCCGATTCTTGAAGGAGAGTCATTTGACGGCACCGCAGTTGTCGTCGAGCCGGGTTCACCAACTCTGTTGGTGTTCTTGGCGCACTGGTGCCCACATTGTCAGGCTGAGGTACCTGATCTTGTCGAGTGGGCGGAGAGTCTCTCGGTTCCGCAAGGTCTGAACGTTGTCGGGGTGGCGACAGCTTCGGCGGCTGATCGTCCAAATTACCCACCTTCTGAATGGCTGTTGCGTGAGCGTTGGCCATTCCGGATCATCGCCGACGATGAGGTAGCCACGGCAGCGCAGGCCTTCGGTACAACCGGATATCCGTACCTCGTTATGCTCGATGAAGCAGGCATTGTTCAGTGGCGACACAGCGGCGAGTTGGCGGATGGTCAACTTGAGCAGTATCTCGATGTCGCTTTAAATCAATAGCCCCGATGCTCCATGATTTTGGTGTCAGGTGGCGAACACCTGATCGTCATGTGCAAAGGCCTTGAACTCGAGAGCATTGCCCGACGGATCGAGCAAAAACATCGTCCACTGCTCGCCAGGTTCACCCTCAAACCGGACATACGGCTCGATGACAAAGGTGTATGGTGCATTGCGCAGCGTCTGGGCCAGGGCGTGAAATGTTGGCGGGTCAACAATCACACCAAAGTGTGGGACCGGCACATCATGCCCGTCGACAGGATTAGTTACATCGACCCCTGCCCCTTTGTGAAGGTGGGTCACCACTTGGTGACCGAAGACGTCCCAGTCGATCCAGGTATCTGCACTTCGACCGCGAGGGCAGCCAAGAATCTCACCGTAAAAGCCAGCTGCCTCATCGAGATCATGGACAGGAATTGCTAGATGGAAGCGTGGACGGCTCATCAATGAGTTACATCGTGAAGCGCAGATTGCGAGCGGCTCGCTCACCTAACTCTTCGTCGCCACTCCATGTGATGTGACCAGAGTCGATGCGAGATTGTGGATCAACCCGTCCGCAGGCGAGTAGAGCGAATGTCGTTGAATCAGCAGTGATCAACGCTGTGGTCTCATCCGTGTCATCGACAAGGCCTGCACGCCCATCGACCCGCACGGTGATATCCCCGGCCACAGGTCCGGTGAGTTGCACCCGAAGTGAGTCGCCATCTGGAACCCCAACTCGTTTACCTGCGATATACGGCATCGACATTCTGATTTCGTCTATTGACCGCTCGGCAGCTGGACCACCCTCATGGCCTGGCAGCCCTAGCGGTGTTCGAATGTCTTGCTCATGAACCCAGAAATCGAAGACTCGGACATTCATAAAACGTCCATACGTTCCAGGGCCGACCGGGGTCATGACCGGCGTCGCGAAGTCATCTTCAGACATCGCAGAGAGTTGCGCTCGGCGCGCAGCGGTCACCGACGCAAACTTTTCGGTGAGTTGAGCACTCGAGAGCGACGACATTGCTTCGGTGAGGCCTGCAATTTCCTCAAAGGGGAGGCGCTCAGCGAATTCGAGAGGTTGTCGGTCAAGCAACATCTCTTCAACAGAGATGAGGTGCATGACAACGCCAGCAACATCCCAATCAGGGCATAGCGACTGAGTTGACCATTGTTCATCTGAAAGTTCGCTCAGCAGGCCGTGCAGCGACGACCAGCAAAGATCGAGACCGTGAAGCGCAGGGTGCGTCATGATGCTGCCTCCTCATCACTTGAAGCGCCGATGGGCACCACTTTCCCACGGTTGATTGACACCCAATCTCGAGCTTCGAGATACGGACGGAATGTCGTTGCAATAGAGCGCTCATCGATCTCGGTTTTTGGATGCTGTAATTCGTAGAGGTGAGGAAATTCGGCCCATAGCGATACCGCTTCCCAGAGTCGAACAGCAGCCGCCCCGCTCGGAGGGTCGAGAAGCACAGGCCCAAATAAGCAGTGGCCATCGAGATAGAGCGTGGGCACGCCGTACCCGCCTGAGGCAATAACCCGATCGTGGTCGTTTCGTACCTCATCGTGAGTTGACTCGTCGGCAATGGCCGCATCAACGATCGATGGATCAAGGCCAATTTCTTCGAGGAGGTGACGTGCAACATCTGGCTCGTGGGGTTTATGGCCATCGACATGAAGCGCCCTACCGGCCCGCGCATACCAACTGTCAAGATCATCCATCGACGTGCGGCGAAGATAGGCGCCGATCCGCATCATCGACCAACCGTATGACCACTCGCGTTCCCAAGGGTGCTTCTTGCCTTCGCGACGGTTGACCTCTTCAAGACTGAAGAATTTCCAGTTGATCTTGAGACCAGTTTCTTCTCTCACCGAGCGAATCCACAATGAGGTTTGGTAAGCCCACGGGCACATGACATCGAAATGAAAGTCAACGCTGTCTGCTGTTTCCATATGCTGACACTAGGCGCCGGAAGGAACGTCCCCAGTGTCGAAACGGGTCGTCGCCGAATGAAAACGCAGTTGTTGTACAATTTGTTAAGCGGCATTCGAGGGGGACTAATGGGTGCATCACAACAACTAGAGCTCGCGGACCGACTTGCTAATCTCGGCACGGAAACCGCGTTTGCGGTCTCAAAAGCAGCAGCCGAGTGGGCCTCTGCCGGCAACGAAGTGTTCCCGTTTCATCTCGGAGATATCGACCTGGCAACACCGCGCAACATCGTCGAAGCGATGCGCGATGCAATCGATGCAGGGCACACCGGATACTGCGCTGGCGCTGGCATTGAACCGCTACGCGCCGCTCTCGCTGATGACATCGGCACGGCACGAGGGCTTCAATTCGGTCCGGAACATATTGCTGTTCAACCCGGCGGAAAACCTGTCATCACCAAGTTCATCCAGACGCTGATGAACCGCGGAGACGGTGTTCTCTTCCCAAACCCCGGCTATCCGATTTATGAAAGCCAAGTTGAGTACTTTGGCGGAACGCCGTTGCCGTATGGATACTCGATGACGTCAACCGGGTTCGAGATCGATATCGCTCGCATCGAAGAGCAGGCCCCAAATGCCCGACTGCTCATCTATAACAATCTCCAAAATCCACTCGGTTGTGAAAGCAGTCGAGAAGAAATGGAACGAATCGCTGAACTCGCAGTGAAACACAACCTGTGGGTGCTCTCAGATGAGGCCTACTTCGAAATGAGGTACTCAGGTTCGTCGACGTCGATCGCGTCGCTGCCAGGAATGAGCGAACGAACTGTCATCTTGTACACCTTCTCAAAACGGTTTGCGATGACGGGATGGCGACTTGGATGCGCAGCAGGCCCAACGCCGGTCATCGAAGCGATTGCGAAGCTGAATACAAATGACGAGAGTTGCACCACTCACTTCATTCAACATGCGGGAATTGCCGCGCTCCGTGACCCATCGGGCTCAATCGCATTGCTTGAAGAGTTGCGGCGTCGACGAGACGCAACTGCGAGAAGTCTCGCCGATGTACCCGGCATCGAGTTCGCCGTTCCTGAAGCAACCTTTTATCTCTTCCCACGGGTGGCAGAGGCAATGGAGCGTGTCGGCCACACAGATGTTGGCGAGTTTGCGACCGCAGCGCTCCACGAAACAGGAATGTCGTTTTGCACACGGCATCACTTCGGCCGACCACTCCCACGTGAAGACGATCGATTTATTCGGCTCGCGTATTCCGGCATCGGTGAAGAGCGCATCGAGCGCGGACTTCAACGATTTGCCGAGTGGATCGATAAAGGAGCGAAATGACTGTCCCACGCATTGTCGTCACCGGAAAAATTCCTGAGCCCGGTGTTGAGGTATTGAAAACCATCGGAGAGGTGTGGGCCTGGACCGATGACGAGCCGATTCCGCACGACATACGTGACGAGCAACTTGCGACCGCAGACGCAGTGGTCACCCTTCTCACCGACACCGTTGACGAGGCATTTCTTGATGCGGCTCCCCAGCTCAAAATCGTCGCCAATGTTGCGGTGGGCTATAACAACATCGATGTCGGGTTATGCCAAGTCCGAGGCGTGACGGTTACCAACACGCCGGGGGTGCTCACCGACGCAACCGCAGATCTCGCCATGGGTCTGCTTCTTATGGTGACACGCCGTCTCGGAGAAGGGGAGCGCCTCATTAGGTCGGAAACCCCGTGGAAATGGGGAATGTTCATGATGCTCGGCACCGGGTTGCAAGGTCGTCAACTCGGAATTATTGGGATGGGCGGAATTGGGCAAGCGCTCGCTCAACGGGCTCGCGCGTTTGGAATGCAGATCGTGTACCACAACCGAAGTGCCGTGGCGCCCGATATCGAAGCTGCCCTCGATGCTCGCCGCTGTGATCTTGACGAACTACTCGCAACATCTGATGTCGTCTCATTGAATTGCCCGTACAGCGAGCAAACGCATCACCTCATTGATGCAGCTGCTTTAAGTGCAATGCGAAACGACGCAGTGCTCGTCAATACCGCTCGAGGACCGATCGTTGATGAAGCCGCCCTTGTTGAAGCGTTATCGAATGGCGAGATTGGCGCAGCCGCGCTCGATGTCTTTGAACGTGAACCCGAAGTTCACCCCGGGCTGTTGGGCCTCGACAACGCCGTGCTAGTTCCACATCTCGGATCGGCAACCGTCGAAACTCGAACTGCGATGGCGACGCTCGCTGCCCGCAATGTGGTCGGGTTCTTCGACGGCAGAGGACCAGCGACCCCTGTGACCTGACACACCTCTGCTTACATTCGAAATCTAATCTCAAGTCATGAACGGAAACTACATCCCAAGTACATGGCAATGGGTGGCTGATCAGGTCGCGGAATATGAGGCGTCAGGCGGCACCCGAGCGAACACGCTGCGAGATACAGGTATTCCCGTCATCATTGTCACAATGAAAGGGGTCAAGACCGGAGCGACCCGAAAAATCGCACTCATGAGAGTTGAGCACGAGGGCTGCTATTCGCTCATTGCATCACAAGGTGGAGCACCAACGCACCCGGGTTGGTACTACAACCTTCTCGCTGACCAGTCGGTAATGATTCAAGATGGCCCTACACCTTCGGCGTTCACCGTGAGAGAAATCAGTGGCGAGGAGCGCGCTACTTGGTGGGAACGTTCGGCTGCAGTCTTTGCACCATTTCTTGAGTATGAAACAAAGGCCGCCGAGGCGGGCCGTGTCATTCCGGTGTTTGTTGCTGAGCCGGCGAACTGACTCAGCAACCCTTTGCTAAGCGAGTAATTCGAGGGCGGAATTAAATGTTGCGCTTGGACGCATTGCAGCGCTGGCAAGGTCGTCGTTCGGGCGGTAGTAGCCACCGACATCACACGGTGATCCCTGGACTGCAGCGAGTTCGGCGACAATGTCGTTCTCACCCGAGGTGAGCGCTTCGGCAACAGGGCCAAATGCTGCAGCGAGGCCAGCATCGTCGCTCTGTGCTGCAAGAGCTTGCGCCCAATACATCGCCAGGTAAAAGTGGCTACCGCGATTATCGAGGCCGCCTACCCGACGCGCCGGACTGCGATCATGTTCGAGAACTTGGCCGGTCGCGGCATCAAGAGTCGATGCGAGAACCCCAGCCTTTGCGTTGCCTGTGACCGATGCAAGATGTTCAAACGAGACCGCTAACGCGAGGAACTCACCGAGAGAGTCCCAACGTAGGTAGTTCTCGGCTTCGAACTGCTGCACATGTTTTGGTGCCGACCCGCCTGCGCCGGTCTCAAAGAGCCCGCCTCCGTTCATCAGAGGAACGATCGAGAGCATCTTTGCGCTTGTACCTAGTTCGAGAATGGGGAAGAGGTCGGTGAGATAGTCGCGAAGGACATTGCCGGTGACCGAGATCGTGTCTTCGCCGCGTCGAATCCGATCGACCGAAAACTTTGTGGCCTCAACCGGTGACATGATCTCGACCCGGAGACCATCGGTGTCATGGTCATTGAGATAACTGCGAACTTTCGCAATCAACTCACGGTCGTGAGCGCGTGACTCGTTGAGCCAAAACACAGCAGGAGCGCCAGTGGCACGAGCCCGACCAACTGCGAGCTTCACCCAGTCACGAATTGGCAAATCTTTCACGGTACACATCCGCCAAATGTCACCCGTGTCGACCTGATGCGACATCAACACCGTGCCCGCTGCATCAACCACCCGAACATTTCCGGCTGATGCGATTTCGAATGTCTTGTCGTGCGAGCCGTATTCCTCGGCTTTTTGGGCCATGAGCCCGACATTTGGCACCGATCCCATCGTCGACGGGTTGTACGCACCATGTTCACGACAGTCATCGATGACAACTTGATACACCCCGGCATAACTCGAGTCAGGAATGACCGCCTTCGCATCCTGCTGCTCGCCATCGCTGTTCCACATTTGGCCTGACGTGCGGATCATTGCCGGCATCGAGGCGTCGACGATGACGTCACTTGGCACGTGCAGATTGGTAATGCCCCTGTCGGAATCAACCATGGCAAGTGCGGGACCGTTTGCGATACCGGCGGCAACCGACGCCTCAATCTGCGACCGTTCGTCCGCTGGCACATTGTCGAGCGCGCTCAGCACAGATCCAAGACCGTTATTTGGGTTGGCTCCGGCGCCCTGAAGAACGTCGCCGAACTCAGAGAACGTCTCGGAAAAAAAGGCTCGCACGGCGTGACCAAAAATGATGGGGTCGGAGACCTTCATCATCGTTGCCTTCATGTGCAGTGAGAACAGCACGCCAGAAGAGCGGGCATCTTCGATTTGTGCATCGAGGAATGCCCGAAGAGCGGCAACATCCATGAAGGTGCTGTCGACAATTTCTCCTGCAAGCACTGGAACGGAGTCTTTAAGTATCGACACCGTTCCATCAATTGCCTCGTGCTCAATACGAAGTGACGTGTCGGCTGCAATCGTCACCGACTGCTCGTTCGAGCGAAAATCGCCGGACGACATGGTCGCCACATGGCTTTCTGACCCAGCAGTCCATGCACCCATTGAATGCGGGTGGCTTCGGGCGTATTCCTTCACTGCCTTGGGTGCCCGTCGGTCTGAGTTTCCTTCACGCAGAACCGGGTTGACCGCTGAACCTTTCACCCGATCAAAACGAGCCCGAATGTCGCGCTCTTCATCTGTTGACGGGTTGTCCGGATGATCAGGGATGTCAAAACCCTTTGCTTGCAACTCCGCAATCGCCGCCTTCAACTGTGGAACTGAAGCAGAGATATTCGGCAGTTTGATGATGTTCGCAGTGGGATCAGCAGTGAGCTCACCGAGGAGCCCAAGGTGATCAGGAATTCGCTGCTCTTCGGTAAGTCGCTCAGGAAAGACCGCAATGATGCGCCCCGACAGCGAAATATCTGATGAGGTCACCCCAATCCCTGCCACGCCCGCAAATGCACGAACCACCGGCAACAACGAATATGTCGCAAGGGCAGGTGCCTCATCGGTGAAGGTGTAATCAATTGCTGCCGATTGGTCAGACATATCGCGGAATCTCCAATTATCAGGGGTTAGGGGGCGACGTAGGTTTAGCGTCACCCGAAAGTGAATCGGTTGTAGACGAGGTTAGCGGAGCCGTTGGAGGCGGTGTCGGGGTGGGGTTGCGCTGCGAGGTGACAATGACGGAGAGGGCGACGATGACGAGTCCGATTGCGCCAAGTTGAATTGCAGTGAGCGCTTCGTCGAGGGCGATCCAAGCGATGAGTGATGAGACGATCGGGATCAGCAATGTAAGCGTTGACCCAATCCACAATGGGATACGGGTCAGAGACCAATTCATCAGCGAGTGGCCAAATAATCCACCGATGATGACTAGCGCCAAGAGCACTGCCCATTGATTGACGTTCGGAATCGACATGTCTTGGCCGGCCGCAAATCCGACCGGGAGGGCCACCAATGCGGTCCAGAACCCGGTGCCAAGTGTGTACTCGGTTGAGGTCAGCACCCCTGCCGATCGCTTGGACATCACGATGTAGCCGGTCCACGCGAAGAGAGCTCCGAGTGCCGCAAGGTCGCCAGCGCCGTTCCACTCGGGGTTTCCCGACGACTGGGTGATGACGACGACAACACCAGCGATCGCAACGAAAGCGGCAATGATTTCCCGAAGTCGAACTCGCTCACCAAAAAAGCGGGTTGCGATCGACAGCACAATGATTGGCTGCAATGCACCGATCGTGGTGGCGTTCACAATGGTGGTGGTCTTCACCGCGGTAAAGAACAGGACAACATCGATGCCGAGCGAGATCCCGCCAGCTGCGGAATGTTTGAGAACCCTCAGCGTGGGCTTGTTGCCGCGAAGCCGTATCACGAGAAAGATCGCTAACGAATACACCGTGAATCGATAGAACGAAATTGCGACCGGATCGAGGTCGAGCGCTTTAACGATGACTCCTGATGACCCCCATGCCGAGACCGCTATCGCCGCCCCGAAGAGTCCGAGACTGATGGACTGCGATGACGTTACGGACTCGTTGGCATCAGATGGCACCCGGGCAGGTTATGCGCCAACAGCTTGCCAGCAAGCGTCGGGGCTTATGAGTTGAGCTCAGTGAATGCCGATCTGATGCTCCGCAATAAGGCGGGGTACTCCTCAAGAGCAAGAAAGTCGAATTCATCCTGCACGCGCTGGGGAGCCCGAAACAGGAACCCGGCATGAGCGGCACCAAGCATTGTCGTGTCGTTATACGAATCGCCGGCCGCAACGACGGTGAATTCGAGGGACCGTAACGCCTCGACTGCTCGACGCTTTTGGTCATCGATGCGAAGCCGATAATTGGTGATCTTGTCTGCATTTGTAATGAGCTGATGGCACCAAATCGTTGGCCACCCGAGCTGTTTCATCAACGGTTGAGCAAACTGTTCGAACGTGTCCGACAAGATCAACACTTGAACTTCCGACCGCAACTCGTCGAGAAACTCCTTCGCTCCATCGAGGGGAGACAGAGTCGAAATGACGTCTTGGATCATGGACATTGTGAGACCGTGGTCTTTAAGAATGCTGAGACGCTCCTGCATCAATACGTCGTAGTCGGGTTCATCTCGGGTGGTCCGGCGCAGTTCGTCGATCCCGGTGCGCTCGGCAATCGCAACCCATATCTCAGGGACAAGCACACCCTCCAAGTCAAGGGTGACAATGCGCTGACGATGTTGTGTCATGACTTCAGCGTAGAGTCAGCCGGCCGTGCCGCTCCAGACGTTCCACGTGGGGCAACCCAACGCACTCGGCGCAGCAATACAGTGTGCTCGATAGTCACCTCGGCACCGATCGGTGCTGCCGCTCGCGCATCAACAACAAACGTTTGTGTCGTTCCCATTGTCGAACGTTCAACGGTCATTTCAACAATTGCGACACCGTCATGACCCGCGCCTGTGAGAAACGCCCTTAACTTTTGTGGTGCCGTACGCTCCTCGGGGAGACGGACGTCGATGACAACCCCTTCCACCGAGCGCCTCGCAAAGAGATCGATGAAGCCGATCACGGCAAGAGCAGTACCTCCCACCAAAGGGACGAGCGCAACCTGCTGGCCAATCGACAACAACCGCTCGGTGTCACTCACCGCTGGACTCGCCTCTTGGAGGAGCGACGTGTACCACTCGCTCGATGCAACACGTTTGAGCAACCACCGCACAGCAACGCCGACAAGCGCAGCACAGAGCCCGCCTATAAGAGCCGACCGGGGGTGAGCACCCTCCCCAGGACGCCAATCCCGGTGCATGCGAACGAGTCGAAGCGAGCCGCTGTAGTCAGACCACATCAGCGGCTCGCAACGAGAAGAAAACAGCGGCACCTGACGAGCGACTCTGGTCGGAAGCCCGACAGCGGTTGCAAGCGCCGTGTCGGCAGAGTCACCGACACCATGCGTTGGGCCAAAAGCGCCAGACAGTTGGTCACGGTGATGCGCAAGACGAAGGACGAGTTGACGACCCGCACCAGTCAACATGTCAGAACTCTCAACACTTGCGCGCAGCGCATCGAGGGCTATTCGACCTCCGGCAATTCCAAGCACGAGCCACCACAAGCGAAGGGCGAGCGGATCGAGCGACGCAACGGCGGAGATGACTGAGCGAGCACCGATTGCGAGCCCAGCCACTCCGATCAGACCCGCGACAGCAGTGATTCCAATCAGCACCCCGAACGCCGACCTTGCCTCGGTGATGCCGGCCGCCCTGGAACGACTAGCAACCGCCCGCCGATACCTCAACCACCACATCATCCGAGGTGGATGATGAGCGAGTGTTCCGCTGTCGACAACCTCAGACCCGTCATGGCTGCGACTCATTCGAGCTGACAGCATGTCAACGAGCATGGCGTCGTCACTCGCAAGGTTGAGCGGCTCACCAACCGAGAGCCATGCTTCATCACCATTGGTCTGGGCGTTGAGGGCACCAGATGCAACAAGTTCGGCCACTGCGGCTGAAGCGGCATGATCGAGGAGATAGCAGGCGCCACCATCTGCTCCGGAGAGCGCAAAGGCAGCGACGACACTCGGGCAGTTTGCAAGGTCGATGGGATCGCCGGCGTCATGCGTCGACGTACCTCTGCAGATCTTGTCGCTTGCTGCGAGCCACCAGACCACTCGCAGCAGAATGAGCACCGCTGCGATCGCCCAAAGCAAACCGCTGGGCATCATTCGGTGACGTCACCCTCATTGCGCACCCACACGGTTCGCTGCGGGAACGGAATCTCGATGTTATGGCGATCAAACACGACCTTCACATGCTCGCGGACCGCACGTTGAATCGACCACTGATCGCCCGGATCGACTTTGATCGTCACCCGAAGCGTGATGCCGTCGGCTCCAAGTGATTCAACACCGAGCACCGTTGGGGGCTCAAGCACCGATTCGGTGAACTCCTCTCGCGCGCACACTTCGCTGACCGCTTCTTGAAGAATCGACCTGACCTCTGCCAAATCGCTGTCGTACGCAACATCAATATCGATGACGGCCACCGACCACAGTTGGCTGAGGTTGCCAACCCGTGACACCTGGCCGTTCGGCACATGCCACACCGTGCCGTTTAGTGAACGCAGCACGGTGGTGCGAAGGGTGACCTCTTCGACGACACCGACCGCTTCGCCGAGATCAATGACATCACCAATTCCATATTGGTCTTCCAACAACATAAAGAGTCCGGCAATGCAGTCTTGAACGAGGCTTTGCGCACCAAAACCAAGTGCAACGCCCGCAATGCCGGCGCCGGCGATCAGCGGGCCAAGGTTGATGCCGATTGTCCCAAGCGCCGTCGTGAAGCCGATGCTCCACACCGCAACCGATACCGCGGAACCAAGAACGTTCGAAATGGAAAGCGCACGGGCTTGTCGACGCTCAGCGATGAGGGGATCCTCAGATTCGATGAGGCCTGTGACTGGCACGCCGAGTCGATCGAGTCTTTGGAATGTTGATGATCGGTCAGCGGTCACGATGTGAGTGACGATCTTCCGTATCGATCGGCGAATAATTTTTGAAAGCAGCCATGCTCCAAGAATGACCGCCAGAAATCGGATGGGCCGATCAAGGAACCACTCAGCGAATTGTGCAAGCCGGTCACTACCACCAGAAATGTCGTAGACCCACGTGCAGATTGCGCTGCCATCTGGGCACGCAGCGTCAACGTCGGCGGGAAGTAGGACGTTCGAAACGTTTATCACTCCTTCGACCATAGTTTGACGGTTAACCTCATGGAGCGCACATGTGAGTTGCGCAGTAAAAGCGAGTCGGGAATCACGACCGCTGCCTAAAGAGTAAGTGATGAGTGACAAACCAGTGATCGGAGTCGTGGGTGTCGGCTATGTAGGCCTGACCACGGGTGCATGCCTCAGCCACCTTGGGTACACAGTCGTCTGCGGAGACGTTGATGAAGAGAAAATCAACCGGTTACGCAAGGGCGAAATTTCAATTGTCGAGAAAGGCCTCACCGAAATCGTTAATGAAGGAATTACGGCTGGCCGACTCGAATTTGTTGTTGGGGCTACCGAGGTGGGAGAGCGATCCGACATCGTGTTTCTATGCGTGCCGACACCCGAGGATAGAGACGGCTCCGCCGACCTTTCATTCATCGAAGCGGCAAGCGCAGAGATCGGCCCGGTGCTCTGCGAAGGAGCCATCGTGGTGAACAAATCGACAGTCCCGGTAGGAACCACCATCGTTGTCGATGAGGTGATTCAGCGTGCCGATATCAAAGTCGTATCAAATCCTGAGTTTCTCCGAGAGGGAACTGCGGTTAATGACTTTCTCCACCCTGATCGAGTGGTGGTTGGTGCCGACGATCGCGGCGCAGCGGAGAAAGTCGCCGAACTTTACTCATCGATTGAAACCGAGATAATCATAACAGATGCATCCTAAGCAGAAAAAATCAAGTACGCAGCAAATGGAATTCTAGAAAAGAAGAATTCATTCGTGAACTCGGTTGCTGCAATGTGTGAGGCCGTTGGTGCCGATGTCGTTGACGTTGTCGAGGGAATTGGCTCTGATCGACGTATCGGACGTGAGTTCTTGCAGCCGGGACCCGGATGGGGCGGTAGTTGCTTTCCAAAAGACTCTCATTCGCTGGTTCATCTCGCTGAAACGCACGGCTATGGCTTTTCGATGATGCGCGGTGTCATTGCAGTGAACGATGAGCAGCGAGAACGGATGGTTCGAAAAGTCCAGCGTGCAGCCGGCACGAATGACCTCAACGGAATGACAATCTCGGTGCTCGGCTTAACCTTCAAAGCAGGCACTGATGATTTGAGAGATTCGCCAAGCTTGGCGATTATCGGTCGTCTTCGTGAACTTGGGGCAACGGTGAGGGCATACGACCCGACGACGACGGGCAGGCTTAGCCGGATTCAAGACTCGTTCCTCGAAGGAATCAACGTTCAACAGTCAGTCGATGAGGCAATGAGAGGGGGGGAGGTGCTCGTGATTCTCACTGAATGGCCAGAGTTCAGGTCTCTCGACTTCGAACAGGTAAAGGAATTGTTGTCAGGTTCGGCCATTGTCGACACCCGCAACCTTCTTGACCCCCAGTCTGTGAGAGCAGCGGGCCTCAGTTACGACGGTGTTGGGCGTAAGGCATGACCGCGCTTACGCGAGTTTGTGGATGTCACGTCTCATGTGATCGACGGCGAACTGTCGATTACGTATTTCCCGTTGCCGTGAGATGACCCCAAAGTCCGTCGGTCCGACATTACTCGTGGGACGGAGTTGCCCGGATGGGAACGATAGTTTCAATTGGTGGGAGGCATTAGGGGCGTGGTTGAGTTACTGAGCGAAACTATTTCAGCAAATGGGCGATCAAACTTCTATAGTGCCTGAATGTGCCTTTGAGTCGTCTGATCCATAACAGGGTGACTCGCTCTGTTCGCCCTGATGTTTTTTCGCAGCGGCGAGACGAATTCCGATCAATTATCCGGCGATCCCGTGAGGTCGTGCTTCTCGCTGCGGCGACGGGAATCGCAACCGGTCTGTTTGTGCGAGGTCTCGATGTTGCAGTGCATGCGGTGTATGACCGTCTGATTGAGGCGCCATTGTGGATATTGCTTACCGCTCCCGTAAGCGGCCTTCTCGTAGCGGCTCTGTCGCTTCGGTACATCGGTGGCGGTATCTCGGGATCGACATCAGACGAGTACCTGCACTCGTTCCATGACTCCCAGTATCGGCTTGGGCTTCGTGCACTGGTGGCACGAAGTGTCGCAGCTGTCGCCTCGCTCGGCACCGGTGGCTCACTCGGTCTTGAGGGTCCGTCGCTATACGGCGGGTCGACGCTCGGCTCACAGATTCAGCGCCGGCTTCCCGCACCGTTCCGAGGTAGTGATCATCGAACCCTTCTCGTCGCAGGTGCCGCCGCAGGTGTTGCGGCCATCTTTAAGGCCCCAGCGACGGGAGCCATCTTCGCTCTTGAAGTTCCGTATCGTGATGACCTAGCGCGACGTATGTTGCTTCCTGCTCTTGTTGCAAGCGCCACTGGTTACTTCACCTTCGTATCGTTAAGCGACACCACACCGCTGCTAGGTGGAACGATCATCCCCGTTCCACAGTTCGAGATCCGAGACCTATTTGGCGCCCTCGCCATTGGTGTTGCATGTGCAATCGGCGCTCGGGCATTTGCAAAATTGATCAGATTGGCAAAAGCGTTTTCGGTGCGCTCCTTTCCAATCAGAATCATGTCGGCATCGGCGACACTTATTGGATTGGTGCTGCTGTCACGAGAACTCACTGGTTTACCCCTCAGCCTTGGTGCCGGATACGAAGTCCTCGAAGAATGGCTGTTCGTTGAGGCCGATATTGCTCTCTGGTTATTGATTGCAGTGTTCATCATTCGTTCATTCGCCTCCGCAGCAACCCTGGTTGGAGGTGGCGTCGGTGGAGTCTTCATTCCTCTCGTTGTCGGTGGAGCGATCGTCGGACGAGCAGTCGGGGAGGTCGTTCACCCCGAACGGTTCTCCCTCTACACGCTGATTGGAATCGCAGCGTTTCTCGGGGCCGGTTATCGCGTTCCGCTTGCTGCGGTGATGTTCGTTGCCGAATCGACAGGGCGACCAAACTTCATTGTGCCTGCGCTCTTCGCCGCAGTCGCCGCCGAGTTGGTGATGGGGGAACAGTCGATTACTACCTTCCAGCGCCGCCCCGGCCAAATATGATCTCCGGACGAAGCCGGTCGGCTCGGCCGAGTCGGACAGATTGACAGGTGACTGCCAAACTCAGGGCATGACTACGGACCACAACGTTGCTATCACCGCGGAGATGCAAGGCACAATCGTGACATGGGAGGTGACCGCCGGGACACCTGTTCGACAGGGTCAGTTGCTTGGAATGTTGGAGTCGATGAATCTTCATCATGACTTCTTTGCCCACACTCAAGGTGTGCTGTCTGCTGTTGCAGTCGAGGTGGGGTCGACGGTGAAGCCGGGCGATGTCATCGCCTCAATCAACGCAAGCAGCGAGGCACGAGAAGGCCCAGAAGAAGCCACCGAGGAGGTCTCAGCGTCTGGACCTCTTGGGCTTGATCGACCAGACCTCTTCGAAGTGGTCGAGCGGCACGCAATCGGCCTTGATGAGGCTCGGCCCAGAGCGGTGGAACGTCGGAGGGAGCGTGGACATCGCACTGCGCGTGAAAATGTCGAAGATCTCATCGACGAGGGTTCCCTTGTCGAGTACGGCCCACTTGTTCTCGCCGCCCAACGAAAGCGGCGAGAACTTGATGACCTCATCGAGAACACTCCCGCTGATGGTTTGGTGGGTGGCATCGCTTCGGTGAATGGCGACCAATTTGAGGGCCATGATGCGCAGTGCGTCGTGATGTCGTACGACTATTCAGTGCTTGCCGGCACGCAAGGACACCAGAATCACCGGAAAAAAGACCGACTCTTCGAACTCGCAGAAGAGCTACGCCTACCGGTGGTGTTCTTTACCGAAGGCGGAGGTGGACGCCCCGGTGACACCGACACCGGTGGCGTCACCGGGCTCGACTGTTATGCGTTCTTGTGGTGGGGCCAGTTGTCAGGAACAGTTCCGATGGTGGGTGTGAACTCCGGGTATTGCTTTGCCGGTAATGCGGCAATCCTTGGCTGCTGCGATGTCGTCATTGCCACCCGAGACTCGAACATCGGCATGGGCGGCCCCGCCATGATTGAAGGCGGCGGGCTTGGCGTCTACGAGCCAAAAGAGATTGGCCCAACTTCGGTGCAGTCAGCAAACGGTGTGATCGACATCCTCGTCGAAGATGAAGCTGAGGCGGTCGAGGTGGCTCGAAAGTACCTCTCGTACTTTCAGGGCGCGATCGATGACTGGTCAAGTAGTGATCAAACAGTCCTCAGAGATGTGATTCCTGTCGATCGTCTTCGCGCCTATGACGTGCGAAATGTGATCGATGGCATGTTTGACGATGACAGCGTGCTCGAGATTCGCAAGGACTTCGGTGTCGGCATGATTACTGCCCTTGCACGAGTTGAAGGTCGACCGGTTGGAGTCATCGCAAATAACCCTGCACACCTTGCCGGTGCGATCGATTCCGATGGAGCAGACAAAGCAGCTCGGTTCATGCAGTTATGTGACGCTCACGGTTTGCCAATCCAGACCGTGAACGACACCCCCGAGATGATGCGTCGCCCTGAGAGAGCCCAAACGGCGGTGGTGAGTCATTGCAGCCGATTGTTCGTCACCGGCGCAAACGTGACGGTGCCAGTGATTTCGGTGGTCTTGAGAAAGTCATATGGCTTGGGAGCTCAGGCGATGATGGGCGGAAGCACTAAAGCCCCGCTTGCATGTCTTGCATGGCCGACCGGTGAGTTTGGCGGCATGGGTCTTGAGGGGTATGTTCGACTGGGCTACCGCAAAGAGCTTGAAGCAGCAGGTTCACCCGAAGAAGAAGAGCAACTTTTTCGACAGCTCGTCGATCGTCTCTACGAGCACGGGAAGGCGCTCAGCATTGCCACGTGGTTCGAAATTGATGATGTCATCGACCCGGCGGATACCCGTCGCTGGTTGTCGACGCTCCTTCGCTCTGTGCCACCTCAAGATCGCACGAGCCCGACTCGGCCTCAAGTCGATACGTGGTGACCACGCCGGTGGCCGGCGGAGACGTATCAGTGTTGGAAGACGAAATTCGACTGCTTAACCGCACCCATCGTCGCCGATGATGCGAGCGAGTATCGGTGGCCCGGATACAAAATGACATCGTCGGGAACTGTTGACAGCATCCGAAGACTTTCCATCATGGCTGATGCATCAGACCCCGGAAGGTCGGTACGACCGCACCCATCTAAAAAGAGGGTGTCTCCTGCAACCAGACGGCCGTCAACGAGAAAACACTGACTTCCGGGAGTGTGACCTGGTGTGTGAACGAGAGTGACCTCGACATCTCCGACCGCCAGAACATCACCTGGTTCGTGGGCAACAAGTTGATCGGCGGTGACGTCTGCGGTTCGTTCCATCCACGGCACCTCGGCAGCTTGCACGTGAATCGGGCAGTCGACTCGCTCCAACAGTGCGGCGACGCCCTCGATGTCGTGACCCATGATTGACCCGCCGACGTGGTCGGCGTGGTAGTGGGTCGCAAGAACACCTTCAACCGACATTCCATCAGCTTCGACAATGTCGACGAGATCATTGACATGCCACGCCGGGTCGACGAGCAGACACGCTCCGGTTGCTCGGTCACCGATCGCATACGAAAAGTTGACCATCTGCGTCGCAAAGTCATTGCCGACGGCAAAGTCGCGACCGGAAAGCAATTGGCGGAAGTAGAAACGGTTGTCTTCCATGGGTTCGAGCGTACGCTTCACAGCGTGGAAATGAGTGACTCAGCAGGGGTCGGCACAGACTCCGTCAGGTATGGCGTCATCGGAACAGGGATGATGGGCGTTGAGCACTCTGAGAACATCCCTCATTTCGGCGGTGCCATCGTGAGCACAAGCACCGTCGACAGCATTCGCCAGGTCGGACCTCACAACGATGCGAGCTACCTCGAGCACGTCGATTTCCTTGCGGCGATTCGTAGCGTGGAAGCAGCGAAGGTGACCCTTCTCGACGGAATGAGGTCGGTGGCAATAGGGGTCGCCGCCCATCAGTCGATTGAATGTGGACGGCCGGTAGGAATGAGCGAGGTGATCTGAGATGCGTGAGCAGATCAACCGACTCGAAGAGGGCCAACTGGTATTAACCGGTGGCGGCGAAGGTGTGCGTGTAAGCGCCGAGCTCGCAACCGCGTTTGTTGCGGGAGATCAGTTGTTGATTTCAGATGACAGTTTGCTGCATATCCCACAGGCTGAGGCCGAAATGGTGTCGGCTGCTGTTGAAGCGGCAGATGATGCCTTTTCCGATCTTGCCCAGTGCTCCGACGACGCGATCAGTTCATTCTTTCGCTCATTTGGATTTGCGCTCACTTCGACCGACGTCAGAGAGCAGATTCTGGCGGCAAACGCAATCGACGTTGCTGATGCTCAACGACGTGGCCGGTCGACCACGCGCCTCGAAGTCACCCAGAAGATGCTCGACGACATGGTTGAGGGTCTCAACATGTGGAGCGAGATCGGCATGCGACGTGACGAAACCGTCGACATGGTCCACCACGCGGGGTGGGATATCGAAGTGCGTCGAGCACCGGTAGGTGTCGTTGGGTTCGTCTTCGAAGGTCGCCCTAACGTGTTCGCGGACGCAGCCGGAGTGATACGTACGGGGAACACGGCAGTTCTGCGAATCGGCTCTGATGCCTTGGGTACCGCGCAAGCCATGATGGCCAGTGCAGTCGTCCCCGCACTCACTGCGGCCGGATTACCAACGTCGTCAATCGTGCTTATTGAGTCTCGTGCTCACGCAGCCGGCTGGGCATTATTCGCCGATCGTCGACTTGCGCTCGCAGTTGCCCGAGGATCAGGCCCGGCGGTAGATCAGCTCGGGGGCATTGCTCGCTCTGTTGGCACGCCGGTGAGTCTTCACGGGACGGGTGGCGCCTGGATGATCGTGCCATCGACCGCAACCCCAAATTGGGTGGAACCTGCTGTTGCGGCCTCACTCGACCGGAAGGTCTGCAACACGGTAAATGTGTGCTGCATCGAGAGGTCAGCGGTCGATAGATTGCTTCCCGTAGTAGTCCAGGCCGTCGCTGCAGCAGCAGCCGAGCGCAAAGCAACGGGAATAATCCACGGTGATGACCAGCTTCGGACTCTCATCGCTCAGAGTGCGGCTGCTGATCACATCCGCACTGAGCCGCTGCCCGAGGCGGGTCTTGGCCATGAGTTTGAATGGGAGAACGATCCTGAACTGTCGATCGTGCTCGTTGACTCCATCGAGCATGCCGTCAAGTTATGCAATGAGCACAGCCCACATTTCGTAGTGTCAGTGCTGACCGACGAGCCAGAGTTGGTCGAGAGTGTGTACGCATCTGCCGATGCTCCGTTCGTGGGTAACGGCTTTACCCGCTGGGTTGACGGGCAGTATGCCCTCGGTCAACCAGAACTCGGCTTGTCGAATTGGCAGGGTGGCCGATTGCTTGGACGAGGGGGCGTGCTGTCTGGGTCATCGGTGCACACGTTGCGCTTACTCGCACGGTTTTCTGATCCGACGATTCGCCGTTGATCAGCGACGGAGTAGTCCGTCGATAACTCCACCCAAGAATCGGCTTGTCTTTCCTGTGCGGTGCTCGCTCGTATCTGCAAAACGTGCGGCGACCCGCCCGGCATTGATACCCATCCAGCGAATCGGTTCGGGCTCCCATCGCCGAGAGAGCGGCCCAACCACGGGAAGGCGAAGCAAATCGGAACGATCATGCTGGCCAGAGTCGTGCTCTTGTTCAGTGATGAGATCAGCGACGATCCGTCCGAAGAGATTTGTTGCGCTCACGCCGTCACCGACGTATCCGCCTGCGGTCACGATGCCATCGTTCCAATTTGCGTGAACTGAGCATGCCCAATTTCTCGGAATACCCAGTGGACCACCCCAGTGGTGGGTGATGCGCGCGTCTCGAATAGCGGGAAACAGGTCGATGAGCGCGGCGCGAATTCGATTTCTCATGGTGGTGTTGGTATCGAATGTCGGGCGAATAGCCGACCCGAAATGGTACGGGGCTCCTCTTCCGCCGAATGCGAGCCGGCCGTCGGCAGTTCGTTGCCCGTAGACGATGAGGTGGCGGGAGTCGTCAAATGTCGGACGGTTGGCGAGTCCGATCGTGTTCCACATGTCTTCAGGCAGTGGTTCGGTGGCGATCATCATCGAGTAGAGCGGAACCATGTTGCGATGTTGGCCGTCGATGTCAGACGTATAACCCTCGGTGGCCTGGACAATGTACTTCGTCGAAATCGTTCCCCTGTCGGTGGTGACACTTCTTCGTCCAAAGGCCGTTGCGCGAACAGGGGAGAGAATGCGCACACCATTACGAACGACAGCGCGCCCGATGCCATGGGTGAGTTTGGCCGGGTTCACCGCAATGCAATGTGGAGTGAACATTGCTCCAGCGAGTTCGGACATCTTGCAGATGTCGCTCGCCGCAGCACCGTTGAGGAAGCGGTACTCATCGCCGAAGCCGAAGCGTTGGTATGTCGACACCTCGTGGGCAACTCGTTTGAGTTGTGGGGCGGAACGGGCAGCGGTGAAGGTCCCCCCGCGCTGTTCTGCGGCATCGATGCCTTCCGTTGCGAGTACTCGTTGAATTTCATCCAAGGTGCTGTGCATCTCGGTTTGCAGTTGTGTTGCGAGATCTCGGCCGTGCTCCCGCTCGATGCGCTCAAGTCCCATTGGAAGAAGTGCTGAGGCCCATCCACCATTTCGGCCACTCGCACCAAAGCCCACGCCCGCCGAGTCGATGACCACGATGTCGGCATCTGGGAGCTGTTGAGACAAGTAATACGCAGACCACAGTCCGGTGAGACCTGCTCCAATGATGGTGATATCGGCCCTTATCGATGATTCGAGTGGCTCTTCGACGCAGCGGTCATCGGCGGAGAGGGTGTCCTCCCACAGCGAGTTCGGTCGTTGGATGTTTTGGTGAGTCGAAGACATCACGATTGAAAATGTAGTTGGCGCAGGCGAGGTCTGAGTTACGCCAGGATCACTCCGTTGCAGCGAGGGCGACATTGTCAATAAGTCGCACACCGCCAAACCATGCTGCAACGAGGAGTCGGGTGTCGCTATTGAGGTCAGTTACTGGTTCCAGCGTCAAGCGATCGACCACGGCGACATAATCGACGGTGCCACCGGATCGCTGAATATCGTTGGTTACCTGCTCAACGATGTCGCTCGGCGAATCCGTGCTGGTCGAGCGATCGAGAGCCCGATCGATTGCCTGTTTGATCGAGGTGGCTTGGGCTCTTGCATCGGAAGCGAGGTGGATATTGCGGCTCGACATTGCGAGACCGTCATCTTCTCGAACTGTTGGTTCGCCGACCACGGTGACGGGCAAGCCGAGATCTCGAACGACATGTTGGATGACAGCAAGTTGTTGGAAATCTTTCTCACCAAAGACTGCGATATGAGGTTGAACTGCGGTCAACAGTTTTGTTACCACCGTCGCAACTCCCGCAAAGTGACCGGGCCGATGTTCTCCTTCCCAACGATGGGCGAGAGAACCGGGGTCGATGCTGGTTTCGAACCCTTCTGGATACATGGCGTCTACGGTTGGCGCGTACACGGCATTGACACCGAGAGAGTCGCAAAGAGCGATGTCAACGTCGAGAGTTCTTGGGTAAAGATCGAAGTCATCTGAGCGGTTGAACTGGGTGGGATTCACGAAGATCGACACCACCGTGTGGTCGCAGAGAGCTTGAGAGCGCTCGATCAGCGTGGCGTGCCCGCGATGCAGAGCACCCATTGTTGGGACGAGTCCGATGGACTGCCCGTCTCGTCGACGTTCATCTGACCATCGGTGTGCATCTGACGGAGTGGAGAGACGAAGGAGGGAGTTCATCGGAGAGCGCTGGGGCAAAGCGACGTGTACGACGGCATATCGGCCATTGGCTCAGCGTGGACGATGGCATCGATGCAGGCCAATGCGGTGACGTCCGCCGCGACTTCCGACAGACGCGACAGGGCAAGTGTTCGCTCGAGCGAATCGATGTCAACGCTGCCGGTTGCCATCGCAAACATGGTGTCGCCATCGGCGAGGGTGTGGACCGGCCTAATTGATCTTGCGAGGCCGTCGTGAGAACTCATTGCGAGACGAGTGGCTTCTGACCTGTCGATCTGCGCATCGGTCGCAACAACACCGATGGTGGTGTTAAACGACGCTGTCGTCAGTGAGTCCACATGTTCTGCGTAACGCTGTCTGTCAGCGGAGCTCGGTGACTTGAGTCGCGGGTGAGGTTCCCACGATCGACCCGATGAGGGGTCGATAAGGCTTCCCCGTGCGTTGACCACACACAGCGCTGCGATGGTGACGTTGCTCACTTTCTCATCGCCGATCGGGATATCGATCGTCGCTGAGGCCATACCGATACCTCCCCGAAGACCGCCCGCTACGGCTCCGGTTCCTGCTCCGATCGAACCGCGCCGCCGCTCTCGTGCCGATGCGCTCCGGGTTGCCCTTCGACCAAATTCAGCGTCGGGATGATGCCGAAAGTGTCCGCCGCGCCCGAGATCAAAAATGACAGCACTTGGAATGACAGGGACTACCTGGTGGGCTTCTGGTCCGACGCGAAAGCCTCGCTCTCGGTCAGCCAATTCATCAACAACTCCATCTGCTGCTCTCAGTCCATACGCGCTCCCACCCGAGAGACAAATGGCATCGACCTTGTCGACAAGATTCATTGGGGAGAGAGCGTCGGTTTCGCGCGTGCCCGGACCTCCGCCACGAACATCAACTCCGGCGGTAACAGGGTGCTCGGCGAGAACGACCGTGGTGCCGGTTCTCCAATTACGATTTGACCTGTCGTAATGGCCGATACGGATGCCAGCGACGTCGGTCAGTGATCCAAGATCAGCTGACATCGAGGGCTTCCCAGAGTTGACGAATGCGAGGTTCGCTATCGCTCACCACATCGACACCAATTGTCGTATCGGCATCGAGTAACTGGGTGTTTCGTTCGGCTCCCCACTGCGGCCAACCTGCGTCGCGGGTGTGCATGAATGTTGTCATCGAATCTGAGAACGATGCAGCGAGTTTGCGTCGAGCGGGGGCGTCGCCGGTAAAAAGTTCAACGCCCTTGCGGTCGAGGTTGTTGAGAGCAAACGGAATATCAAGGGCATGACAGCTGCCGAGAACGCCACCGAACACCGGTGTTTCGAAGGTAAACCAATAGGAGTGGGTGCTGTGTTTCTGTTGTTGCCGTGCTTCGGCGATGCGGTGGGCAGGCCAACGGAAGACTCCGTCGGTCTCAAGAGCTGACACCAACTGTGGGGGCGTTGAGCCAGGACGATGATCTCGGTAGATGTCGTAAGCCTCTGACGATGCGAAATGACGTTCGAATGTTATGCGTGCTGCTTCCTCGTCGATCTTGGTGTAGTGGGGATCAAAGGCTGTGAAGAGATGCATTTCGTCTCGCGTCGTTCCAATGATGAGCGGCACAGGGTTGGAGGCCGCAAGGTCTGACGGATCTCCGGGTAGCCAATTGTCGTCGGTTGTCGGAGCGAATGCAGTGAGGGATTCATCTGTCGAAGAAAGCATGTCTCCCTGGGCTTTCAGCAACGCGTCAGCTGGTAGGGAAATGAGATCGTCGGGGTGATCTACGCCTGCTGCGGAAAGAAGTTCTGAAAGTGCCTCATCACCCCTTTCAGACGACCGAAGTTGGGGGATTGACGGGCTCATCGCAATCGCTCCCGAATACAACCCATCAGCGTGTGGGCATGCCATGAGCGAAATAACACTCGCACCGCCGGCGGACTCGCCCATGATCGTCACTTGCGATGGATCGCCACCGAATGATGCGATGTTGTTGCGGACCCATTGCAATGCATTGACCTGATCGCTGAGACCAGCGTTATCTCGGCCTCTGAACCCGAGTGCTCCCAGGCGATAGTTGATCGTTACGACGACGATGTCGCCAGAGCGCACGAGATTGCTTCCGTCGTACCAAGGAACCGAACCTGCTCCATTCGTGAAGGCGCCTCCGTGAATCCAGACGAGGACCGGTTTACGGGCCGAGGTGTCCGCAGTGAACACGTTGAGGGTCAGACATTTTTCGGCCATTGGCTGTGTGCTCTCGCCGAGAAGTTGTTCCATGATTCCGGGAACTTGGAGGCATTGCGGCCCATACACGGTGGCATCTCGAAGACCGCTCCACGTAGAGGTTTCGAGCTCTGATGGTTGGAAGCGATCGGCAAGTGCGTAGTTGATGCCTTTAAAGACGAACACTCCGTCACGGTTGAGTCCGGAGTAATCGCCCAGAGGGGTTGTGGTGTGAGCATGTGTCATTGCGACGAAGGTAGCGTGCGGAGGTGGTCCGAAGTCAGATCGGCGCAGTTTCTCATTCGATACGCGGTCGGATGATGGCGAGAGTGGGCGATGCAGTCGCGTGGTGCTGGGACCGGCTATCTGTCATTGCATCTGTTGGGCCGAAGAGTCGCCGTGGCCGGCGCTTCGGAGCGTTCGGTGAGGGAAGCATTATTTGTTTCCCGGCAACTTCTCTGATGAACGAGCGATTCATCGAGATCGGTGAGAACACGATGATTGGCCCTCACGTTGCATTGTCGGCGGGGATGGCTCCGGGTCAAGAGTGCCTCTCGCAGCCGGTGGTTCGCATCGGCGATCGTTGTTTGATTGGTCGTAGTTCTGGAATTGTCGGACACTTTTCGATCGACATTGGTGACGATGTGTGGACAGGTCATCACGTTTACATCACCGATCAGAACCATGGCTACGACAACGTTGACATCCCGATTTCCCAGCAATCAATGCCAGAGAAACCAGTGCGTATTGGTTCAGGGTCGTGGCTTGGTCACGGCACTGTCGTGTTACCTGGCGCTGACATTGGTGAACATGTGGTGATCGGCGCAAACAGTGTGGTGACGGGAAGCATTCCTTCGTTCAGCGTTGCCGTTGGGGCTCCGGCACGCGTGGTGAAGTCGATGTCAGAGGCTGATGGGTCGCCGTCATAAGTACTTTGATGATGCTTGAGTTCGTCAGGGTTCAGATGTCGAGATCGAGGGGTGGTTTGCACGCAGGCATCTCGTTATCCGCAGCAAATGTTGCCAGTCGCTCTGAAATTGGAATTTGATTCGCGGTTTCGTAGAAGGGGAGGTTCTCGCCGCTTTCCCGAAGTTGCGCAGCGTAGTTTCGGCGGTCGCCGAGATATGTGCGGTATTCATCAATCCACAGCGGAATAATCGCCTGGCCTTTTTCGCCTGTGAGCGGTAACGCCTCAAGCGAGTTCAACATGCGTTCGAGGGTGTCGGTTGCCTCGTCGACGATGTCGGCACGCTGGCGGATGAGTTCGGCGCCGCCTTCGTCAAGTCGTGTGTAGTTCGCGAGAGCGGTCCGTTCGTCTGCGGCCGTTTCGCAGATGGATTGCGCTGATTCAACCCAGGCGCGATCTTCGACACGGTTGACTCCTTCTTTCGAGGCGAAGAACAGTGCCCATATCCAGAATGTTGTGAAAACACCAAATCCGATGAGAGCAGCTGTGC
>JAAXJF010000007.1 GCA_012269985.1 Acidimicrobiaceae bacterium
TGTACGCTGTTTTTCTTCTTGAGGTATGATAGTTCTTCACTGAGATGAAGTGCGTAGGGTGCCGGTGAGTGATGCACGTCAACTCGCGCAATCACACGGGAATGCAGAACTCAATGTGCTTGCTGGCGCCGGTCATCGTCTACGTCACGCCCCGAGAGCGGTAGCAATCCTTTCCGGATGGCTTGACCGCGTTCGTTGACGGCCTTACACCACGTATGGGTTGGGGGCGTCACTATCGATGTCGTAACGCCTGATGGCATCTTCGACGACATCTTCTGACACTTTGCGGTCGCTCAACAACGCGCTGAGAGTGCTGACGACGATGTGTCCGGCATCGACCTCGAAGTAGCGACGGAGCGCTTCACGGGTATCGCTTCGGCCCATGCCGTCGGTACCGAGCACGCTGAAACGACGACCTTCCGGCACAAACGGCAAGATCTGCTCAGGCACCGCACGCATGAAATCGCTCACGGCTGTGATCGGCCCTAATGACTCGTTGAGCAACTGGGTCACTAGCGGTTCTTCTTGCGGTGTCGACGGATGCAACCGGTTAGAGCGTTCGACTTCAAGCGCTTGCTCGCGGAGACGTTTGTAACTTGTCGCAGACCAGAGTTCGGCGCCGACGTCGTAGTGATCGGCAAGTTCGTTGGCGGCAATAGTTGCCGCTTGGTGTGAAATTCCCGAAAAGATGATGGTTGCTGAATGAGTCTTCCCCTGTGGCGCCGGCCTCCAGCGGTAGAGGCCGCGAACCGCGCCACGCTCAAACTCTCCTGAAGTTTCAGGGTGGTCAGGGAGCGCGGGCATTGGGTAATTCTCGTTGTACAAGGTGATGTAGTAGATGACATCGCGCTCAGTTTCGGGGGTATCTGGGCCGTACATACGATCGATACCGTCTTTGACGATGGCTCCAAGTTCGAACGCAAACGCAGGGTCATAGGCCTGCACTGCGGGCACCGTCGAGGCCAGCACAAGGCTGTGCCCGTCTTGATGTTGTAGCCCCTCTCCGAGCAGTGTGGTGCGGCCAGCGGTCGCGCCCATGAGAAATCCCCGGACACGAGCATCTGCGGCCTGCCAAATGAGATCCCCAACCCGTTGGAATCCGAACATTGAGTAGAAGGTGTAAAACGGAATCATGGGCACGCCGCGGGTCGCGTAGCTTGATCCGGCAGCGATGAAGCTTGCGAGCGAACCAGCTTCGGTGATGCCCTCTTCGAGAATTTGGCCATCGGAGTCTTCTGAGTAGGAGAGCAATAGGTCGTGGTCGACTGGCTCATATTTTTGGCCTTGAGATGCGTAGATTTCGAGTTCTCGGAAGAGTGCATCCATGCCAAAGGTTCGAGCCTCGTCGGGAATGATCGGAACCACGCGCCGGCCAATATTTTCGTCACGGCACAGGCTGCGTAACAACCGGGTGAACCCCATTGTCGTGCTCACTGGCAATTCCCCAGACCCCATCCGGAGTTCTTGGAAGACCTCGTCAGCAGGCAGCGAAAGCGGACGTTTGACTGCCACTCGTCGGGTTGGCATGACCCCGCCGAGCGCCTTTCGGCGTTCCATCATGTACTGGTATTCGACGGAGTCTTCGCTTGGCCGGAAGTACGGAGGGTCGTCTTCTTCAAGGGATTCAGTCGGAATTTCGTCATGGAGATGGAGACGATTGCGCAGCTCAAGTAACTGGTCGCGGGTCATCTTTTTAATCTGGTGGGTTGCGTTGCGACCTTCGAAGCCTGGCCCCAACGTCCATCCTTTGACGGTCTTGCACAGAATGACCGTCGGTCGGCCACTACCTAGGTTCTCAGTTGCGGCTTTATAGGCGGCGAACAACTTCTGGTAGTCGTGGCCACCACGGGGCAGATTTCGGAGTTCGTCGTCTGAAAGGTGGGAGACCATCTGCCGCAGGCGAGGGTCTGGTCCGAAAAAGTTCTCGCGAATGTAGTTGCCCTCTTCGACGGCGTAGCGCTGGAATTCGCCGTCAACGGTGGTGTTCATTTGGTTGAGAAGAACACCGTCTTTGTCCTGAGCCAACAATTCATCCCATTTCGAGCCCCAGATGACTTTGATCACGTTCCATCCGGCTCCGCGGAATACCGCTTCAAGTTCTTGGATGATTTTCCCGTTGCCTCGAACCGGTCCATCGAGGCGTTGCAGGTTGCAGTTCACGACAAAGATGAGGTTGTCGAGTTGCTCGCGGGCGGCGAGCGAGATGGCACCCAAGGTTTCGGGCTCGTCGGTCTCGCCATCACCGAGAAACGCCCACACCCTGCTATTTGAGGTGTCGTCCATCTGCCGGTTCATGAGGTACCGGTTGAATCGTGCGTGGTAGAGAGCGGTGATTGGGCCGAGGCCCATTGAGACGGTGGGGAATTCCCAGAAATCTGGCATGAGTCGTGGGTGGGGATAGCTCGACAACCCTCTGCCGTCTCGTCCTATCTCGCGACGGAAGTGATCGAGGTCTTCGGCTTCGAGCCGACCCTCTAGAAAGGCACGTGCGTAGATCCCGGGGGCTGCGTGGCCCTGGAAGTACACGTGATCGCCGAGGCCCTCTGCATCTTTGCCACGAAAGAAGTGGTTGAAGCCAATTTCGTAGAGTGAAGCCGATGACGCAAAGGTTGAGAGGTGGCCACCAATGCCGTCGGCGGCGTTGTTCGCTTTAACCACCATGACCGCAGCATTCCAACGAATAAATGCTCTGATACGACGCTCGATGTGTTCGTCACCAGGGAACCATGGCTGCTGCTCCCGGGGAATGGTGTTGACGTACGGGGTGCTTACTGTGGCTGGGAAGCTGACCTGACGAGCGTTTGCGTGGGCGAGCAGTTTCGACAAGATGAAACGTGCTCTTGTCTTGCCTTTTGAGTCGACGATGGCCTCGAGACTGTCGAGCCACTCTTCGGTTTCGGTTGGGTCGGTATCGGGGAGCTGGTGCACATGCCCATCAAAAATCATTACTTCAGTCTCGCAGGTGCGAACCTTGAAAAGGCGGCTACCTGCGGTGAATATTGTTTCTTGCGGATGAATTCACACTGCGTAACCAAGCGTGCGTCGATCACCCGTCGAGTGGCGTAGCGATAGCGGCTCTTCTTCTCGATCCCTCGCACTGTGCTGTCGCAGTAGCTAGTTCGCGAGATTTGTCGTTGTCAGGTCGGCTAAGGCAAATGACAACTAACCGCAATGAATCTCTGGCAGGATTGCATCGTGTCCGATCAGCCATCGTTGTTTTCTGCTTCCGCCAACGATCTGGGTGACGTAGTCACCGTGTTCACTGATGGAGCATGCAGTGGGAACCCTGGGCCCGGCGGATGGGGTTGGGCGGTATCGCCAGACGGATCGCCTTCAGGAGCTGGCGGTGAGGCAAACACGACAAATCAACGTATGGAACTCGCTGCAGTGCTTGAGGCCCTGCGGGCCCTGACCCCTAGACACGCTGCAGTGCACGTCGTCTCTGATTCGACCTATGTCGTGAATTGCTTTCGAGATGGCTGGTGGAAGAAATGGAAAAGGAACGGCTGGAAAAACTCCAAGCGTGAACCGGTTGCGAACGTTGATCTTTGGGAACCGCTTATCGAACTCGTCACAACCAACGAAATCAGTTTTGAGTGGGTGAAGGGCCATAGCGGGAACCCCATGAACGATTTTGCTGATGAGCTCGCGGTGGCTGCTGCTCAGCAGGTCGAATGCCCCTGAACGTGTACAGACATCCGACTTGCCAGCGTTCTTGATGCGGGTAGATCGCTTGCCCGCTGGGAGCGCGTAATCTCTGCTCTCCTTACGTAGCTGGTGGCGGTGCTATCTGATGCTCGCAAGTAGTGGCAGTTGTCCAATTTGGTCGACAGAAACGGGCATGGCGGGGCCCACCTGCAGGGCACCGCCGATGTGCTCGTCGATCTCAACGGTCTCGTCAGCCCTTGAGTTGTGTTCTCAACTGGTTGAAAGCAGGTGCCCGTCGCCTATGGTGCGAGCATGGAACTCAGTGGAAGTAGTGCAGTAGTAACCGGCGGAGCCTCAGGAATTGGAGCCGCCGCCGCCCGTCAGTTGGCAGCAAGAGGAGCGAAAGTTGTCGTTGCTGATCTTCAAGAGGACGCAGGAAATGCCGTTGCCGATCAGATCGGTGGTGCGTTCTGCAAGGTTGATGTCACCAACACCGACGACATCATCAACGCAGTCGAGATGGCAACGAGCATGGGGCCACTCAAAGCACTCGTGAATTCAGCCGGTATCGGGTGGGCGCAGCGCACAGTGGGCAAAGACGGAAGTTACGACTCGGCGGCAAACCTCGAAGCCTTCCAACGGGTCATCAACATCAACCTCATCGGTACATTTGACTGCATACGCCTCGGCGCAACTGCGATGAGCCGGAACGAGCCCGACGAGTTTGGCGAGCGCGGCGCAATTTGCAACCTCGCATCAGTAGCTGCGTTCGACGGCCAGATTGGCCAGGCCTCATACTCGGCATCGAAAGGTGGCGTTGTTGGTATGACGCTCCCGATCGCACGTGACCTCGCTGCAGTCGGCGTACGCGTGAATACCGTTGCTCCGGTCTGATCGACACTCCGATTTATGGTGAAGGCGAGGCGAGCGATCAGTTCAAGGCAAACCTGCAGCGGGGCGTGCTTTTCCCGCAACGACTCGGCTCACCCGACGAGCTCGCATCGATGGTCGTGGAGTGCATAACAAACAGTTATATGAACGCCGAGACCATCCGTGTGGATGGTGGCATTCGAATGCAACCTAAGTGATGACCCTGCGCTGGCCAGACGGCCTGTGCACAAGCTTCGACAGTCTGAACAAGTCGGCTACTCTCAGGTGGTGTAGTCGGCGTTGATTCTCACGTAGCCATCAGTGAGGTCACAGCCCCAGGCCCTTGCGGTTCCGGAACCATTTCTGAGTGACACATGAATGAGCACCTCGTCGCCTTGTAGGTATGACGAGAGTTCTTCAAGTTCCTGTTCAGAAACCTGTTGCGGAAAGAGTTCTGCGCTTCCGATTCGGATGACGACGTTGTTCTGATCGATGTCCTCATCATTGACCTTGCCAACTGCCATGGCGATACGGCCCCAATTCGGATCGGCTCCATGAATGGCGGTTTTAACAAGCGGCGAGTTGACAATCGATTTTGCGACCCGGCGAGCTTGGGCTTCGTCCCGCGCCTCATCGACGAGCACCTCAATCAAGGTTTCTGCACCTTCGCCGTCGGCCGCGATTTGGCGAGTGAGGTCGGTGCAGACCTGAATGAGAGCCGATTCGAAGGCGTCATGAGATACATCGGTGACGACCCCTGACGACATGATGATTGCGGTATCGCTAGTCGATGTGTCTCCATCGATCGACACGCAATTGAAGGTGCTGTCAGCGACGCGTGCAAACGTGCTCTCTAGCACCTCTGCAGAAATGTTGGCGTCGGTGAGGATCATGGCGATCATCGTTGCCATGTTGGGCTCGATCATTCCAACGCCCTTCGCAACTCCTGAAACAACAGCCGAGCTGCCGGCAATCGTCGCCGACGACGTCTTTTCGACCGTGTCGGTCGTCATGATTCCCCGAGCAATATCGCCCAGTTGAGCCGACCACGATTCGCCAGAGATGTCTGCGAAGCCGGCTCGAATGGTCGCCATTGGATAAGGGCGGCCAATGACGCCAGTTGATGCAATGAGCACATCACCTGGTGCGCACCCGACGTGGCGAGCCGTGAGAGCAACCACCTCTCGAGCATCATCTTCTCCCTGTTGGCCATTGGCGACGTTGGCGTTCTTTGAGATGACGACAACGGCGGAGGCCTGCAAATTGGCGATGTGCTCTCTGCTCACCGACACGCTCGGACCGACAAATCGACTTTGCGTAAAGACGCCGGATGTGGCAACTGGCCCGTCGGTCGCAACGATGACGAGGTCGTCGGTTGAATCTTTCACACCGATATTCGCGACGAGGCCACGAAATCCGGAGGGTAGAGGAAGATCTGTTGACGAGTTCATGAGCGCAACCTAACGAGAGCACTCTAGCGACCGGAGAATTTGCGCACGAGGTATCGATTTATGTGCGTGACTGAAGAATCGCCTCGGCGCAACGCCGGCCCGAATAGAGCGCGCCTTGAATTGAACCCGTGTCTCGGTGATCACCACACACATACAAATTTGGTTTGACCTCGACTGAGCGCTGAGGTGCGAAGTGCGGGGGGTGGGCTGGCTGGCCGTACTCGATCTCATCGACGCGCAGCGTGGTCCAGCTCTGAACTGATGGCCCCCACCACGAGGTCAACTGGGATCTCGCCTGCTGCTCAAGATCAGCCCCGGTGAACCCTGGAGCGGCTGCGGCGATGAGGTGCCGGCCTGGTGGCGCATAGCGGGATGACACGTTTGACATGACCGAAACATTTGACACTGGCCCTGAACGATCGCCGTCGAGCACGATCAATCGACGATCGGTTGGTGCTTCGGGGGCGTCGAACCAGACGCATCCGGCCGAACGCGGGGTGTGGCGAGCGCGACCGAGCAACTCAGCGGCAGAGTTACCATCGGTGGCGACGACGACCGCTGATGCATCAACCTCTCCTGAGTCAATGCGTACCGCAGAGGCTGTCACCGATCTCACGGGCACTTGTAAGTGGATTGAACTCGATGGAAGGCGACTGCCAAGTTGTTGTGAGATCGTCTTCATCCCGTGTCGAGGGACAGCGGCCCGTCCGGTGAACAACATTTTGAGAATGGTGTCGAACATTCGGGCACTCGTGTTGAGGGAGGGGTCGAGTTGGATGCCTCCGACAAGTGGCCGAAAGAAGCGTTGAATGCTGCGGTTAGAGAAACCGAGGGTGGTGAGCGCGTCGATCGTTGCGACATCAGGTCCGCGAAGTAGGTCAGGGACATCGGTTCTTGACAGGCGAAATCGAAGGGCGAGCAGTCGAATGAGGTCGCTGGGGGTTGCCACTGATCGAGAGACTGCCGTGCGCAATGTCGGAAAGAGCGATGCGGGGCGCTGCAGGGGATCACCCAATTCCCAGAACCGTTCGTCGGTATGAATCAGTGCACCAGGGTCAAACAGTTCGAGTTCAAGTGCCTCGACGTCGAGTTGTCGATCGAGCTCGGGGTATGCGGTGAGGAGCACCTGAAACCCTCGGTCGAGTAGGAAGCCATCGACCTCGTCGGTTCGGACTCGGCCACCAACGTCATCGCCAGATTCGATCACTACGACCGGAGCCCCAGCCTCGTGCAGGGTTGCCGCACATGACAGCCCAGCAAGACCAGCTCCAACGACAACAACTGGTCGATCGGTGAGGGTTGACATCTAGATCAGAGTACGGCGGCGAGTGCCTCTTCCAGCGTCTGATGCGTAAATTCGTATCCAGATTCCTGGAGTTTCGTCGGCAGTACCCGTTGCCCGGTGAGCAACAGTTCTTCGGCGAATTGTGATCCCACGAGAAGCTTTGGAGCGAAGCCGGGGACGCTGAAGATTGTGGGGCGACGCACCGCCTTACCGAGAGCCGTGGTGAACTCTTTATTCGTCACCGGGTTCGGCGCAGTGAGGTTCACCGCCCCTTCAGTTGAGGTTGAGAGTAGATGAACAATCGCCCCAACTTCATCGTCAATTGAAATCCAACTCTGCCACTGTCGACCTGATCCGAGTCGTCCACCCAACCCAAGTTTGAACAGGGGGAGGAGCTTCTTCAGTACTCCACCGCGTTTTGACATGACGATGCCGGTTCGAAGATGCACGACGCGAACACCGGCTTCTTCGGCGGGGGTGGTGGCGGCTTCCCATTCGAGGCAGATGTCGGCGAGAAAGCCATCGCCGTGTTCGCTGCTTTCGGTGATCTCTTCATCGCCTCGTGCGCCGTAAATGCCGCTCGCAGAGGAGTTCAGCAACGTTCGTTGCGTTCCATCGTTCGCAAGTGAAGCCAGCGTGGATGCGAGGAGAGACGTGGTGAGCGTCCTGCTGTCGAGGAGCGTCTTCCGATACGACTGGCTCCAGCGACGATCACCAATTCCTGCGCCAGAAAGGTTGATGACAGCGTCTGCTTGGGCGATGACGTCGGTGTCGATCGTGCCCGCTACTGGGTCCCACTGCGATTCGTTGGCGTCGGAAGGTGACTTCCGAACGAGATTTGTCACAGAATGACCTTCGGCGCGGAGACGTTCCTGTAGGGCGGTGCCGACGAGGCCGGATGCACCTGAGATGACGATGTTCATGCCGTCAAACTAAGTGGAGCAGGAGGCGTTCGTCAGACTGTGCGGGCAAAATCCCGTCAGAGCAGTGACTCGATGAGGTCGGCATCAAACACGCCTCTAAGGAGTTCGCTCGACCCGTCTGGGCGAATGATGACCGCAGCGGGCTGATACGGGACACCAAAGCGGTTGTAGATGTCTCCACTGGTGTCATCGACATTGGGGAAGGTAAGCCCGCCCTCGTCGATGAAGTCGAGATACGTCGCCTCGTCTCCTGACCACGCAACGCCAATAATGTCGATGGAGTCTTTCCACTGTTGTGATGCCTCCTCGACCGAGGGGGCTTCTCTCATGCAAGTCGCTCAATACGGTGACCAGAACCAGAGCACGACGGCAGTGTTGGCGTAGCCAGCAAGATCGATTGAACCTCCGCCAACGAGGGATGCCGACCAGTCGAAGATCTCAGGGGTGGCTTCGGGGGTCGGCTCAGTGGCTGTCGCTGTGGCTTCGGGTCTAGTCGACGGTGTTGGCTCGGGCCCGGCTTCTGGTGATGTAGACGCCGACGCTGAGTCCGAGATGCTCGAGGGCTCTGAGGTTTCCGACGAATCGACAGGCTGGGCTGAGTCAGTATCAGAGGCACATCCTGCGGCGAACAACATTGCGACGCACACAAACGAAAGACTGGGCCTACCTTCCATGACGAAGTCAAACGTACATGGAGATCTCAACTTCTTCTATCTATGCGTAGTCTGATCGTGTGAAGACCCGAACGCTTCTCTTGCTATCACTCGGATGCGCAATCGTCATTTTGGCGGCAGGAATTGGCCTGTTTGTTCGACTCAGCGCGAACGATGCGACGACGGTTCCAAGTGAGTTTGGAGACCGGGTTGAGGTTGGAGATCTTCAAGTTGTCGTGTCGAATGCGTCAAGGGAGGGTCTTAAGCAGCGCATTTCGGTCACGGTGTCAGGAATCGACGACCGCGAGGTGACCGACTCATTCGCCGTCATTAGTAGTGGGGTCTCGCTCAACGCGGAGCCGAATGTTTGTGTTGCAGTCATCGACGCTGACACCTCTTGTGAAGTCGAATTTGTGCTGTCGACTGAGACATCAGAACCGGCTGTGCTCATCGTCACACGTGGTGAAGAACGAGGCCGATGGGTATTGGCAGCGACTGAAGACCCGATACCGTGACATTTGATGTCTGAGAACTTTGACCTCGTCGTTATCGGTGGCGGTCCCGGAGGGTATTCGGCTGCCCTCTACGCCGCCTCAGCTGGGTTGTCGGTGGCGCTCGTAGAGAAAGACAAATTAGGAGGGACCTGCCTCAACAGAGGCTGCATTCCGGCGAAAGCCTTCCTCGAAACCGCGGCAGTGCACCGGCATGTGCAACACGCAGCAGATTTCGGAATTGAATCGTCATCGCCCCAAGTGCGTTTTGAAGTGACCCAAGCCCGAAAACAGAAAATTGTGGCGGGCCTTGTTGCTGGCATCGGGGCGATGTGCAAAGCAAGGAAAGTCACCGTTTTTAACGGGGAGGGATCGCTTCGGCCCGGTCGACGCGTCGACGTCCGTCACGAAGACGGTTCGACCACCGAAATCTCTGCAACTCATGTGCTGCTCGCAGCAGGTTCGGTACCCCGGACAATTCCAGGTTTTGACCCGGGCGGCCCCATCATGACGAGTGATGAGGTGCTCGAACTCGAAACTGTTCCTGCTCGCATTGCGGTGATCGGTGGCGGCGCCATCGGATGTGAATTCGCATCGACGTTCGCTGATCTCGGCGCTGACGTCACCATTCTTGAAGGCCTTCCAAAGATCTTGCCCGGCCTTGATGCCGACGTCGCAAATGTTGTTGTAAAGAGCTTTAAACGCAAGTCGATTGACATCCGCACAGGAGTCAGCGTCTCTGGGCACACGCCGCAGGCCGATGGCGGCACTGTGGTGCACCTCGAAGACGGTACGGAACTGACCGTTGACGCGGTCATCGTGTCGGTTGGTCGCCGCCCGAATAGCGCTCCGCTCGGGCTCGAAGCAACCGTGGTCGACGTCGACGAACGCGGATTCGTAGTGACCGATGAATACTGTCAGACGGCCGAAGAGGGCGTGTACGCAATCGGCGACCTCATCGATAGCCCGCAACTCGCCCATGTTGCTTACGCCGAAGCAGTGATGGTCATCAAACACTTGCTCGGCGAGCAACCACTACCGGTCGACTATGACCGGGTGCCATGGGCAATTTACTGTGACCCTGAAGTGGCGTGGGCAGGCCCAGGTGAAGACGCAGCGAAGGCCGCCGGGCTTGATGTCGTCGTTGGAAAACATCCATTCAAGTTCAACAGCCGCGCCCAGATCGTTGGCTCGACCGATGGCATGGTGAAGGTCATTGCGAAAAAGAACGCCGATGGCTCCGCCGGCCAAGTTCTTGGCGTACACATGGTGGGTCCATGGGTGACGGAGCAACTTTCTGGTGGGTATCTCGCGGTGAACTGGGAGGCGACCGTCGAAGAGGTTGCCGCATTTATTCAACCCCACCCGAGTTTGAGTGAGTTGTTTGGCGAAACGATGCTCTCAATGACAGGGCGCTCATTTAACGGTTGATGTTCGACGCGTAGACGTATTTGGAGATGACATGGCAGAAGTAACACTTCCTCAACTCGGTGAAACGGTGACTGAAGGCACCATCACCCAGTGGGTCAAAAATGTTGGCGATGTGGTGAACGCCGACGAGCCGTTGTTCGAGGTATCAACC
>JAAXJF010000092.1 GCA_012269985.1 Acidimicrobiaceae bacterium
TTGGAGATACAGCCGCATTCCGTCGCCCGAAGCAACATCGCAACCCGTCGCACGGCGCCCCCTGTTGACCATGGGAATACCCGCCGTGTCATCCATCTGCCGGCGACGCCGACGCCCCGATGCCGGGGTTGCATCGTGGTCTGCTTCAACCTCGACGGCGTCATCAATTTCGATTCCCAGTTTGGCGAGTGCGTCACTCACCGAAATGAGCACATCGGTAGTGAGTTCGACATCTAGAACGACATGCGCAACATCTTCAGCGTGAACAAACCCTTGAGTTCGTCCCCGGGCAACTAACGCCTGCCAGTCGTGGTCAATGACTCCGGGTAACGCAAGAACGATTGGAGATTCATCCTCATGCGGCTCCATCGGAAACCTCCTCGCGTTCGATGAGCCAACCCAATAACCACTCGGCTGCATCTTCGGCTCGATGTGGATCTTGCAAGTCCTCGACAAGTCGACGAGCCTGCGCATCACTTGCGATTTTCTCGGAATCGGCACCTGGAATGACACGTCTCAACTCACGTCGCACTGCTGCCGCAATGAGAACACGAGCCTCCATCGGGGCGTCAACCACGACATCAACAATTGCGGCCCGCTCGACAACATCTCGCGCCTGACCATCAAGGCGTTCAAGCACGATCTCAAGGTCACCGTCTGACTCGACCAAGGCTTCGAAAGCCTGCCGATTCGCTGTGTCGGAAAACAGTGGCCCCGCCAGCCACGGCGCCACTGCATCCCAATCTTGAACGAGCACTGCAAGCACGGCGAACTCCGCGTTATCGCGAGGAGCACTTCGTCGACGGGACGCCGGCACTGTGAGCGCAGGCGCACGACCTCCCTGCTCGGCGACAAGCACCAAGTCATGTACCGGCAAGTCGAGACGCGTCGCGACTTCACCCGCGTACAACTTGCGAACATTGACGTTGGGATGCTCATTCACCACCGCCATTGCGTTTTCAGCTGCTCGAGTTCGATGTTCGGGAGTATCTGACGGCATCGCTGCGAGCACCCTGTCGATGCGGAAGGCAAGAAAGGGAGACGCCTGCTCGATCGCTAACGGAAGCGACTCAGGATCTGACTGAGCGAGATCACCAGGATCTTTACCACCTAAAAGCTTCGCTACGGAAACCTCGATGTCGTACTGTCGCTCCCACTCGTAAAAACGTTCGGCCGCCCCTTGACCTGCTGCGTCGGCATCAAATGCGAGCACGACACGCGAGGTGTAGCGCTTCAACAACTTCACATGCTCTTCAGTGAACGCCGTTCCGCAAGTCGCAACCGCAGTTGGTACCCCGCTGCGATGAAAGCCGATCACGTCGGTATACCCCTCGCAAACCACAGCGAGGTTCTGACGAACGATTTCACCTTTCGCCCAGTTGAGGCCATACAACACCCGGGACTTCGTATAGATCGGTGTCTCGGGTGAGTTCTTGTATTTCGCAGGGTCGGTTGAACCCGGCAAAATTCGTCCCCCGACCGCAACCGGGTCGCCACCGTCGTTCATGATCGGAAACACAACGCGTCCGCGCAGCGCATCTTGCATGCGGTTGCGTCGATTCCGAAATGCAAGACCTACATCATCGAGAACTTTCTCTTCGACACCAGCCTGAGACGCCAATGCGTCCCATTCATCGGGTGCCCAGCCGATGCGAAACTGGCGAGCAATTTCGCCGTCAATACCGCGAGAGCGAAGGTAATCTCGCGCAGGCCGAGCATCGAGAGCGGTGAGTAATCGTTGGTGGTACCACTCGACAGCGGTCTCCATGCCCTCAATTAAGCGTTTGCGGCGAGCCCGATCTTTCGACTGTCCAGTGGACGTGTAATTGAGCTGAATGCCGGCTTTTGCGGCGAGAAATTCGACTGACCCGATGAAATCGACGTGCTCGGTTTGTTGCACAAATGTGAATATGTCTCCTGACGCGTCGCACCCGAAGCACTTATAACGGCCGGTCTCTTCACGAACGTTGAATGAAGGGGTCTTTTCCCCGTGGAACGGGCAGAGGCCGACCCAGTTCCGACCCGCTCGCCGCAGCTGCACGTGCTGCCCGACAACATCGACGATCGAAACCGTTGCGCGAACGCGGTCAATGTCGTCGTCGGATAAAGCCACACTGAGGAATCTAGTTCTCGGCGCACACCGAGATGCCACAGC
>JAAXJF010000097.1 GCA_012269985.1 Acidimicrobiaceae bacterium
CGCCAATTAAAGCGGTACGCGAGCTGGGTTCAGAACGTCGTGAGACAGTTCGGTCTCTATCCTCCGCAACCGAAGGAACATTGACGAAGGCTGTCCCTAGTACGAGAGGACCGGGACGGACGGAGCTCTGGTGTGTCTGTTGTCCTGCCAAGGGCACGGCAGATTAGCCACCTCCGGAAGGGATAACCGCTGAAAGCATCTAAGTGGGAAACCCGTTCGAAGATGAGTGTTCCCATGCGGTTAACGCAGTAAGGCCCGTGGCAAGACCACCACGTTGATAGGCCGGAAGTGTACGCACAGCAATGTGTTTAGCTGACCGGTACTAATCGGCCGAGGGCTTGGATCTCTTACGCTCGTGCTTGCTCTGGAGTCCTTGGGTGCATACCCATTGACAATAAGTTTCGGTGACCATGGCGACAGGGTCACACCCGTTCCCATCCCGAACACGGAAGTTAAGCCTGTCAGCGCCGATGGTACTTGGGGAGAGATCCCCTGGGAGAGTAGGACGTCGCCGGATTTCGCAGACAAGAGGCGCTGGGCATTTTGCCCGGCGTCTCTTGTCGTTTTCAGGCTGATTTCTGTGGTGCAGCGCTGTTTCGGCCATAGCCTCGTCCGGGTGCCTGCACCGCAACCTCGCCGAAATTCATCTGGCCGCCCTGCTTCTGGTGGTGCCCGTAAGGGGCCACCTCGTTCGAATGGCGGTCGTTCAGGCGGTCCGCGCCAAGCCGGAGGAGATGCGAGGAGTGGTGGTCGCAGCGGAAGAAGTGATCGTCCATCGAATGGAGCGCGAGGAGGTCAGCGCGGTTCGGCGGGCTCGGGATTGCGAAATCGGAGAGATGGCCGCAACACTCGTTGGTCTGACTCCGATAGTCGTTCAGACGGTGGCGCTCCTGGAAGTCGGCGACAAGGTGGTCCTGGAGAGCGACGTGGTGGACCAGCCCGGTCCGGTTCAGGACGCGCAGGTCCTGCCCGCTCCGAAAACTTGAGACGGCCTGTCCGTAACGATGATCGGCGGTACGGCGGAAGTGGTCCCGAAGATGGCGGACGCAGGTCGGATCGGCGAGATGACGAGGGCTCTTCGGCACGAGGGGGCGAGCGACGGGGAAATGACAGCCGTCCTGGTGCGAGGAACTACCGCCGGAGCGACACCGAAAGCCGCAGTGGAGGTTCTCGAGGCGGACAACGTCAAAGTGGGAGAGACTTTGGCCGCCCACCCCGTCCCAAGTGGCAGGAACGGGCGCGTGAAGATCGCAGGGAGACACGAGAAGAACGCGAGGCGCGTGAGCCACGAAACGAAGCGGAACGCCGAGCCGCTCAGGTGCGCTCGCGTGGAGGCGGCACCGCCCGTCTAGGCCAGTTTCCTGCTGAGCGCGAAGAACATATTGACCAATGGATCGATGAGGGTCCTGTCCGCGATGAAGCAGAGCAAGCAGTTCAGCGAGCACGGCCAGCACGGGCAAACAATTTCGAACTTGATAGCGAAGTTCGTGATCGGGTGAACGCATCCGTTTCTTCTCCGCAGCGTGCAGCCAAACTCCGTGAGCGTTTGCTCGGTGCGTTTGTTTCCCTTGAGAGGGAGCGCTATGCCGAGGCGCGTCGTATCGGAAATCAGTTAGCTCGAGAACTCACCGATGTGGCGGCAGTGCATGAACTCATTGGGCTTGCGAATTATCGCCTGGGCGAGTGGCGCAAGGCCGCAGCGGCTCTCGAGCGTGCGCAAACCATGACTCCCGATCCGGACACGATGCCGATCCTTATGGATTCGCTGCGCGCGCTCGGCCGATACGACGATGTCGTTGAGGTGTGGAAGGAGCTTCGTCAAGCCTCTCCGGGGCATGAGACGATGGCTGAGGGTCGAATCATCATGGCCGGATCACTCGCCGATCAAGGTGAACTCGCGGCGGCGATTGCAGAGATGAAACCAGCCCGCTCAAAACCAAAGCGTGTTCGAGACCACCATTTGCGTCAGTGGTACATGCTCGCCGATCTTCATGACCGGGCAGGAGACACCGTTGGAGCAGTGCGGTTCTTTGAGCGCATCGCAATGTCAGATGCTGACTTCGTTGACGTGCGGCAGCGCTTGCGTGCACTGGGCCGCTGATATTGACTCACTGCCAACTCGGTACGATCGACAGTGTGGCAGCAACGTTTCGTGCCGGGGTCATCATTGTCGTCGAGCATTCAGATGGCAGGGTTCTCAGCTGTGAGCGCGGAGATATCGCAGGAGCATGGCAGCTACCACAGGGCGGTATCGATGAGGGAGAATCCCCGGTAGTTGCTGCGTGGCGAGAACTTGAAGAAGAAACAGGGCTCACCTCGGCCGAAGTTAAGCTCTCGGCGTGCTCTGATGACTGGACTCTCTACGAGTTACCCCAAGGGCATGGGTTGGGACGTCACCTTGGGCAAGTGCATCGCTGGTTCCGTTTCGTCGTGACACATGACAATGTTCAGCCAACGGTAGACGGCAATGAATTTGTCAACTGGTCATGGATGCGGCCGACCGATCTTGTTGACGTGGTCGCCGAGTTTCGTCGTACCGGATATGAGGCGATGCTGCTCAACGATGATGGTTGGCACGATGTCTGACCTCTTTTCTGCCGCTGCTGAGCAGCATTTGAAGAGCAGAGCTCCGCTGGCAGCGCGGCTGCGACCCCGATCGATTGATGAAGTTGTTGGTCAACAGCATCTCGTAGGGGAAGGCGCACCTCTTCGACTTCTTGTCGAAACCGATCGGCTCACGTCGACGCTGTTTTGGGGGCCTCCCGGTACCGGCAAGACAAGCCTTGCGCTTGCTGTTGCAGGTTCGACAAAACGTGCATTCGTGCAACTGTCTGCGGTTACGGCGGGGGAGACTGACGTTCTCGGAGTCATTCAGCAGGCACGCCAACGGCGTGGAGAGCACCAGCAAGGCACCATTTTGTGCCTTGACGAGATCCATCGATTCTCGAAATCTCAGCAAGATGCGCTGCTCCCGGCAGTGGAAGACGGCACGATCACTCTTGTCGGGGCAACAACAGAGAACCCATTTTTTGAAGTGAATGCGCCGCTCAGGAGTCGGTCGACATTATTCAGACTTGAGCCCCTTGAACGCAGCGATATTAGAGCACTGGTCAGGCGGGGTCTTCGCGCAGAGGCGATGACCGCGAATGACGACGCTACCGAACTATTGATTGAACGAGCCGGAGGAGATGGGCGACAAGTTCTCACCGCACTGGAAGTGGCCTGCGCACTCGCAACCAAGACCGATCACGTCACACTTGATCATGTTGAGTCAGCTCTCGGAACAAGTGCCCTTCGCTATGGAAGAGACGATCACTACGACGTTGTAAGTGCGTTCATCAAATCGATGCGAGGTTCTGACCCGAACGCAGCTGTCTACTGGTTGGCACGAATGCTCTCAGCTGGTGAGGACGTACGCTTCGTGGCTCGACGAATGGTGATCTTTGCGAGCGAAGACATCGGGATGGCAGACCCACAGGCGCTCACTATTGCCGTTTCTGCTGCGTCAGCAGTTGACGTGGTCGGCATGCCAGAGGCGCAACTGAATTTGGCTGAAGCGGCGATCTATCTTGCGAGTGCCCCAAAGGGGAACGCAGTGGCGCAAGCGATCTGGTCGGCAATGTCCGACATTCAAAATGGCGTGGTCGGGGAAGTGCCCGCTCATCTTCGAGACGCTCACTATGCAAGTGCGGCCGAGATTGGACATGGCGAGGGGTATGTCTCGCCTCATGACGATCCATCGTCAGCCCAACATTTGGAATACTTGCCGGAGACGCTGTCCGAACGGCGTTGGTATCGGCCTGAAGGTGGCGGCTCCTCCTAGCACGTAGGCGCGGTGTACGTCGGTCGAGTGAAGTCTCCTGCCGAGTTTCATAAATGACCGTTAGGTTTGATTCTCATGTTGGTGTCTTCATTGGCTAGACCTCATCCGCGCACATCATCGTCATTTGGTTTGTCGATGTGTGTTGCCGTCTTCCTTGTCGTGAGTTGCTCAGCACCCGAAAGTCAGGCACCATCGTCGGCTGATAGCACTCCAGTGGAGACCAGTGCTGTGGGTCAAGGATCTGACACCATGTCGTCGGAAGCGGGCTCAACAACAATTGGTGGAATCGATCAAGGTCAACAAGGTTCGCTCGTTCCTCAATGCAACTCTGTGGAGGATTGTCTCTCGCAGATGACGCTCGATGAAAAGATCGGTCAAATGACTCAAGCGAGCCATCTCGCACTTGAAACAGAGTCTGATGTCACTGCTTTCGCCCTTGGTTCACTTTTGGCAGGAGGTGGCGGTGCACCAACAACCGGAAACACACCTACTGATTGGGCTGACATGGTCGATGGATACCAAGAAGCTGCGCTTCGCAGCCGTTTAGGCATTCCGATTCTTTTTGGTGTTGATGCCGTTCACGGACATAGCAACGTGTTTGGAACAACCATCTTTCCGCACAACATTGGATTAGGTGCAACACGCGACCCTGAGCTAGTTGAACGAATTGGCGAGGTGACAGCAGCAGAGGTGTACGCCACAGGCATTCGATGGAACTTCGCCCCATGTTTGTGCGTTGCCAGAGACGAGCGCTGGGGTCGCACCTATGAGAGCTTTGGTGAGACCCCGGAGTTGGCTTCGATGATGACCGCTTACATTGACGGTATGCAGGGCGATTCGTTGTCGGCCCGTAACTCTGTCCTTGCAACGGCCAAACATTGGGTAGGAGACGGAGGAACCACCCGCGGCGTTGACCAGGGCGACACAGAGGTGACTGAAGCCGAACTCTCCGAGGTGCATATTGCGCCCTTCACGGAAGCCATCCGGCGCAACGTGGGAAGCGTGATGCCCTCTTACAGCAGTTGGAACGGACAAAAATTACACGGGGACGAGTATCTCCTCACCGAGGTGCTCCGAGATGACCTGGGCTTCGCTGGCTTTGTCATCTCTGATTGGGCGGCGATTGATCAACTGCCAGGCGATTACGCGAGTGATGTAAGAACCTCCATCAATGCCGGAATCGACATGGTGATGGTGCCTGACGAGTACGAGTTGTTTATTGAAACGCTGCGCGCGGAGGTCAATGCTGGAAATGTGTCAGTTGAACGAATCGATGAGGCTGTTACGAGAATCCTTCAGGCAAAGTTTGATCTGGGGCTCTTTGACCAACCATTTTCTGACCGTTCGGGCCTGGACGATATTGGCTCAGCATCTCATCGAGAAGTAGCACGGCAGGCAGTGCAACAGTCGCTTGTTCTCCTGAAAAATGATGATGTGCTGCCCATTTCACCCGATTTGAACGAGATCGTTGTGGCCGGCCTAAGTGCCGACAACATTGGCGTTCAGTCTGGAGGCTGGACCATTTCGTGGCAGGGAGGGAGTGGCGCAACGACCGTTGGCACCTCGATCCTCGAAGGAATTCAGAAAGCGGTTGACGATGGCGTGACCGTAACCTATGACCGCCGAGGCAATGGTGCGTTGACTGGCGACGTTGGCATTGTGGTGGTGGGAGAGCAGCCATATGCCGAAGGCAGAGGCGACAGCCTCGATATCTCTCTCCGCGCATCAGAGCTCTCGACTATTGAACGGGTATGCAGTGCGATGCCGTGCGTGGTGGTGTTGGTGTCTGGTCGTCCGATGATCGTGTCAGACATTATTGAAAATGTCGATGCGTTCGTTGCGGCTTGGCTGCCGGGGAGTGAGGGCGCCGGAATTGCTGACGTGTTGTTTGGTGAGGTTGATTTCACTGGAACATTGCCGATGACGTGGCCGCGAAGCGTCGAACAGTTGCCGATCAATGTTGGTGACCGTGATTACGATCCGCTCTACCCGTACGGATTCGGTCTCACGATGTTCGACGACTCCAACGACTGAAGCGAAGACCTTTCCAACTTTCACGCAGATGGTCGATTTCGCCACACCTGCGGCCAGGGTGACAGATTTGAGTCAGCGGCTGATTTCCGGCGGGAGTCGTTTAATGATGCGCTCGATGTCGTCAACATCAGCCGAGGATGTATCCCCGGGAGTCGTCATTGCGAGCAGGGCATGGGCAACCCCAATCTCAAGGGCATCGGATACCGCAAGGCCATCAAGCAGCGAGTTGACGATGCCTGAGGCGAACGCATCTCCAGACCCAATGCGATCAAACACGTCAATTCCTGTGTAGCGATGACTCGATATTTGGCCTGTCTCTTCCGACCATAGGTGGCCAGCCAAATTCTGAACAGACGCTGACTCTATAGTTCGTTCTGTCGTCGCGACGATGCTTGGCATTGGTGAATCAACTGATGAGCGAAGGAATGACAGGTCGTTGACGTCTTGAACACCGAACAGCACGTCAATGTGCTCTGCTAACTCTTTGACCACTTCCATGCCATCGGAGGCGTGTGATGAAGCGTTCCAGAGCGCTGGCCGATAGTTGATGTCGTAGGAAACAATGGTTCCGTGACGCTTTGCCGCCGACATTGCAGCTTTCACAGTGGATGCGGTGAGGTCGGAAAGGCCAGCGAAAATCCCTCCCGTGTGAAACCAACGAACGCCAACGTTTCCGAAGATGTGGTCCCAGTCGATGTCGTCGGGGTGAAGAAGAGAAGAGGCCGTTGATGCCCGGTCATACATTGCTCGTGGGGCTCGAACACCGAAGCCGCGTTCAGCGAAGTAGGTGGGGTTGCGATGCAGGTGGCCTACCTCATCGGCTGGTCTGTGTACGACAAAATCTAAATTGAGGCCGCCCTGTTGCAGAAGATCTTCAAGAAGGAGTCCTAATTCGTTGTCTCCGATCGCTGTGGCAAGCGCTACTCGTTTGCCGAAGACCTTTCGAAGGGCGCGACCAACGTTATATTCTCCGCCTCCTTCAGAGACAGTGAAGGAACGTGCTGAACGAATCCGGTGGTCGCCAGGGTCGAAACGCAGGAGTACCTCCCCTAAGACAACGAGATCAAAGTTGGTGTCTTCTGAGCTCAGGCAGGCCAGTGGTGATGTCATTGCTGCTCTCCAACGAGTTGAGAAGTCCGGGAGGCAAGATGCGACACGCGGCTCCAGTCTTTGGCTTTGAGGGCGTCCGAGGGAAGCATCCACGAGCCGCCAACGGCCACGACTGCTGGGTGTTGTAGATAGTTCCGTGCGGATTCGATGGTGATGCCGCCAGTTGGCACAAAGTTCATCGTTGTCCACACCGAGGCGAAGGCGTTGAGTAAGCCGAGGCCTCCGATGTGTTCAATCGGGAACACTTTTACGGTGTTAACTCCGAGTGCTACTGCGGCCTGCAGCTCAGAGGCGGTAGCGATACCGGGGATGAGAGGCACCTCCAACTGTTGAGCTGACCGCACGACCTCCTGCGAAAGGCCCGGGCTTACGAGAAATGTTGCTCCTGCCTCGGTGGCGGCCAATACCTGATCAGGCGATGTCACTGTGCCCGCTCCAATGGCAATATCAAGCTGTAACGAGGCGGCGATCTGAATTGCCTCAATCCCAATCTCAGAGCGAAGTGTGATCTCGCAAGTGCTCAGACCGGCCTCGGCCAATGTGGTGATGAGAGGAGCGACGTCATTGAGATCGTGGACCGTGATGACTGGAATAACCGGTGCGTGAGTTCTCTGCAGAGGTAGTCGGATCATGGTCGTGCAGCAGATCCGTCAGGACGACGAGCTTGAGTCCATTCCTCGACAATGTCGGCGACTGGATATTCAACAGCGAGTTTCTCGTCGATGTCGATTCCGAGACCGGGTCGGTCATTCGGATAGAGATACCCGTCGATTACTCGTGGAAGACCCGGAAACATTTCGTAGTCAATTTCAGATGGTCGGTACCATTCTTGGATACCAAACGCCGGAGTCCAAAGGTCAATGTGAAGGTTTGCGGCATGGCCAACTGGCGATGTGTCTGAAGGCCCATGCCATGCAGTACGAATGCCGTAGAGATGTGCAAAGTCTGCCGCTTTTCGGGCGGGGGTGATACCGCCCATCTGGCTTACATGCATTCTGATGAAGTCAATCAAGCGCCCCTCGATGAGAGTTCTCCACTCAAGAGGATGATTGAAGAGTTCACCCATGGCGAGCGGTGTAGTCGTGTGCGCTCGAACACGTTCGAACCAATGGAGATCCTCAGGAGCGAGCAGGTCTTCAAGGAAGAACAGTCTGAATTCTTCAATATCACGAGCAAATCGGATGGCTTCGGAGGGTGTCAGCCGTTCGTGTACGTCATGCAGCAATTCGATCTCGTCACCGAGTTGGTTTCTTACCTCCTCAAGCATTCGAAGGGTGGCGTTCTGGTACCGCTTGGGGTCAAAATACGCACCAGCTGGTGCGCCTTCTGGTTTGTTGAAATTGTTGGAGTTCCCACCGTAGAGGCCTTGTTGAACTCGGACATGTCGGTAGCCCTGGTCAACGAGTTGGGTTGCGTTAGCAGCGACCTCGTCTGGGCTTGCGCCGTCAGCATGCACATAGACCTGGGCTGCCTCGCGAGACTTGCCGCCGAGAAGGTCGAACACTGGCATATTCGCGATTTTTCCTTTGATGTCCCACAGTGCTTGGTCGACGCCTGAAATCGCGTTGTTCAGGATCGGGCCATTTCTCCAGTAGCCGTGAACCATCATCATCTGCCACAGTTCTTCGATGCGTGACACCTCTCGACCGATGAGAAATGGAGTGAGGTGCCGCTCTATGACCTCTCGTACACCATGAATTCGTTGAGTGAATGTTGCGCAGCCGAGCCCGTAGAGACCCGGCTCTGAGGTGAAGAGTTTTACGACGGCCAGTCGAGGACCTGACGGCTGAGTAAGAATTACTCTCACGTCGGTAATGGTGATCGGTTTCGTCATGATGAAGTTCCCTTAGGTTCTCTGATCGATTCTTCTTGCCACTCAACTTTTGTAGGTTCCCATCCCGTCATTGATGTCACGGGGCCCAGGTCGATTATGCGAGTGACGTCGCTAGGCAGTTCCTCGTAAAAAGCCTTAGAAAGTTCCTTAATGCTGTAGTCAAGATGGCGGTCTGACACCCCGATATTGAACGCATTGAATCCCGTCAGGTTAGATGTGACGATCGAGAGGACAAGCTGCGCAGCATCAGCGTACGTCAGGCTGGTGAACCCTTCGAATATGTCATGTTCGTTTTCCGTACCGGCGGTGACAGCGAAGTGCGGTTCGCGGTGATGGAGTAGAGGAAGCCGCAATGCAGTAGTGGTCACTCCGCATCGTTCGGCGTAGAACTTCAGCATCACCTCGCTGACTTGCTTGCTTAGGGAGTAGAGGTTGCTTGGGGCGGGAGGAGTGTCATCGGTAATTGGAAAAGTTGGACGCTGTGGCGGTCTCATAACGGTTTCAAGGTCAGGTTTTGAGCCAAACAGTTGGATGGTGCTTGCAAAGATGATGTGCTGAGCTCCGACCTCGGCGGCGCACTGAAAGACATTTTCATTGATGGTGACGTTCTCGTTGAACACATTCTGAGGGTCGCTCGCCCCGAGGCCCGGATGATTTCCGAGGTGGACAACAGTATGAGACCCAGCGAGCACTCGTTGCACCTGGTCGTATTCGCGAAGATCCGCAGCGATGAACTGTGCCGTTGAGGCAGGCGGGGGAGCGATGTCGGTGCGCACAACGCGGTAAGACTGACCTTCCAGCAGGTGGGCAACGGCGAGGCCTAGTCTGCCGCTTGCGCCTGTTACGACGATCTGTTCCGAAGGTGAGTTCATGAGGGGCTTTCTTGAAGGATGATGCATGTTGGACTGGAAAGTTCGGCAACAACGTGTGGGTTATGTGGAACGAGTGTTTGGGGGTCCAACTCAAGGCGGGAGATGGTGTTGGAGGATTGATTGGCAACAAGTATCCACGACCCTGATGGGTCGAGAACGAAGTCCCGCGGGTCGGACCCCCCACAGGGAGTTGTTTCGATGAGTTCGCACCGCTTTGACGATTTGTCATATCGAAATGTTGACACGCTGTCGTCTCCTCGATTCGATACGTATACCCGTTCCCCAGATGGATGCACACGAATTGCGGCTGCAAGGTTAGGCGTCGAAGATTCCTTCGAGAAGACGGACACGGATTGATGTCGAGTAAGACTGTTGGAGTGCGAGTCGGCGATGAGAACGTCGAGGGTGTTGCTGAGTTCGCAGACGACAAACAGGACTGGATCGGCCGGATGAAACACGAGGTGCCGGGGGCCTGAACCGGACTCCATTTGGACGACCTGGTCAACGTTCAGTTGACGGGCTCCTGAGCGACCATCGTTGTCGAACACCAGAAGTTCATCGGTTCCTAGGTCGCAGACGTAGAGACGTGAGCCTTCGGGCCCGAGAACAGCGCAGTGAGGATGAGACGAATCTTGACGAGCGTGGGGCCCGTCGCCTGAGAGAGTGAGGTGCCACGTGTTGGGCCCAAACGTTCCATCAGGCCGAATCTCGTAGCGAACGAGATCTCCTGATCCATAATTTGCGGCATAAACATGCCTGTTGTCGCATTCGACGAAGCACGGGAAACTCCCAAAACTTGGTACCCGATCAATCTCTACGAGTGAGGCATCCCGTATTTGCAGAGCGACGATCGCACCAGGCGAGCCCATTTCACTAACGGCGTAAATCGTCTTGTTGGCCAGGCACTGCGTCAAATGAGATGGCTGTGGAACCTCACCAAAGATGGTGGTGGCCGCGAGATTGCCGAAGTCATCAACTGTGT
>JAAXJF010000081.1:0-3894 GCA_012269985.1 Acidimicrobiaceae bacterium
CAGTTGCACCAACTACTCCTACCCGAACGATCGCCATAGTAAAGACGGTACTCCGTTGAGTGGTCTGAACTGAGACAGCAAACGCTCTTCGCTTGGCAGAGAGATCCCACCTGACCGATTCGCCTACGGGGAACCGCAGGCCGCACTGCCATTGATGACACAAATTGCTACAGATTGGTTTTTACGCCATTACTCACCCCCCCCAAACTCTCATTGCTCTCATATTGCGGTCTAACTTGAGCGAGTGCGTCAAACTTCCACATATGCGACGGCGGTCTTCCTCCTCCCATTGACCATTTCGTTAGTCGCCTGCGGAACTTGGAACAGTGCGAACAACCCCGACAAAGAGTTCACCACTTCTAACGTCTCATCTCAGACCACTAACTATCCGGCGACAAGGACAACTTCCAGATTGCCTCAGGGCTACAGAAGTGCAATTTACAGCCGCCCAGAGGCATGGTTATGCCTCCCGAGCATTGACGACATCTGTGAATCCGATCACAGAACGACAGCGATTTATGCAGACGGAACGACAGAAGAGACTGTTGCTCACAAGAACCCAGACCCTCTGATCGATTGTTTTTACGTCTACCCCACCGCCAGTCTTGATATGTCCCCTAACAGCGACCTGGTACCCGATGCGGGAGAGGAGTTAGCGACAGCGTGGTCTCAGATCTCTCGCTACAACGAAGTCTGCGACATTTATGCTCCGGTTTACCGACAGCGAACTGTGCCAGCGACTTCTGGATTAATCGAGATTCCCGCAGATGACTACGTTGGAGGACCTGGCACAACAGGTTTTGAGGTCGCTTACGCAGATGTCCTTGATGCGTTTAAACACTACCTAGCAAACTCCGACGAGCTCCGAGGCTTCATTCTGGTTGGACATTCTCAAGGTGCAGCGATGTTGACGGAGTTGTTAAAGAGAGAAATCGATACGTCCGATTTACTCCGAAAGAGATTTATCGCAGCGCACTTGCTTGGAGGAGCACATATTTCTGCAGGCGCAGTTGAATTCGAGACAATCTCGCCGTGCGATCAGACTGACGAAATCGGATGCATCATTGCGTACAACACCTTTTTCGGCGCTGAGCCGCCCTCTCCAGAATCATGGTTTGGTCGAACCTGGCACCATCCATCTTGGTCTATTTCTTCTTGGGAAGAACTCTCATGGGAAGACGTTGAAGCGTCTCCTTCGCTATGTGTAAATCCAAAAGCCCTCAATGCTGCTCGAGCAGAGTTAACGCCTCTTATGCCAACTAGTCAGGATATAAATGAGGCCTTCAACGTCACTTCTCCCTGGGTGACCTACCCAGGTCTAGTCGTCGGTGAGTGCATCAAAGATCAAGTGTTCGGCTACTTGTCAGTTGAGATTCGCTCCGGGTCAGAAGATCCACGAGCGGCACATATCATTCGCCAAAGTGATGCTCAGTCCGGCTTGCATGGTCTGGATATGAATATCGCTCTTGGAGACTTACTTTCCACAGCAAAAATTCAAGCGGCGAGCTATCTGTATCTGGCTTCGCATCCCTAGATCGCAATCGGTCCACAAGGGATCAGAAGACACAGAACACCCCGGCCTCAGACAGAATCAGCCCTGCATCCAATCCTGATTGCATCTCTGGGACTTCTGCGAGAGTGAAGCAAATGTCGAGCGTTGACAACATGCCTGGTCGTCAACGCTCGAACGAGCACTTAGCGATGCCGGCGACGTCCGCCGCCACCTCGACGCTCAGCGCTCGGGCCGAGGTCACCGAGCTCATCTGCGAGTTCAGCATCGAAACTTTCATCGAAACTCACCGACTCAATCTCTCCATCGCCCGATGCCTGAGGAGCAACATCTGCAGTCTCGGCACCTGAGTCGGACGCGCCATCACTTCCAGAATCAGGAACGATGTCGCCCGCCGGACTCAATGACACCTTGCCGCGATCATCGATCTCATCAACGACAACTTCGACCTCATCTCCAAGCGAGAGCACATCTTCAACGGAATTGATCCGCTTCCCACGGCCAATCTTTGAGATGTGCAAGAGGCCGTCACGACCAGGAAGGATGTTGACAAACGCCCCAAACTTGGTGATGTTGACGACACGACCGGTGTAGGAGACCCCGATTTCAGCCTTCGGCGGATCGACGATGTTGACGATCGCCGTGCGAGCCTCTTCCATGCGCCATGATTCGACCGCCGCAATGGTCACAATGCCCACCGCACCGTCGTCATCGACGGCAATGTCTGCTCCGGTCTCGGCTTGAATGGTGTTGATGATCTTGCCCTTCGGCCCGATGACCTCGCCGACTTTGTCGATCGGAATGGTGATCGTCACGATCTTCGGAGCAGTTTCTGCAACCTCTGTTCGTGGTGCATCGATAGCGGCATTCATGACGTCAAGAATCTCCATACGAGCTTCACGCGCTTGCTGAAGGGCATCGGCAAGCACCTGAGCGGGGATTCCGTCAATCTTCGTGTCGAGCTGGAGGGCCGTGATCGCGTCAACGGTTCCCGCAACTTTGAAGTCCATATCGCCGAACGCGTCCTCGGCACCGAGGATGTCGGTCAACGTCACGTAGTTATCACCGTCTTTCACGCGGCCCATAGCGATGCCTGAAACTGCACCTCGAAGTGCCACACCGGCATCCATTAACGAAAGGCTCGATGAGCACACCGACCCCATCGACGTTGAACCGTTCGACGACATGACCTCTGACACGAGGCGAAGCGTGTACGCAAAGTCTTCTTGGTTGGGAACAACCGGCATCACCGCCCGAGCAGCAAGAGCACCGTGGCCGATCTCGCGACGCTTAGGTGAACCCACTCGACCGGTTTCGCCATTAGCCCACGGCGGCATGTTGTAGTGATGTAGATAGCGCTTCTCGTTGTTGGGAGACAGTGAGTCAATCAACTGGTTCATACGAGGCATCGCCAAGGTCAACACGTTCATGACCTGGGTCTCGCCACGCTGGAAAAGACCCGAACCATGGGCGGTCGGAAGCACACCAACTTCTGCTGATACCGGACGGAGGTCTCGAACCCCGCGACCGTCGATTCGTAGTCCTTCATCGACAATGCGACGACGAACAAGTTTCTTCGTGAGAGAGCGGACTGCTTCCTTCACGGCCTTTTCTTGACCAGCGAATTCGCCATCTTCGCCGCACAGCGCATCAAGCGCCTTTGCGGTCGCGTCGTCGGTTGCGGCATTGCGTTCTGCCTTACCTGCAATTGCGACAGCGGCGCTGATCTCGCCGTGCACACAGCCTTCTACGGCAGCGAACACTTCGGGGGTGTAGTCGAGCACCGGAGTGAACGGAAGTTCTTCAATCGGGCCCGATGTTGCGATGACGCTTGCGACGAGCTGGCGCTGCAATGCGATGGACTCTTTGATCCACTGCTTCGACGCGTCAAGACCTTCGGCGAGCGCAACCTCATCAACTTTGGGGGCGCCGTCTTCGTAAAAGTAGAAGCTCTGCTCAGTGCCTCCGGCTTCAACCATCATGATGGCCACGTCGCCGTTGTCGAGTTCACGGCCAGCGACAACAAGTTCGAATGTTGAAGCTTCACCCTCGTCGTAGGTGGGGTGAGGAATCCACTCACCTTCGGTGGTGTAGGCCACACGAACCGAGCCGATCGGCCCTTCGAATGGGATGCCCGAGATCATCAGAGCCGCTGATGCAGCATTAATCGACAGCACGTCGTGCGGATTCGCCATGTCAACACCAAGAACGGTTGAAACGACCTGAACCTCATTACGGAAACCGTCAGGGAACGCTGGTCGGAGAGGCCGGTCGGTAAGGCGACAGGTGAGGATTGCGTCTTCGGTTGGGCGGCCCTCACGACGGAAGAACGAGCCGGGAATTTTGCCAGCTGCGTTGGAAGGCTCTTGACCGTCGAGCGTCAG
>JAAXJF010000081.1:3904-10422 GCA_012269985.1 Acidimicrobiaceae bacterium
CCGCGATTTTTGCCCTCTGATTATGAACGCTCTTCAACTTCTACCGTCAACGGGAAGAAATCGACGCCTGGGCGGACATCACGTGCGGCATTCGCTGTGGTGAGAACACGAGTTTCTCCGATAGTCGCAACAACTGCGCCTTGGCTTTGGGGGGCAAATTTCCCTGTCTCAAACGACAGGGTTCTGTCGGTGCCCGAAATCGGTCCAGACACGCGGATGGGATCAGCCATTATTGGCTCCTTTCAAATTTGGGACGTTCCCAAATGATGTGGAGCAGCTCTCCGGTTCCCAGTTGGCAACACCGCGTCAACGTTGGAAGAAAATGACACGATCTCAGCAACCGGTAACCGACAGCAGCTACTCGGTGGTATGTGGACGATGACGCCCACGGGACAGGCTATCCGGTAACGACGGCACCCGCTCGCCACTGCTCGAGGCGAGAAGGGCGTGATGCCAATTCGAGGGCTCAGGCCCTCAGCCGGCGACAGGCATTCTCAGCGACGAAGACCGAGTTCAGCCACGATTGAGCGGTAGCGCTCAACATCAATCTCACGGATGTAGTCGAGCATCCGCCGACGACGACCGACGAGCATCAGCAGACCACGACGAGAGTGGTGATCTTTCGGATGAGTCTTCAGATGGTCGGTCAGGTGCTGAATTCTCGAGGAGAGAAGAGCGATCTGGACCTCGGGGGATCCGGTGTCGTTGTCGCTCTGTCGGTGACGAGCGATGACATCTGCTTTTGGCTCAATAGCCATGAGATTTGCCTACCTTTTGTTTGTTGAGGTGGTCGCACCATTCGGTGCATCCGCCAGAGTCGGAACCCCAACGGACATCGAGATGTTATGAGGGTTGGTGCACGCTCACAACCTGGCGATCTCACGCGCTCGAGCGACGTCGGTTTGAAGTTGAGTTGTTAACGCTTCAAGACCATCAAATCGCTGCTCATCACGCAACCTGGCAGCAAACTCGACGGTGAGCACTTGGTCGTACAGGTCTCCCGAGAAATCGAGGAGATGACACTCGACGAGCGACCGATCGGCATTGCCGTAAAACGTCGGACGCTTTCCGATGTTGACCGCGCACGAGTACCGACCCCCCGCCTCAGTGTGACACCACGCTGCGTACACCCCGTCTGCTGGGAGAATGAATCGCTCATCAACGTCAACATTCGCGGTCGGAAAGCCGATCGTTCGACCTCGCTCATCACCATGAACGACACGACCGGAGATGGCAACGGTTCGTCCGAGCATGTTGCTTGCGCCGTCAAGGTCACCTCGCTGAAGCGCAGATCGAATTGCAGTCGAACTGATGACCTCCGACGTTTCCGTCGTTCGAAGAGAGAGCGGGGTCACCACAAAGTCGTGCTCATTACCCATCGTTGACAACAGCTCGACATTCCCCCGACGACCTCTTCCGAAGTGGAAATCCTCACCCACAATGATCTCTGAGGCCGCAAGACCATCAACGAACACTCGACGGATGAAATCTTCGGCTTCTTCAGATGCCGCTGCCTTATCAAACTCGAGCACCACGACTGCATCAATGCCAGTCTCACGCAACAACTCGATCCGCTGTTCGAGGCTGGTAATCAACAGCGGAGCCGATTCAGGCCGAACGACCGATGCTGGATGACGATCAAACGTCACCACGGCGCTGCGCTGACCTACCTTCTGCGCACGCTCAACGACAGAAGAGATCACAGCGATGTGCCCACGGTGAAGACCGTCATATGCCCCGATCGTGACCACTGATCGATCACCCTCGAACACGGGATCAACTAACGAACGAATGACGAGCACGCTGAGGAAACCTATCGCTGAGATGCCGTTGGAAGCACCACCGTAGGTTTCGCATCACCGCCACGAAACGGCTCGTACACCGCGATAAGCACACCGTCAGCAAAGACAGCCCACGGCCCGAGTCCACTCCACTGAGGCAACAGCCCACCGACCGCCACCCGCTGGGCAATCTCAGCCGAAACATCAACCCGCTCAATACCCTCGGCAATAGTTTCAACCGGCAGCAGTTCACAATGCTCAGGAGGCGCAGCTCGGTCAACGCTGAACGACCCTGAGGCGATGCGACGAAGGTTGCGAAGGTGCGCTCCACCGCCAAGGAGGCGTCCAATATCGTCAGCGATTGTTCGGATGTACGTTCCCGCTGAACACTCCACATGAAGTGAGAACACATTGGGTTCCGAGGTCGTCGCAACATCGCACCGACTCACCGTTACGCGACGAGGTTTGCGTTCAACCTCAACTCCTTCGCGAGCGAGTTCATGAAGCCGTCTGCCATCGATCTTGATCGCAGACACCATCGGAGGAATCTGATCAATCTCACCAATGAGGTGTTCCGCCACAACCCGCTCAACATCAGTCAATGTCACCGCTGACATGTCGTGGGTCGCAACGACCTCTCCTGCAGCATCCAACGTCGAGGTTTCGACGCCGAGCACCACCTCACCGATATACGTCTTTGTTGACGCCGTAGCGAATTGGAGCAGACGAGTTGCCATGCCAACCGCAACCACCAGTACACCGGTGGCATCAGGGTCGAGGGTGCCGGCATGGCCAATCTGTCGCTCAGAAAAGCGTTTCCGGAGTTGACCGACCACGTCGTGACTTGTCATGCCAGCCGGTTTGTCAACAATGCAGACACCGTGGACGGTTGGCGGGCGACGGCGAGCCATCTACTCCCCTACGCCTGCCTCATCAGAACGACCATCAGCCCGAAGAATTTCGTCAATTCGCTCGGCAGCTCTGATCACATCGTCGGGAGCGAACTGGAGAATCGGGGTCTTCTTGGCCCGAATCTGCCTTCCAATCGATGACTGAATTCGAACACGATGTTCACCTAACGCCTCGATGATTTCCTCATCGGCTTCAGGGCCTGACAGCGAGTCGTAGTACACGTGAGCTCGGTTAAGTTCATCGTCGACATCGATTCGGGTGACGGTTACGAACTCGAGGCGCTCGTCACCGATTCGTACCAATTCTTCCGCGATGATCTCTCGTAACGTCTCACCAACCCGCGCTGACCGAGGGTAGCGGTTAGCCCCACTTGATGATCGGCTCGAACGCCGTCCGCCACGGGAGCCCATGCGTCAACTCAGCGTTCGTGCGATCTCACGCTCATCGAACGTTTCGATGACGTCACCAGGCTTCAGATCTTGGAAGTCGCTCAGACCGATACCGCATTCGAATCCTTCGCGGACCTCACGGACATCGTCTTTAAACCGACGGAGCGAGGTGATCTCGCCCTTCCAAATGATTGTGCCCTCTCTGAGGAAGCGCACTTTCGACCCACGCGTGATCGTGCCGTTTTGAACGTAACAACCCGCAATCGCACCGAGTTTCGGCACACGGAAGATTTCGCGCACTTCAGCGTCACCGGTGACGACTTCTTCGTACTCGGGCTCGAGCATGCCAACCATCGCCTGTTCGATGTCTTCGAGCAACTTGTAGATGATCTCGTACGTTCGAATCTCGACGTTTTGCTGGTCGGCAAGTTCGCGACTCTTGCGGTCTGGGCGGACGTTGAAACCAAGAATCGTTGCGTTGGTGGTCGCCGCCAAGGTGATGTCGTTTTCAGAAATCGCCCCGACCGCACGATGCACGAACACAAGCTCAACCTCATCACGACCCAATTTGCGCAGGCTGTCGGTAACCGCCTCAAGCGAACCCTGCACATCGGCTTTCAGCACGATGTTGAGCGTTGCTGATTCACCACTCTGAATCTGAGTGAAAATGTCTTCAAGTTTGGTTCCGGTCTTCACGCGGGCATCGGCTCGCTGATCACGAATCTTGCGGTGATGTGTTCGAGCTTCTCCCACCATTCGCGCAATGCGTTCATCAGGAGCGGCGCGGAACTCATCGCCGGCCGCCGGCACTGACGACAGGCCAAGCACCTCCACCGGTGACGATGGCCCGGCAACCTTCACTTGCTCGCCACGGTCGTTGATCATTGCACGGACGCGACCCCACGATGCCCCGGCGACAATCGGGTCACCGACCTTCAGCTCACCCTTATCGACGAGAATCGTGGCAACAGGGCCACGGCCCTTATCGAGGTTTGCCTCGAGCACGATGCCCTTGGCTCGACCGGTGGGGTTCGCAGTCAGTTCTTCAAGTTCAGCGACGACGAGCAACTGATCAAGAAGATCGTCGATGCCAACGTCTTGCAGCGCAGACATCTCAACCACGATCGTGTCGCCGCCCCACGCCTCGGGGACGAGTTCGTGTTCAGCGAGTTGTGTCAACACTCGTTGCGGATCTGCGTTCTCTTTGTCGATCTTGTTCACCGCCACAATGATCGGGACCTCTGCGGCACGAGCGTGACTGATTGCCTCAATGGTCTGAGGCATCACGCCGTCATCAGCGGCCACGACGAGCACAACAATGTCGGTGGCCTGCGCTCCGCGGGCACGCATATTCGTAAATGCAGCGTGACCAGGAGTATCGATGAACGTAATGACGTGACCACTTCGGTCGACCTGGTAAGCGCCGATGTGCTGGGTGATGCCACCCGCCTCTCCGTCAACAACATTTGCCGAACGGATCTTGTCAAGAACCGTGGTCTTACCGTGGTCAACATGGCCCATCACGGTGATGACTGGCGGCCGCAACTGCTGGGCCTCCTCGTCGTCATCGTCACTGTCATCGAAGAGTGCTTGCAGTTCGAGCTCTTGCTGCTGGCCAGGGTCGACGAGAAGAAGTTCGGCGCCAACATCGAGGGCGAACAATTCCATGTGATCATCTGACAGCGCCTGGGTGGCCGTGACCATTTCACCGTTATTGAGCAGGAACTTCACCACATCGGCCGCTGTGCGATTGAGCTTCGGCGCAAACTCCTGAGCGGACACTCCGCGCTCGATCACAATCGTGCCTTCAGGAACCGGAGCCGAGCGATCGGTTAGCTGGAGATGCTGTGGCTGCAACTCGTCTTGATCGCGGCGACGACGTCGCTTCGAGCGACGAGGTGGACGGCGTTGTCCGCTCGGTCTGCCACCAGGACCTGGCCGGCCACCGGGACCACCGCCCGGACCACCCGGGCCGCCGGGACCACCTGGGCCACCGCCGGGACGAGGACCGCCAAAGCCGCCAGGTCGGTTACCAGGGCGCGGGGCACCGGGGCGACCGCCAGGAGCCGACCCACCGGGACTATTTGCTTGACCCGGGGGCGGAGGAATGGGTTTTCCACTCGATGACACTGGACGACCCGGAGGCGGCGGAATTGGGCGACCACTTGCCCCGACCGGAGGTGTCGGGCGCGGTGCGGCACTTGACGACGGGCGATCGGACTCAGTCGGGGGCGCCGCTTTTGCAGATTCAGGCCCTGGACTCGACACCACTCGATCTGGTTGGCTTCCCGGACCGGCACTCGAAATTACCCGTGGGGCAGGATCTGCTGGTGGTTCGGGAGTTGGGGCCTCGTCACTCGACCCACCGTCAGCCTCTGGGGTGGAATCAGGAGTTTCGTCAACCGACTCTTCTACGGAGGCGGACTCTGGCTCTGCAGCAGGCTGCTCTGCGGGTTCAGCTTCTGCGACAACAAGTGGCTCATCGGCTGCTGGTGCGGCTGCAGGCGCCGGAGCCGAGGCTGTTGATCCGGTGAGCCCAGCTTGCTGGGCTTTCTCGGAAACCATCGCTGCGTCATCTTCGTTCAGCGTCGATGAATGTCCCTTCACTGCAAGGTCGAGCGATTGGCAGAACGCAACGAGTTCAGGGTTTGTCATCTGGAGTTCTTTTGCGAGGGCGTGAATGCGGATGGTTGAACCCGTCTTCTTTGCCTTCGATCCACCAGATTCTGCGGGTGCTTCCTGGGGCTGTTCATCGCGGGTGAGACCCTCGCGCTCGGCCTTACGGCGCACCATGTCGGCATAGGCCTCGTTGAGCGAAGAGGACTGACCCTTGATTGGCACACCGAGGCTGTGGCAGAGCTCGACCGTCTCGGCATTGGTCATGCCAAGTTCTTTCGCTAGCTCGTGCACTCTTACGTTCTTCGCCACTTGATTCCTCTATCCCTCAGTCGTTTCCCAGTCTCTCAAACAATTCTCGTCGTCACACCCGTTCAGTGCCAGCGCACACCTGCGAACGGATCATCTCTTCTATGTCGTTTCGGTCAACCTCTACTCGCCATGCCTTCGCATACGCACCTGTCTGGAGCGCCTGTTGTGCGCATTCGACACCACAGAGCCATACTCCTCGCCCTGCACCGTTGCGGTCAATGACCGCTCCCCTGTCGCCGTATACACATCGAAACAACTTGTCTTGTTCACGACGCTGGCGACACCCGATGCAGGTTCTCAGCCGCAGTTCAGTCGACGTCATCACCGCCTTCGGCTTCGCCATCAGTAACTTCGCTGTCGCTGCTCTCTCGAGCTTCTGGTGCCTCCGAAGCCTCTGGAGCCTCGTCTTCGCCGCTTTCGGCTGCCTCTTCTTTTTTTTTTTTTTTTTTGTGTGGGGGACATTCTTGTTGTATTATATCATTTTCGTCGGCAGCGTGCCACTCCATTT
>JAAXJF010000063.1 GCA_012269985.1 Acidimicrobiaceae bacterium
TGGGCCTCCTGCAGCAGGGCATAGGCCAAGGGATGGCGGCTGCTTTGCTCCAGGCGCGCCGCGCCCGCCACCCCGCGGTCGGCCACGCCCGCCCCATGCCGCTGACCGGGGCGGGGCTACCCGCACTACGACAGCAATCCGATCTCGCATCGGTTTGGGAGCCCCGTATCCGTACCCGTTCGTATGACCAGCGCCTCATTGAACCATCGCTGAAAACCGGGAACCTCCTCGGCATGGGCCTCACCGAAAAGCAAGGCGGAAGTGACGTTCGAGCGAATACATCGACGGCGGTGCCAGTGAATGGAGGTGGACCTGGTGGCGAGTACCGCCTCACCGGTCACAAATGGTTCACGTCAGCACCGATGTGTGATGCGTTTTTGGTGCTCGCTCAGGCCCCCGCTGGCATCTCATGTTTCTTGGTGCCACGAGTGCTCGACGACGGCAGCCGAAACTCGCTCTTCCTCATGCGGTTGAAAGACAAAGTGGGAAATCGTTCGAACGCATCTTCTGAACTTGAGTTCACCGATGCTGCCGGATGGCTAGTGGGCGAAGAAGGTCGAGGAATTCAGGTCATCATCAAAATGGTGAACGCAACCCGTCTCGACGTGACGAACTGGGCGGTGGCGCTGATGCGTCAATCGGTGTCGCAGGCAGCTTGGTATCTCATGCAACGGGAGGCATTCGGAGCCAAGTTGATCGATAAGCCACTAATGCAAAACGTTGTTGCTGACCTCGAAGTGGAAACCGAGGTGGGCACCATGATGGTGATGCGACTGGCCGGAGCCTACGAGCGAGGCCCAATCGACGATCACGAGGCTGCGTTTGGGCGGTTGGGGCTCGCTGTGGCGAAGTACTGGCTCACGAAACGTTCGAGCCCGGTAGTGCGAGAGGCGTTGGAGTGCGTCGGCGGTAACGGCTATGTCGAAGAGTCAATTCTTGCGCGGCTCTACCGCGAAGTTCCGCTCAACTCCATTTGGGAGGGAGCCGGCAACGTGATTGCGCTCGACGTCCTTCGGGCCTTGCAGCGTTCGCCCGATGCAGGTGAGGCATTTGTCAACGAGATCGCTCTTGCCGAGGGCTCCGATCGAACTCTCGACCGAGAAATTACTCGTCTGCGCAAGACGCTTGCGACTACGGTGAGCGAAGCCGATTCACGGCGCCTTGTCGAGCAACTTGCTCACTGTTGGGGTGCATCGCTGTGTCTTCGTTACGAACCTGCGATCGCTGACGCCTACATTCGCTCACGGCTTGATGGGGAATGGGGCTCAGAATTCGGATCTCTTCCGAGCGAACTCGATCTCGCCGGGCTCGCTCAGCGAGCGTGCCCTGTCACTGAGTAAAACCAACGGAGGCTTGCGATGGCACCTTGAAGTAGTCGCTGCGACATTTCCGCGCATCGCATCATCCAACGAAGGACCCTTTAGGGCGACATACTCTGTGTCGGTGCGCAACGCTCTGTTCGTCAACCCAGCAAACCTTCCGGTCGAAACTCGAGCCATTGCCGGCAACACCGTCGTGAATTGGTGGACATTGCTTGAGAACAACGATGACGCTGACGTTGTCATGGGAATCGCCGAAATTCCTGTCGACGCCCACCGCCCCTCTCGCGGGCATCTTCATCCCCAGGCGGAGACCTACGTCATTCTCTCTGGGGTGGCAGAGATGCACATCAACGACGAGCCTCCACGTGTGATGCGCGCCAATGAGGTCGTGCACATTCCCGGTGGAACAGAACACATCGCGCTCAATGGAAGTTCAACCGAACCTCTTCGGCTGCTCTACATCTTTTCTGGTATTCGTAACTTCGACCAGGTCGAGTACGAGTTTCCGCCGGGAGCGTAAGAACCCCTCTCGTAACAGCGAATAGGCGTCATCGAAGATTTCGACCATGCAACAAGCTACGTAACGCCAAGCCCTACACGCTTTAAAGTTGCGCTATGGATCTTCATTCGTGCATTGATGACTTCGACGCATTGCGATCGCTGTTTCGATCACCATCCCAGCGTGCCCTCAACAAAGAGATCGATCACATCGATGATGCGGCAGGTCGGATGATCGGGGCCTCACCGCTCTTTATTTTCGCGACAAGTGACGGCGAACGTGTCGACATTTCACCTCGCGGTGGCACCCCTGGTTTTGTCAAAGTCGTCGATGAGCGACACATTGCGTTCGGCGATCTTGCTGGCAACAACCGCATCGACTCGTACCGAAACCTCCTGCAGCAGTCATCGATTGCCATGTTGTTCATGATCCCCGGCCTTGAGGAGACCATGCGAGTAAATGGGATCGCGTCGATTTCAACCGACTCAGAGATTCGAAATCTCTGCACCGATGGTGACCGGGTGCCGAACCTCGCGATCATCGTCAACGTCAAAACCTGTTTCATGCATTGTGGAAAGGCACTGCGACGATCAGACATGTGGAATATCTCAAGTTGGCCGTCTGCAGATGAGCGACCAAGCGGCGCCGAGCTTCTGGCCGCTCACATTGACGAAGCCGAACATGTGGACGCCATCGCAACCTCACTTGAAGAGGGCTACCAGGCAACTCTGTGGCAACCGGGTGGAAGTTCGTAACTTCTCACCTCTGCATCTGTTGCTTCGAGACCCAAATATCAGTCATTGCTTATTCGCATGATTTGCAGATTAGGCCGTCTGCGATCCACAATAGAGAGGTGCGCAGCCCAGAACAGCTTGTCGAGCGTTTTCGCTCCGAGGGCTTGAAGATCACCCCGCAACGACAGTTGCTGTTCTCGCTGTTACATGAAAACGCTGAGCATCCGACTGCGGAGGCGCTCTTCACGACAGCCTCTTCTCAGATGCCGGGAATATCACTGCGAACGGTGTACCAAACGCTCACTGATCTCACAGAAATGGGAGAGCTCAGTCAGGTCACATTCGATGGCGGGGCGGTTCGCTTCGACCCGAACCTGAACGACCACCACCATGCCGTGTGCAATGAGTGTGGAGCGATCGCCGACGTCAGCATCGATCACCTTGATGCAATGTCGATCAGCGAACCTAATAACTTCTCACCATCGTCAACATCGGTGGTGTTTCACGGGACATGTGCTCGTTGCGCTACGCCCACCAGCAACATCGATAAATCAGCGAACAACCAAACCAAATAAGGAGACATGATGTCTGATCAATGCCCCGTCGTCCACGGTGCGAATGCTCCAACGACGACTGTTGCCAACCACATGTGGTGGCCAGAACAGCTCAATCTTGGAATCCTCCATCAAGGCCACCCAGCCTCGAACCCCATGGACGATGACTTTGATTACGCCGCAGAGTTTGCATCACTCGATCTCGGCGCAGTTAAGGCTGATCTCGAATCCATGATGACCGACTCTCAAGAGTGGTGGCCAGCCGACTACGGCCACTACGGCGGCCTCATGATCCGCATGGCATGGCACGCTGCTGGCACTTACCGAATCGAAGACGGTCGTGGCGGAGCCGGCACCGGCAACCACAGGTTTGCCCCACTCAACAGCTGGCCCGACAACGGCAACCTCGACAAGGCCCGCATGCTCCTGCTGCCAATCAAGCAGAAGTACGGCCGCAAAATTTCATGGGCCGACCTCATGATCCTTGCCGGCAACGTCGCACTCGAGTCGATGGGATTCAAGACGTTCGGCTTCGCCGGTGGCCGCGAAGACATCTATGCGCCAGAAGACGACATCTATTGGGGACCAGAATCGGAGTGGCTCGCTGATGAGCGTTACTCCGGTGACCGCGAACTGGCAAACCCACTGGGCGCCGTGCAGATGGGTCTCATTTATGTGAACCCAGAGGGGCCAAACGGAAACCCCGACCCTGTCGCCTCAGGCGCCGACATTCGTGAGACCTTCGCACGCATGGCGATGAACGATGAGGAAACTGTGGCCCTCACCGCCGGTGGACACACATTTGGCAAGGCCCACGGAGCGGGCGACCCTGCTCTTGTCGGACCTGAGCCAGAGGGCGCACCAATCGAGCTGCAAGGAACCGGCTGGAAGAACGCCCACGGAACCGGTGTTGGTGGTGATACCACCACAAGCGGAATCGAAGGTGCATGGACTCCAACTCCAACACAGTGGGACAACTCCTACTTCGACATGTTGTTTGGATACGAGTGGGAGCTCACTCACAGCCCGGCAGGCGCCCAGCAATGGAAGCCCACCGACCCATCTGCTGCTGACCTTGTGCCAGATGCTCATGATGCAAACGTCCGTCACGCTCCGATGATGACGACCGCTGACATGGCGATGCGCTACGACCCGATCTATGAGCCCATCTCACGACGTTTCCACGAGAACCCAGACCAGTTCGCAGATGCGTTCGCTCGTGCGTGGTTCAAGCTGACTCACCGCGACATGGGTCCAAAGGCCCGCTACGTCGGACCTGAGGTGCCAAGCGAAGACCTAATCTGGCAAGATCCGGTTCCCGCCGTCGATCACGCTCTCGTGACTGATGCTGAGATTGCGTCGCTCAAGGCAGACATCCTTGCGTCAGGTCTTACCACCGGTGAACTTGTGGCAACGGCATGGGCATCAGCCTCAACGTTCCGTGGAAGCGATATGCGCGGTGGCGCCAATGGTGCTCGCATCCGCCTCGCCCCACAGAACGGCTGGGAAGCAAATGATCCCGATCAGTTGCGTCGTGTGCTCTCGGTCCTCGAGGGAATTCAGGGCAACTTCAACGCATCAGGCTCGACCATCTCAATGGCTGACCTCATCGTCCTCGCTGGTTCAGCCGCTGTCGAAGCCGCTGCAGCCGCCGGCGGCGTCGAAATGACGGTTCCATTCTCCCCTGGTCGCACCGATGCCACCCCGGAGATGACAGATGTCGAGTCATTTGCTCCGCTTGAGCCGAAGTCGGACGGTTTCAGGAACTTCGTCGGGAAGGGCGACGCTCAGATGGCCGAGCACCTTCTCGTTGACCGTGCTCAGCTTCTCACGCTCAGTGCACCAGAAATGTCGGTGCTCGTTGCTGGCCTTCGTGTGCTCGGAGCGAACGCAGGAGGCTCACAGCACGGCGTTCTCACCGACCGGGTTGGCGTATTGTCAAACGACTTCTTCATGAACTTGCTTGACCTCAGCAACGTCTGGTCCGCGACTACCGATGGCCAAGACGAGTTCGAGGCTCGTAGCAGGACCACCGGCGAAGTCCGCTGGACCGGTACTCGCAACGACTTGGTCTTTGGCTCAAACTCACAACTTCGTGCGATTGCTGATGTGTATGCATCATCAGACTCTGGCGAGAAGTTCGTCCGTGACTTCATTGCAGCATGGACAAAGGTCATGAACCTCGATCGTTTCGATCTGGCCTAATTCATCGTTTCCGCATGTTCACCTGAGTCTCTTTGGACCCGGGTGAACATGCAAACGAATTCCTTCAACCCGTTTCAAAACTCCGATTACTCCTCTTGCCGTGACGACCGCATTTCCTGTCATTGAGGAGTCGTCCGTCAGGACATCCCTCGCCGGTGACATTTCGGTGTGCTCACAGTGCCGACTCTGCATCAATCTCTGCGATGTTTTTCCGTCGATCTTCGACGCTCTCGACGGCGTCACTGATGCAGACCCACATCTGCTCACTCCGAATCAGCAGAACATCTTTTCCGATTCTTGCTTTCACTGCGGTGCCTGCATTCAGCGTTGCCCGCATCGGGGGCCCGATAGCGAACATGAGGTCGACCTCCCGACGACGTTCATCGATCTCATGCAGGTCCGCCAACTCAACGGCTACTTCACTGTTCGACAACGCATCACAAACTGGGTGCTCTCCGCCCATGACCTAACCGGCCCGATCGCATCGCCATGTGCGACATTCGTGAATTGGCTCATGCAGCGACCCGATACTCTGCGCCGACGACTCGTCACCGCTGTTACTGGCATTTCGTCCTCTGCTCAGATTCCGCGCGTTTCAGGTCAACGATTCTCAACATGGTTTCGCCGACAGCCCATGGCTTTCGCCTCTAACCGCCCTCAAGTGAGCGTGTTTCCGACCTGCAGTGTTGAGTATTTCTCTAATGATGCTGCTCAATCTGTGATTGGTGATCTCGCCTCTCAAGGCCGTCCTTGCGAACTTGCGACAACGCGTTGTTGCGGAGCTGAAGAACTGCGTGCCGGTCGTGTTCGAGCATTCCGCAAGCGTGTCCGTCGCCTGACAAAGCTCCTCGGGAAAGAATCATCAAAAGGCCCGATCATGGTGATGTCACCCTCGTGCCTCGCTCACCTGCGCAGCAACCTCGTGCCCCACTGTGACCCTGGCCTGAGGCCGAACGCACAAATGATCGTTGATCGGCTGCGAAGCCCCGTCGAAGTTCTTACCGACTCCACATCGACCGGCACCTCTCGATCTTCGGGCACCTCCGACTCCCGAAGGTCACTCCTTTTTCTTCCTAGCCCTCACCAGGATCCTTCGGAGCGGACAGCAATCGAACACACCTTTGCCTCAGAGACCGCCGTGCAGGTCATCGGTGCCATGGGCCTGCACATGGGCACGTGGGCGCGACGTCAGGGCAGCGCAGAGGGCGCACGGCGCACGGACCTGCGGATGGCAAAACGGCTTCCCACTCCCACAGACGCTCCTCGAACGGTTGCCCGTTCAGGACTACTGTCGTCACAGCTGCTTGCACACGAGACCGGCGACGACATTGTCGATCCGGTCACGTTGCTTCTCTCTGCGTCAAGTGATGAACAGTAGGTTTCGCTCCCCAAACGTCAACTATTCTGAATCTATGAGCACCCAATCACTGAGCACGACGCATCCGTGCCCTCAGGTAAAAACCGCTCGCCGGTTAGCAGACGAAGTGCTCTTCCCAACCGCTGTTGCCACCGATCGCGATGGAGTCATACCAACAGCCCATCTTCAAGCTTTGCAAGACGCAGGCCTCTACGGCATCTTCTCAACAGAATCAGTTGGAGGTTCGAACCTGTCAAACGCTGACCGAGACCTTGTCATCGAGGCGCTCGCTGGCGGATGCCTCACCACCACCTTCATCTGGCAGCAGCATGCAGGACCGGCAACAGCAACTGCCCTTTGCGACGGTGAAGCACATCGTTACGCCGCCGGGCTCGCCAAAGGCGAAACCCGCGGTGGTGTTGCATTCGCCCATCTTCTCCGCCAAGGAGCTCCCGTGCTTCGTGCAGAACCATGCAGTGATGGTTGGCTCGTTTCAGGAACGGCCCCTTACATCACCGGGTGGGGCGATGTCGACGTCGTCCTCATCGCAGCCCGCTGGCAAGACTCGGTGGTATGGGGAATCGTTCCAGGAATTGAGTCTGAGACGATGTCTGCGAGCATGCTCGAACTCGCCGCTGTGAATTCATCATCCACTGCGGTCATCACGTTCGACCAGCACCTCGTCACCACTGACGATGTGACCTCGGTGGTTTCGTTCGACTCGTGGTTAGAGAGTTATCGCATGGGCCTTCGTGCAAACGGTTCCCTTGCACTTGGTGTCACTGGTCGCTGTCTTTCTCTACTCGGGCCGAGCGACCTCGATGACGAATACGCCACGGCTCGGCATCGACTCGACACAGCCTCAGTCGACGAACTTCCGGCAGCACGCGCGAACGCAAGCGACCTTTGTATCCGTTCGGCAACAATGCTCGTCGCCGCTTCGGGCGGAGGTGCAGTCGCATCGTCTCATCACGCGCAACTCCTTGCGCGACAGGCAATGTTCTTGCTCGTACAGAGCCAAACGAGCGAAATTCGGCACCATCAGTTAACTCGCACGATGTAGCCCAATCACGTGGGTTCATCTGACCTGCCGTCGGACGACTACGGTCGACTCATGGCAAACGAACCAATTCATGACGTCATTGAGCGCTGGCACCAGCACATGCGAGGCCAACTCCCTGGAGGACTCGACGAACTGCTTCACGATGATGTCGTGTTCCTCTCCCCTGTGGTCTTCACCCCGCAGAAGGGCAAAGCCATCACCATGCTCTACCTCAACGCCGCAAGCCAGGCGCTTCCTGGTGAGGCGCCAAATTTCGCAGAAGCGATCACCGACAGCAGTGACTCATCTGGCAAGTTCCGTTACACGAAAGAAATCGTTGACGGACACCATGCGATGCTCGAATTTGAGACCACGGTCGATGGCAAGGCAGTCAATGGTGTTGACATCATTACGTGCGACGACGACGGCAAGATCGTCGAGTTAAAAGTAATGGTCAGGCCGCTCCAAGCCGTGAATGCCGTTCATCAGCAGATGGGGCAAATGCTCGAGCGAATGAAGTCGCTCTCCGAGTAAACAACCCCTCACTAACGAAGAGCATTTTGGTATTCGCCAGCGCGGAGCGACTGCTCAAGATACGCGTTGTAGCAGGTTTCGCCTAATGCCACGACGTCACGCTCATGTGTAAATAACACCTGTCTCAACAATTGGTAAAGCATTGAGCTCGCAGCGAGCGCCTTCCACACCGTTGTCGAATGTGACGACAACACCGGCCCTAGCGATTGCGGTCACGAGGTCGGTCGAATTGAACTGCTGCATGAACGCCACCACTTGATCGGCGGTTGTGTGTTCTGCGTGCGCGAGTTCAGGATGCGCCTATAACTCGTGACGAAACGATGTTCGCAACTCAGACATCGGCCGAGTGTGTGAACTGGCTAACTGGAGACGAGCACAAACTATTTGTTGTTCTGAGACCCGAAGATTGTGGGAGCTCCGCGCTGAGACCAATCGGGAGCACCTGGGATGACACGCCCATCAATGGTTACCGACTGCTGAGCGTTACCAGCGATCACTGCACCAGATCGTTTACCGGTAACGCCGTTTGCACCGATACCAAGTATCGGGTACGAGTCGGCGCGTGAATAGGTCTGCAACAGCAACGGTCGGGGTCGGGTTGACGAGTTTGCGACGGAGCCATGCACCAAGCAGCAGTTGTGCACAGTGACCGAGCCGGCCGGACCGTCGAGCCATCGCATGTCATCTAGATCGAGGGATGCAATGTCGCTGTCGTTCATTGCCCCACCCCATGAACCGTCTTCTCGATACAGGTTGTAGAGCTGGCCGTGATGGCTGCCCGGCAGCACGCCCATCGGGCCCATTTCAGCATCGACATCGTCGAGGTACACGCCGATGGTGAGCGGGCTGAAATCGGTGTGTGGCCAGAATTGAATATCTTGATGCCACTCGACTGCCTCTCCCCCGTCAGCCCATTTGAAGTTCAGTTTTGAGTGGTGGTAGCGCACCGGGCCACCAAGCACGTGCACTGCGAGTTCTGCTGCTGGGCCGTCCAGTGCAAAACGAGCAAAGGTCTCGTGAAGGTCGACCGGCGAGTTCAACCGCCGAAGCCGAGGGGTTTCTGCGCTGTGGCCGTCTTCAACGTCGAAGCGCGAGTTTGACTTGGAAACCGTTCGACTCTCTTCGACAAACTCGGCCGCTACTGACTGCAATTCAGAGAGCCAGGGGTCCGTGACATATGCCGGCAAGTGCAGATAGCCATCTCGTTCATATTTTGAGACATCAATTTCAGTCGAATGTGTAGGCGTCATTTCTCCACCTTTGCTCCAGTGGCGCCGCTCGTCTTACGAGAAGTGGAGTCCGGCGAACTCACCTGACTTCCACCACTGCTCAAGAAACTCGAAGTAGGCAACTGGCCCTTCAATGTAGGCCCCGCCGTTGAGTTGCTGATCACCTTCGAGCGGTTTGCCCTCGTTGTTGTAATAGCCCGGAGTGCAGTCAGGCGACCCGATCACCGAGCCCTGCCGACCTTGAATCTGTTGCAACCAAGCATCGACATCGGAGCGCCCAGCTTCAACCGTTGCTGCACCGATCTCTTCAGCATGGGCGACCACTGCGGCGATGGCGTCACTTGCTTCGACATAGTTATGCGGCACGTTCGAGATGAGATTCGCCGCCTGTGCAGTGGCGAGCACGAAAAGATTTGGAAATCCATCGACATGCGTGCCGTGCAACGTTCGCATTCCTGGTGCCCAGTACTCCTCGAGCGATGAACCATTCGTTCCGATGATCTGAAAGCCTGATCGGCGGGAAAGGTCGGTGCCCACTTCGAAGCCGGAGGCGAAGACGATGCAGTCGACCTCGTAGTGCTGGCCGTTCGCCCACACTCCGGTGGCATCAATACGGTCAACGCCTTGACCGTCGGTATCGACAAGCGTCACCGTTGGGCGGTTGTAGGTCTGAAGGTATTCGTCGTGAAAGCAAGGTCGCTTGCACAGTTGCCGGTACCACGGCTTAAGCGCTTCTGCGGTCGTAGGGTCGGTGACGATCGCATCAACCCGTGCCCGAATCTCTTCCATCTTTTCGTCGTCGGACTCTTCGTACGCAGCGAGGGTTGTTTCGGGGCTGAGTTCGGCTACGGCCATCCCACGCGCAGCAACCCGCTCGCGAACCCGTTGCG
>JAAXJF010000006.1 GCA_012269985.1 Acidimicrobiaceae bacterium
TCAGCTGGGATCAGACATTGATGCCGAAGCAGCGGGCGACAACTTTGGTGAATCGATAGCACTATCCGCTGACGGGACAACTCTCGCTGTGGGTGCACCCATGAATGACGGTATTGGAATGAACGGCGGACACGTCCGAGTTTTTGGCTTCAGTGGAGGTAACTGGAACCAGCTCGGTTCAGACATTGATGCTGAGGCAGCGTACGACAACTTCGGGGAGTCAATTGCTATCTCAGCAGATGGAAATCGAGTAGTAGTTGGAGCAGTTGGCAACGACACCACCGGTTTGAACGCCGGTCAAGTCCGTGTATTCGACTTACTAATGGGTGAATGGGTCCAAGCTGGACCCGATATTAATGGTGAAGCTGCAGACGACGAGTTTGGACGCTCCGTCGGCATATCCGATGACGGAAGCCGCATCGTCGTCGGGGCAAAATCGACAGACAGCAACGGCGCCAACGCAGGAAGTGCCTACATCTATGACCTCAATAGCGGGAACTGGGACCTGCCTCAGGCTTTCATCGGGGTGGTAGCGGGAGACAACTTCGGCACCGCAGTGTCAATGACAGGTGACGGAACCACAGTTGCTGTCGGGGCGACCGGTAACGACGGGCCCAACGGTGACTCGTATAGTGCCGGGCATGTTCGAGTATTTCAGTTCTCGGATGGCTCGTGGTCCCAGGCAGGCTCGGACATTGACGGCGAAGCACAAAGCGATCAGTTAGGTAAATCGCTTGCGTTGTCGTCTGATGGAAAGATTCTGGCCGCCGGGGCCCCAGGTAATGATGGGACCGGCAGTGGCGCCGGGCATGTTCGCATGTACCAATTTGCGGATGGAGTATGGACGCAATTGGGCGACGACATCGATGGAGAAGCCGCAGGCGACGCTTCGGGTTTCTCGTTGTCCCTTTCGTCGGACGGTGAGACTGTTGCGATCGGTGCCTACTTAAACGCTGGGAGCGGAGACTATGCCGGTCACGTCCGTGTCTACTCAGTCTCGACGGCCGCAACGTTAAATATCACCTATGACAGTCAGGGTGGTTCTGCAATATCGGATGGTGACGCGACCACGACCTCTGGTGGATCGATCAGCGTGTTGCCAACTGACCCGACCCGTGATGGCTACACGTTCGCAGGTTGGTTCACTGCTGCATCAGATGGCACTCAGATCACTGCAGGCGAAGCGCATAATCAAACTACAGACTTCACGCTGTATGCCCAGTGGACGGAAAACCCCGTTACGACAACTACGGAGGTCCCTGCGACCACGACGACTGATGTCTCTGTAACGACAACAACTGATGTTCCAAGCGATCTACTGTTGCCTTCCACCGGAAGTGAGAACACATCTGAATTTCTCACCTTCGCGACTATGAGCGGGCTGCTTGGTGCTGGCGTTGCATTGATAGTCATCATTCGACGTCGCATGCATATCGGTTGATCTCTTGCGAATCTCAGACCTGGCTGGGCTGAAAGTTAGTCGCGGCAAGGCTGTATCACTGAAAGTTGTGTGACCTGCGAAATGACGGTTATGCGGAACATGCTCAGATCAATGTGACCAACAGCAATAGCCAGAACGGTCAAGCTTTTCTCTCCGGGCGATCGGAGTTGTCTTGCGTCTCCGAAGCGAGGTCCAAGCAAGAAATAAGTCGGATCGCTTTGGAGCTTTCAAAAAGTTGATTCTGTGCGGAATCAGTTCTCGTGTTCTTCGGTCTGATGCGCTTTGTCCACCGCTTCGCCTAACTCGGGACCAAAAAAGTTGAGCAGTTCGAGCGCACTGGAGTAGTCGTGGGAAGTGATTCCTCCGAGGCGAAGCCATTGGTTTAGGGAACGTTTCGTAAAGCGAATCGCAAAGTTTGGTCCTTCCGCTAAGCGGACGGCGTAGTCGCGTGCGACATCCATAATTTCTTCTGAAGAGACAGCAAGGCTTATGAGACCAATGCGTTCCGCCTCGGAACCACTTAGGGGATCTGACGTCAGCAGGTACAACTTCGATTTCGCCATCCCGCACAGCAACGGCCAAATCATCGCAGCGTGATCGCCAGCAGCCAAGCCCATTGCGATGTGGGGGTCAACCAATTGGGCGGCTTCTGCAGCGATTGAGATGTCAGAGCGGAGCGCTATTGCAAGCCCGCCGCCCTCGGCGGCGCCATTAATTGCTGCAATCACTGGCTTATCAATATTTATAAGCCCATAGACAATGTCGTTTCCCTCTTTTGAGAGGCGCTGGGCGAGTTCGAAGGTCTGTTCTTTATCAAGACCTGGGATCGATTTGAGTCCGTGGATGTTTGCGCTTCGGTAAAACTCATCTTCCGCCCCAGTCACGATCACAACAGTGACTGACTCGTCCTCATCGAGGTGACGCCAGACAGAAGCAACCTCTTTATGGATCTCTGACTGGCGCCTGCCTACGGATCCCGCAGTTGGTATCCGAACCGTTGCGATTCCATTCTCCTCGACTGTGATCTTGAGTTGTTTGAAATCCTGATACATGAAAGCCTGTTCCCCCTTAAGAACTATGGTTCGGTATGAGACGCTACCTCTGGGCGATAAATGAAGATTCTGATTGAGATAGGGGCCTACTTGGGTTACCGGCAACCCCGGAGTGACACTCACTAAGAATAAAGAAGAATCGAGTTCTTGGTCAGAAATCTAGGGCCAGTTCGGAGTGAGAGTGCAGGAGTTAATTCACAAAACAGGGAAAAGATCTGCTGTTGCGATCGTGATTACCTGTGTGGCAGGTCTTGGATACCGCCGCAGTGCCTCGGTCACCCATGGGACAAGATTGGTTTTCTAGGAAGAACAATGTGCTCACCTTGCCGGTACTTGAACTCTCGCTAATTGCCTTTTCCTTAAACGGGAAATTTTGCGCAGAGTATGTGCTTGCTTCCTAAAGTGAAGGGATGCCAAGACCAATTGCGTCGTGCGCCCTTGCGCTTGCTGGCCTGGTAGTCGGTTTAACTGCTTGTGCTGACTCGAGTAATTCGTCTACCGGACTTTACGAAGATCAAACCGCATACTCTGGCCAAGATCAGGTGAGCGATGGAACATCTGAAATGTTTGAAGACGGAGCAGATTCCAAAATTGAAGGAATACAGGAAGGTTTGAGCGGAGCGTCTCGCGCCACCTATCAGTACGAAGGGTCTCCATATGCTCCTCTTCCCATCGCCCAGATCTCAATCGAGATGGATGATGGGGTGAACCCGGATGAGTTTCCGTATGAGCGTGAGTGGATGTCTGCCTCGATGGAGGTGTTTCTGTCTGGCGAACTTGTTCATGAGGGGCGTGCAGGGATCCATGTCCGCGGAAACTCATCGCGAGATTTCGATAAAAAATCGTTCGCCCTCGAGACCTGGAACGCGAATGATGAGGACCTAGATGTGCCGCTACTTGGCCTACCTGCCGAAGAGGATTGGATATTGCAGGGGCCATTTTCAGATAAGACGCTGATCCGAAATCATCTGATCTATACGTTGAGCAATGGTATTGGTCGGTATGCAGCGCGCACACGATTTGTTGAGTTAGAGATCAATGGTGACTACCGAGGTGTTTACGTGTTGATGGAAAAGATCAAACGTGACGATAACCGTGTGGCGCTGCCGGAGGGAGCTGCTCTGCTGAAGCGCGACTGGGTTGAAGGTGGAGAAAATTTTGTGCAGACAACACTCTGCCGAGACGACCTGAAGGTTGAGTGGTCCGATGACATTTCGGGAGTGGTCGATCGCTTAAATTCGATTGAAGCCGAAATCCTAGATGGCGATTTCAGTTCAATAGATCTCGAGAGTTTCATCGATCACATGTTGTTAGTTGAACTCAGTCGAAATGTGGACGGATACGTGCTCAGCACATGGATCACATTGTCCGAGAATGATGTGCTCGGGATGGGCCCCATATGGGATTACAACGGCGCCCTTGGAAACGCGTCGTATTTTGAGGCATGGAGGCCCGAAGGCTGGCATTACGAGAACCCCGAGTTTCCAGGAGATAATCCGCGCGGTTTCTGTTGGTACGAAGCTCTACTGGAGAGCGAGTCTTTCCTGGAACTTCGCAAAGAGCGCTGGCAAATGCATAGAGCGGGACCGTGGTCAGATGGCGAAATTAATGCTCGAATTGATGAAGCCGTCGAGGCTATTGCACCTGCATTAGAGAGAAACTTTGAGCGGTGGCCTCTTCTCGGAGAAGTCATCTGGCCTAATGATCTTGGTGCAGAAAGCAGGACAACCTATGTCGATGAGGTGGCGTATTTGAGATCTTGGCTACAACAGCGAACGGCATGGGTTGATCGAGTACTACGAGACTGAACCTAATCCTCAATGGAGGGCAGTTCTCTCACGAACAAAAGTGAGAAGTGTGGACGTGACACCTGTTCTCAAAGCCGTGCCGGTATTTCTGTCTGCGCATCCCTTGCTTGGCACAGAAAATAACAAAAGTGTTCAAAACAACCACGACAACAGCATTGGTCGCAATTACCCATTTGTCAGAAAAAATTGCGTGCATTAGCCAGGCAGCTTGTGCGAGCGAAGAAATATTTAAGGTTGCCGCAGAGAAGCCGATTGGGACTCTGGCGGACAACACCGAAGACAGAGCAGTCCAACCGATGAGCAGAGACGCCCCAAGCACAACGACCGCGGATCCAACCTCGCCGCCAAACGCCACCGCAAGAGCTCCAAGCCCGGTTGCCGTCATCGAGTACACAGCATGTTTGGAGGAAAGGCCGCCAGACCGATGAATAATGCAGAGCACACCACAGACTGAGGGAAGCGTGAGTGCTGAACTGATCTGCTGATACCGATCGCCGTGCTCGATGCCGTACAAAGCCCAACCCGAGATCGCGAAGAACATCATGAACCAAGAGGCCCCCGAAACACCTGCAGCTGACCGCAAACAGATACTGCGAAAAAGTTGAGGCCACGGGAACAAGATCGTGATCACAGCCGCAGCCACTCCGGAAGCAGACGCAATCGTCCCTCCAGCAGAATGGCCAGAGGCGATGTACGCGACGATGAAAACCGCGGCGGCAAGGACCGGGCCGATGAGTATTGGAAACCATCTGCGGTTCTGTTGAGTCTTCAAAATGCTCTTGTGCCCAAATTTGAAAGTCCGCTGCTTCGCACTTGGGCGAGACGTTTCTTGCGGGCGTAGCTGGTATGAATCGGAGAATTTCCCGTCGGCCAAACGTTGAGGTGAGTTGTTGGCAGCTGGCATTTGAGCTGGGTGACGGCGTTGCGCCCGTTGATGTTGCTGGAGGGCTTTCATCATGGTGAAGAACTGTTAGATGGTGAAGAACTGTTAGGCGCTGGCAATGCGGGCCTGAGCTGCCGAGATGAGAGCAGCGTCCGGGCACTTGCTGTAAGAGCCGGAGACACCGAGCTGATTGCCAATGCAGTGAGCGGCGTGCTCGACGCCGGGAGCAGCACTCGCCTCTGATTTTTTGCCATTGTCAGAAAGCCATCCGCCTTCACAGCGACCTGTTGAAGGATCCTGTCCGAGGCAGAAGTTCAAAGAGTCAGTCTTCATAGCGGACCAATTGGAGCCGACAGAGAGAAAGTGGATGTAGTGCCCAAGCTCGTGGGCGATAATGGAGTCAGACACGCACTCCCGGATCGTGATTCCCCCGCCGACGGTGTAGTAAGCCCGGTGGCTTGCAGAGGGGTCGTGAGTAAATCCAGGGACTGGGATGTCGTGGGGTGCGAGCAACGAGGTTGCAAGTGAAGTAGCACTCTCGAGGCAGCTTGCTGCTGAGGCGGTGGTGGTTGCTGCTGGGACGGTGGTGGTTGGTGCTGCGGTGGTGGTTGGTGCTGCGGTGGTGGTTGGTGCTGCTGCACCTCTAAACCTCACCTCCTCCACGACGAGAGTTGTCTCGCTGAAAGCTTGTACGGTATTGCGACGATCGCTTTGGCTGTCGGCACCCGAGATGAAGTTTGCAAAAGTTGGTGCGCTGACCGCAAGAGATGCGGCGAACATGCTTGCTGCCGCTGCGATGATGAGGCGTGTTTTCATACCTCATGGCATCGTCTGCGGATGGGTATTGGAGTTAGATCAGATCAACCTGATTACCAACAAATACTGGTGCTCGCCTGTGAAGAAATTGGGGCTTCGAAACGCGAGTTTTTTGATTCCAAGTCACACAATTAGGTTTGATGGGTCTCAGAATTAACTCTGAACCTGGTCAAAATTGACTTCCCCGTCAAACACATCTGTCCAGATACGGATAGCGATGGATTACTATTGCCCCGTGAGTTCCGAACAGCCATCTGAACCAAAAGTTGACGGCCGTTCGCTTCGAGCAGGACGAGTTCGTGAGTCGAACAAGAGCGACATCATTTCATCAGCAGCTGAACTTTTGGCGACGCACCGTGGGAGCTCAATAACGGTAAGGATGATTGCTGAACGGGCAGAAGTATCGATTGCAACTGTTTACAACCACTTTCCCGGCTCAACCAGCGAGATTTTCATCGAGGTTGGCAATCGTTTAATTAATGATGCGGCGGAACTGACTGCGGAGGTACTTGAGGCTGAGGGGCCTGTTGCCGCTGCGGAGTTTCTTCCAGTTGCGGTTTGTGCCGGGGTAGTGAAATTAGGTGCAGGGTGCTTCGACATGATTACAAGCCGACAGGTAGGCGGAGCCGCATTCTTCGGAGAGCCCGATCCAGAAACCACCATGTTCAATTTTCTTGTCGCTTCGGGCTTGGATCCCGACCACCGCACCAGAGACGCTGCTCGCACCATCGGCTATCTCGTGCGTGGAGCAATCTTCGCATTCGCATCTCACGCAACAACCGACTTCGAGTCAGACATTGCAACTACCGAAGATGAGTTGATGTCAGTCGCAGGCAGTGCAGTTCGGACTTCGTTAGGGATCCTGGGTATCAACTGGCCGCCAGCTGACTAACTGGGATAGAGAAGTATCAACTTTTCTAAACGTGACCCGACAGTAAGAACGTGTCGGATCTCTCTGAAGATAACGAAGGAAAAGTTGGCGATGGCGGCCGTTCGGGATGTGCACAGGAAAGTCGGCTGACGGATGTTGATGTACAGGCGTTTCTCGAGAATGATGTGTCTGATACTGGTGAGATGGCAAGAGTTCGCAGGTTGGGTCTGACAGGGCGGGCCTATTCCAGATATCTCAAAATACTTGGTGTAAAAACTGAACAGTCAATGTCGCAGTTGGCAGCATGCGGGATTTCGAGCTACACCTACGAATCTTTTTTGAATATCGGAGTATCTGATGTCTTCACGGTTTGCCGACTTCATCTAGGCGGCTGGACCGCGGACCGTTACCAGGCCCTAACTATCGAGCTTCGAGAGACTACGGGCCAGGCCCTGTATGACCGGATGCTGCGCTGCCATCACGCTCCCACGATCACTCTCTCGTATATAAAGTCCTCTGTGAAATTTGCTAATTGGATTCTCTGTCTCAGTGAAAGCGAACTCGGTCCGGTAGTTGCAAAATGTGAACGGGACGACCCCGGGGTTGCCTTCTTTTCCTCGAAGCATGGCTTCTAAGGAGTCCTCAGTCGCCTTTCGACGCCACTCTAAGAATTGAGCGAAGAAGATCAACAGCCGACTCCGAATCTGTGCCTAGTTCGAGGGCACCATCACCCGATGTCAAATCTTTACCTGCCCGAAACAACGCTCCGAGGATCATGTAGGTCACTAGCTTCGCTTGGTCACGGACCTTGTCCGCTCCAACTAACTTATTTTTAGCGAGAAGCGAGATTACGGTCTCATAGATCTTTTCAATGATGTGATGATCAGCCAGGAAGATCGAAGGGGAGTCTGAGGGGTTTGCCGCCTCGTTGAGATACGCGAACGACTCGTAAAGAAGGGTTGGGAATAACTCGGTCGCGGCCTGTGGCCCATTTGAACGCACAAGCGAAGAAGCATCAGCTATTGAACGGTTCACCAAGTCTTCAGTAATCGCTTTGAGAATTGCCTCAGGGCCATCAAAATGGTTGTACACAGTTGCTACCGACACTCCGGCCTCTTTAGCTAGGTCTGCGATGACCAGCGCTTTGCCCTCACTAAGTTGGCGCCGCGCGCTTTTCAGCAGAACTTCTCTCGTGCGAAGTCGTTTCTGGATGGCATACAAACTGCGGCCATCCAGACCGCTTTCATCAGAGAGGGCTTCTTTCATTAGAGCTTGCGGCGAGTTGCGATTGCCAGACCGCCTACTACGAGGCCAAACAGTGCTGACCAGAGTGCAAGCTGCAAGGATCTCGAATAAGACTCATCTGATAGACCTGACGACGGGAGGTCACTCGGCTCTGTAGTTGTTGTGGGTGGAGGTGGTGGGATGCAATCCGTCAGTGTCGCTGACACTGACGTGGAGTCATCTCCAGCGGATGCGGTAACCGTCACGGTTGAGTCATTATCGATATCGCCAGTGAGGGTTTCGGAACTTCCTGACGCATCCACAATTGGATCACCTTCAACACCGTCGACAGCGAAAACACCGTTTACATCCATGTCAGAACCACCGTTGTTAACAGTCGCTGAATAGGAGCCAGCACCTTCGGCAGAGCAAGAAGTTGCAATCGAAAGCGTGGGTCCGAAAGATTCAATTACAACGCAACCAGAGAATGTCTCGCTGTCCGACACATCAGCGTGGTCAGCGTGGCCGGCATTCACAACAACCTCTTGGCCATTTGAAACAGAACCAGTTAGATCCTGGGTTTCACCTGCGGCAACGGTAACAGGGTCGCCGACGGCAACACCATCAACGGTGACGGTCACAGTTGTGTCCACATTTGATGCTGTGTTGTCGACGGTCGCAAGATAGGTGCCGGTGCCATCAGAGCAGGAGGTTTCAACAGCGACCGTTGGAACAAATACGTCGGGAGCAACGCATCCTGTCAGCGAGTCCGAAACAGAGACCGGTGGATATCCGTCTGCGGTTGCGGTGACAGTAATCGTGGAGCCGTTATTGATCGGAATATCGATAACTCCGACAGTTCCGCCTGCTGCGAGAGTCGACTGTGTGGTTTCGACACCATCAATGAAATACGACACTGCGACGTCAAGAGTTGAAGCAGTGTTATCAATCGTGTATTCGGCAGTTCCCTCATAGGTTCCCGAGCATGCGAGGGTGATCGTGATCTGCGGGTCAACGACGTGCGCACAGTCTGATAGCGATGCAGTGTCGCTAACTGAGACCCCGGCGAAGTCACCGTTAGTTGCGGTTGCGGTAACGGTCGAATCGTTCGCAAGAGGGCCGGCCTCGGTATATGTCTCGCTTGCAGGCACGGAGATTGTATAAGAGGTGCCGGCGACATCAATTTCGACAGTTGCCATGACTGTTGAACCCGTGTTGTCGATCGTCACTTCGTACGAGCCTTCGAGTTCGGCTGAGCATGTCGTCGTTACATTCACTACCGGCTCGAATGTTTCTGGTACTTCTCCGGCGCAACCAAACCCGTCATTTGAATTTGTGGTTGTCGACTCTGTGACTTGGGTTGACGACAAAGTCGCTGTGCCTTCGCCGATGTCGACGTTAGCCGAGTACAGAGCCCATACACCTTGCCCGTTGTTCGACGAGAAGTAGGAAGCTCCCGTCAGGGAATGCGTCCAAGCAGCGCCGAGTGTTGTTGGTGACAGTGTCGTGTCAAAAGAGGCAGGCAAAGTAGTCGACAATGTGACCGGGGGCGGCAGGTCAGCTAGGGGTGCGGCGCGGAGCGCCGCCAGGGTGTTGGCGGAGGCGGGCAGTATTACATCACGCGACGCGTCGAACATGGTCGTTATATCGCCGATGTTGTCCCAGCCCGAATCGAGGATTTTGGTACCAACCCCAGCTGTGGCCTCTTCAGGGGTGCCAAAGGCAGTGAGCGACCCAGCGTTTTCGATAATCGCAACACCGTCGGTACCATGCACGACTAACGTGCCGCCTTGGATAAAAGCGCCTGCGTAGAAGGCCAAAGCGGACTCTCCTATTGTTCCTGCAATCGGACCGTGGAACGCAATCTCTCCCTCAAGATCAAATGACACAAGGAGAGAGCCAGCCGTCGCAGATCCGTTCAAGACTCCCATCATCATGCCGGTGCTGGGGTCTAGAGCTGTCGCATTGAGCGCCCGACTGCCAAGACCGAATTGGGCGAAATCGAGAACTGTTCCTGTGTCATTCCAGTCTCACGTGTCAAGGTCAAGTTGCCGGATAACTGCGGTCCCATCACCGTTATTCACGGTTTGCAAGAAACCGGTCGGGTTAGCTGCGCAGCTGTAGGACTCGAGGGTGACTGGGGGAAGGGTAGTGGTGGTGGTTGTCGTCGTTGGCGTCGTTGTCGATGTCGTCGTTGTCGTTGTCGTGGTCGTTGTCGTTGTCGTTGGGGGAGCCGTAGTTGTAGTCGTTGGGAGGACTACTGATG
>JAAXJF010000071.1:0-34830 GCA_012269985.1 Acidimicrobiaceae bacterium
CGTCGGCGTCTTACTCGGTTTTCCATCGCTTCGCGGTCGAGACTCGCAGTTTGCCCTTGTGTCATTTGGCTATGCAATAGCGTTCCCACCCTTCGCGAGATGGTGCAGATCGATTACTGGGGGCCCTAGCGGAAGAAACCTCGAACGAGAACTTCTCCCACCGTCATGGTTGCCGATTGAAGATCTCGTGTACCGCTACCTCATTACGATGTTCGTCATCGTGCTCTGCATGGTGATTGCAGCGAATTTCTTGCAGAGCCGGTGGGGAAGAGCAACAAAGGCACAACGCGACAATTCGCTTGCTGCAGCAACCTTTGGAGTCCCGATTGCTAGAACACGGGCAGCAGCGCTCGGCCTCTCTGCTGCACTGTCAGGTGTGTCTGGCGCCCTCGGCGTCATCTTATTTCCCTTCGTGCAAGCCAACGATTTTGACGTCTTCATGGCGCTTCGCCTCTACGCCGCAGCAGTCATCGGCGGACTGTCATCGGCAGTGGGTGCACTGTGGGGCGTCTTGAGTCTGTGGTTGTTCCCGCTTATCGGCGAGACCATCGGCATCGGAGGAGGAGCGAACTTCATTTTTGGCCTCAGCGTGCTCATCCTCTCGTACTCCCAGATCGACGGAGTCGTCGGCGCTTTCAGAGTACTTGAAGCTGCAGTTATTCGGCGCAGGGAGCGCAGTGTCGCGCGAAGTTAATCAGAGTGATGCGTGCCCTGTCAGTTCGATACTTGAGATGCGTGCCACGCGTATGCACTTTGAATGATGTCGTCAAGGGTGAGTTTGGAAGTCCAGCCAAGAACGCGCTCGGCAGCAGAAGGATCAGCGAAAACAACCGCAGGGTCACCAACCCGCCGTGCGACCATCTTTTCTGGGATCTCGTGACCGGCCTTATTCGCGGTGCGGACAAGTATGTCGAGGACCGACGATCCGACACCCGTGCCAAGGTTCAAGGTGGTGCTTGCGCCGCCAGCGGCCAGGTAGTCAAGGGCAGCGACGTGGGCACGGGCAAGATCCTCCACATGGATATAGTCTCGAATGCCGGTGCCATCAGGCGTGGGGTAGTCGTTCCCAAACACTTGCACCGGGCCTGAAACACCGAGAGCGGCCTTCATGACAAGGGGCACGAGATTCGTTGTCACCGACCAATTTTCGCCAATCACTCCATCGAGGCTCGCTCCGGCTGCATTGAAATAGCGGAGGCTCACCGAGCGAAGCCCGTGAGTTTCGCCGAACCACGAAAGCACACGCTCCATCGTTGCTTTTGACTCGGCGTACACATTCTCCGGACGGATCTCTGCGCTTTCAGTGATCGGAGTCGCCTCGGGGTTCCCGTAAACAGATGCCGAAGATGAAAAGACCATGTGCTGCACTCCTGCGGCGAGAGCACCCTCGGCCAGATGAACGGTGCCCGCAACATTGTTCTGCCAGTACAACCCGGGTGACGACATTGATTCACTGACACTCTTGTAAGCGGCAAAATGAAGGATTGCGGAGACATCGTGTTGACGGCAAGTCTTTTCGATTAGGGACTCATCACTAATCGATCCAACAATGAGTTCGGCGCCAAGAAGTGATTTTCCCTGACCTCGCTCAAGTGAGTCGAGAACAATGACCTCTCGACCGAGCGCCCGAAGGAGGCGGACCGTGTGGGAGCCGATGAATCCTGCTCCTCCCGTAACTAGTATCGACAAGATCCCGAGAATACTTCAAAAATTCGACTAAGTGAATAACGCTCTCCGAGCTTGCGACTGCGCAAGAAAGGCATGACCGGTTCGGGATCGAACTAAGCAGTAGGGTTTTCGGTGTGCCTTTTAAAAATCGGCTGAGACGTTTCATCGCAGTATTTGCTGTGTTTGCGGTGTTTATTTTCTCAGATTCAGTCTCAGCTGAGGTTTGGCACAGCGACGACGCTATTGGATACATCGTTCATGGAACTGGCTATGGACATGGTCGTGGGATGAGCCAATATGGAGCGTACGGATGGGCTGTTGATTACGGATGGACGTGGGAAGAGATACTTGACTTCTACTACGGCGGAACAGTCCTCGCTGATGTTGAAAATTCGGACATCAGAGTTCGGCGAACTGCTTGGGACAATACCGAGGATGTCACCCTTGTCTCAACAAGCGGTCCGCTCACGGTCACATTTGCTGGGGAAAACGTCTTGGTTGGAAACTCTGTGCAACTCATTCGCACGGGCACGAATCAATTCACGATGCAGTCGTCGCCAAACTCAACTTGTGGCGATTCATCCTTTCTCTTGCCATCTGGTCCGTTCTCACAAAATTCGGCCCGCCAAATCGAGGTGAAAAGCGTCCAATCGTTCTTGGCTAACCGCGGTTTTCAGCCAGGTCCAGTGGACGGAATCTTTGGCCCAATGACCGCAGGTGCAGTTGCGAGATTTCAAGCCTCAGTTGGTTTACCTGATAACGGAACTTGGTCATCTGAAGAGGCGTTTAAAGGATCATTGCAGATGCTGGACATTACTGATGCCTCGCTGCAAACCGGATCAACCCTCAATGTCGAAGTGCGAAAGTTGCAGAGGTTCCTTAATGACCAAGGCTTCAACGCTGGGCCGGTTGACGGAATCTTTGGCTCAATGACCAGAGGCGCCCTTGTTCGGTTCCAGGTTGCAGCAGAAATACCCACAACTGGTGCTTGGGGTCGTGATGATGCGGCTGCTGCCATCTCATACACATCAGGCGAAGATCCCCAAGAAGTTGCTTGGGGAGACGTTCGCACAGGAATTTTGGGACCGATCGTCGTGAGTGTCGATCAAGACGAATCAGCCGGTGATGCCGGAGATGCCCTTGCAGTCTGCTCTGGCCAGCAACTCATTCACTACCGAGGAACTATCGAGTTCCTGCAAAGCAATGCTGGCTCACGGCTTGTCAACGAAGTTTCAGTTGATAACTACTTGAGAGGAGTGGTCCCAAAAGAGGTCAGCGCATCGTGGGGTGACGCAGGCGGCGGAGCAGGGATGAATGCTCTTAAGGCTCAATCCGTTGCTGCGAGGTCATACGTCCTAGCCGAGAGTCGTTACAGCTACGCGGACACGTGCGATACACAGTCCTGCCAAGTGTATGGCGGAGCCGCCAAGCGCTCGTCCTCTAGCGCACCCGCCATATTGGTCGAAAGGCCGCAGACAGATTCTGCCATCAGCCAAACAAGTGGGAAGGTTCGTACGTGGTCAACGGGAGCAAAGGCCGGTCAGATTGCTTCGACGGAGTACTCGTCCTCAAATGGGCCTAACACGGCAGGTGGTGCGTTTCCAAGTGTTGAAGACCTCGGTGATGCAACTTCTCGAAATCCGAATCACACCTGGTCCAGAGTCATCACGCTCGAAGAAATTTCCGCAAAGTACCCATCGGCTGATCTGGATGGAATCTCAACTGAGGAAAATCCTGTGTCTGCGTACGAGGGGATTTATGCAAATCGCGTGAGGCTGAACTCCAACGTTTACGTGTCAGCGCTCGCATTTCGTGCTGCAGTCGGTTTGCTCAGCCCGGGCTTCGTCCTTGAGAAACTTACCGTCGCTAATCGAAGCGATCTCAAAATGGCTCAGATCGGAGATTCAGTTGGAGTTGGGGCTACAAGCCGAGGCCTCGGTGGGGCATTTGATGCCCTCTCGTCAGAACTATTCCTTGATCCTTCATTCGACAACCTCACGAGCAGACCTGTTGGGTCATCGCCAAACGAGAAAAACGGTCTCGGAGCGCTAGAGGCGATCCCAGAAGGTACTGATCTTGTTGTAATTGAACTCGGTTACAACGGTGGACTTACCGCTCGGTCAATAGACGCGGCAATGAATATTCTTGAAGCAAAAGGAGCACCGGCCGTCGCTTGGGTTAATCTCTCTACCCGGTCGGGAAGTTATGCCCAATCGAATACGAACCTTTCGGAAGCTTCGGCTCGATGGTCGAATCTCACAATCCTTGATTGGTCGAATGCAAGTTCAGATGCCTCGAGTGACCGTTGGTTTGCCAGCGATGGTGTACATCTCACGAAGACCGGAAACGCCGAATTCTCCAGATGGCTAGTTTCCCAGCTATCTGATGTTCTGGACGAGATCTTTAAGGATCCTGACATTGACGATTGTTCGACTTCCAGTCAGTGTGAAGATCCTGTGTTTACAACCACGGTCGATGTTCCAGACGGCCCGATTGGTTTCAAGTCGAATGACACAGACTCGGTAAGGAAAATTCAACGTTTTCTTGCTGAATACAATTTCAGACCAGGGCCAATTGACGGCGACTTTGGCAGGATGACCCTTTCGGCTCTCAATCGTTTCCAACGCGAGAGTTCACTTGCCATTACAAATCAGTGGAGTCCAACTGATGCCTTGAAGGCGAGAGAACTTGGTTCTGTGGTAGAGGAGACGCCCCCTTCCAACTCGACCATGTTCCCGGCAGGACCTCTCTCGGTGGGAAGCGCGGATTCAGTTTCAACGAGGTCGGTCCAGCGTTATCTGTCGTATGCGGGTCATAACCCTGGTCCAGTTGATGGAATCTACGGAAGGATGACGGCGGGAGCAGTTAGTCGCTTTCAAGCATCGAAGGGTCTCACGCAGTCAGGCGTTTGGGGTAGCGCTGAACAATCCGCAGCAAACTAAATTTTGTGGACATTCTGCTGATGGTGAGCGATGGCCAACTTGCTATTGCGCAAAAAAATAGGTGCTTGATGAAGGTCCTTGTCTCGAGCAGTTCGTTCTAAGCGGATGCAAAATCTCTGAGGGTCGTACAAAGTGGGGTTGAAGTACGGCTTTGTCAAGCGATTAGATTCGATTGTAAGTCAGCCCTTGGTTCACGGTGCCCACACCACAGGTGTCCACCGAAGAATATGGCCTGAACCACCTTCAACCGTCGAGCCATTGACTTCCAAGCGCAGCAATCTGCCAGTACCAACTGGCAATTCCTCGACAAGACGGTGACTGAACTCAAGGAGATCGCCTTCATATGCGGGGCCGATGTGGTCGCACCCATCCCATGACACGATGTGGGCGAGGCCTGGGAGAATGCGGGTGAGAGACGCCTGCGCAAGAGCTTGTACGTGCCCGCCGTAGACAAGTCGCCGGCCGCCAGCACCAAGGGTGTGGTCTCGGTGCACCGCTGCCTGATTGAAGGTACTTCGCGCAAATGGTGCCGCCAGGTCAATGTGGTCACGGAGCGGATCGGTGCGCTCCTCATTGATCAACCAGTCGGAGAAGGGCAGAGTGGATAGATTCCAGTCGGGAACCGCTCCGGTGAGTTCGCTGAGAGGAGTGGGGTCAGAGGGGCCCGGAATGTCATCGGCGTGACCTGTTCCACCAGCCCGAGCGGGAATCAGTGCACAACGCTCATACTCGACAACAGGGCCATGTTCTGACGAGGTCGTGATACCCAACCAAACCTTTCCGCGGTGCTGATCACCCTTGGGCGCCGATTCTCGTAATCCGAGCACAGTTGTTGTGGTGAAAAGCGTCTCCCCAATATGCACTGGCCGAAGAATTCGAACCGAGCGGTAATAGAGATTGGCAATCGCCCGTCGAGTGGCGTTTGTCGTCTGCCCGATCGAAAAGTGCATAACGAGACCAGGATTCGCGAGCGCACCTGAGCTCCCAGACACCTGCTGGTGAATCATGCGGTCGGCGGTCTGCAAATGCTGGTCGCCGGTGACCGCGCGGAACCAAGTGTTATCACCTTCGGTGAGAGTCACCGAAGGTAACGGAGATATCTGCCCGCCGACTGAGAAGTCTTCGAACATCGGACCAAATTCGTGGGGGAGCACCATGAGGACGATGTTACGTCGCTTGCCACCCAACGATCACATCCTCATGACGATGTGGAAAGTTATTGCGCAGCCAGTTGCTCGCAGACCGCAAGAAGTTCGAGGGCGGCAGCGGCGGCTTCCGCACCTTTGTTTCCCGGGCCGTCAACAGAGCGCTCGTCGGCTTGGGCTTCGGTATCGACGGTGAGGATTCCATTTGTGACTACTCGCCCCGAGTCGAGCCCAACTCTCATCACCCCGGATGCGCTCTCGTTTGAGACCACCTCAAAGTGGTAAGTGTCGCCTCGCAGCACCACACCGAGCGCAATCGCGGCATCGAAGGCGCCCGTCGCAAGAGCAGCTTTCATCGCAATTGGTATCTCGAGAGCTCCAGGGACCTTGATCGAGACGATGTCGCCCTCGGCAACCCCGGCGTTGACTAGCGCTTCGCGTGCTCCGTTTTCGAGGCGATTGACGATGACGTCATTCCACCGAGCACAAATAAGCGCGATTCGCTGGCCACTGCCATTGAGCTCCGGAGTGACTCCCGTGGTCAAGTTCTTACTCATAAGTCATCCTCGGGGAAGAGGTGACCCATGCGATCACGCTTTGTTTTAAGGTACTGCTCCGCTTCCGGGTGTACTGGCACATGAATTGGTTCGCGTCCTTCAACCGTGAGCCCAAAACCCTCAAGTCCGCCGAATTTAGCTGGGTTATTAGTAAGAAGTCGAAGTCGCTGAACGCCAAGATCCACGAGAATTTGTGCGCCAATACCGTATTCACGACTGTCGACCGGGAGGCCAAGTTCGAGGTTCGCGTCGACCGTATCGAGGCCGGAGTCCTGAAGCTCATAGGCCCGAAGCTTGTGGCTGATGCCGATGCCTCGACCCTCATGACCACGAAGGTAGACAACTGCACCCCGGCCGTTTTCTGCAATACGCCGCATCGCTTCATTGAGTTGCGGTCCACAGTCACACTTGATGCTCGAAAAAATGTCACCTGTGAGACATTCGCTGTGCACGCGCACAAGAACTGGCTCATCACTCGACTCGCCGGAGATGTCGCCTTTCACGAAGGCTAAATGGGTTTCATTGTCCAGAATGCTTTGGAACGAGTAAGCCCGAAATTCGCCAAACTCGGTCGGGAGTCGGGCCTCCGCCGATCGGACTACGAGTTTCTCGCTACGCCGGCGGTATCTAATGAGATCGGCGATTGAGATGAACTTGAGATTGTGCTCATCAGCAAATGCTCGGAGTTCTGGGCCCCGCATCATCGACCCATCTTCGGCGACAAGCTCACACAACACTCCTGCTGATTCTCGGCCTGCGAGTCGAGCTAGGTCAAGGGCTGCTTCGGTGTGACCTGCTCGTTTCAAGACACCGCCAGGACGTGCCTGAAGGGGAAAGATATGTCCGGGTCGATTGAACTCTTCAGCCGGGATTGACCGGTCAGCAAGCGCTGTGATCGTTGCTGCCCGGTCCGCAGCAGAAATACCGGTTGTCGTGCCTGAACGAAGGTCAACGGTGACCGTGAACGCAGTTCCTTGTGATTCGCTGTTGGCCATTGGCGGCACCATCGGCGGTAACCGCAGATCTGCACAACGGTCACCGTCGAGCGATACGCAAATAACGCCGGAGGTGTAACGCACAAAAAATGCGATCGCTGAGTCGGTGGCAGCATCGGCTGCCATGATGAGGTCACCTTCGTTTTCGCGGTCCTCATCGTCGGAGACAACAACGATGCCTCCGGCGGCAATTGCTGCAATCGCTTCTTCAACCGGATCAAGACGGATGCTGTTGGTAGAGGCTTCAGTACTCATTGGTATCCATTCATGAGTTGAGGTGAGGGGTGATCATACGCTCGACGTACTTTGCGATCACGTCGACTTCGATATTGACGAGGTCGTCAGGATGTTTGCTGCCAAGGTTGGTGACGTCAGCGGTGTGCGGAATCACAGCGACGGAGAACGTGTTATCAATCACATCAACAATGGTCAAGCTGACGCCGTCGACGGTGACCGAGCCCTTTTCGACCATGTACTTCGTTAGTTCGGTGGGAACGCGAACTCGGAGGTCTGGGACCTGTTCCACGATGGTTCCTACTGCATCAACATGGCCCTGCACGATGTGGCCACCCATTCGCTGTGAAGCTGCGACGGCTCGTTCTAAGTTCACTGACGTTCCAACTCCAAGTTGACGAAACGCGGTACGTATCAGTGTTTCTTCTGAGAGGTCGGCCTCCCACATTGCGTCGGTGTATTCGACAACGGTGAGACAGCATCCATTTACTGCAATTGAATCGCCGAGACCGACTCCTTCGAGCACGGTCGAAGCGGCAATCCGAAGGCGACCCGAATCGAGTGATTCGACAACTCCTACCTCTTCAACTATTCCAGTGAACATTACGTGGGTACTCCGTTTCGGTGCGGGGGTTCAATGAGCAACATGACATCACCAGCGAGTTGCCGGCTTTCGAGCACTCTTCCTGATGCAAATTCTGAAATCGATGCCACCGGCGTGGAATTCACGAGAGAGTAGCGAGGGCTTCCTCCCATGAATCCCGGTGCAAGGTAGACGGCCCAGCGGTCGATGAGATCAGCGGTGTGGAATGATCCGAGCACGGTTGATCCGCCTTCAATCAGCACCTGCAGGCATCCTCGCGCTCCGAGTTCATCGAGAAGTTCATCGAGCGACGAACTCCACTCAAGACAAGGGTGGATTTTCGCTTCTTTTGGCGCTGAGCCCAGCACGACTCGAAGAGGGTCGCGTCCTTCGACATGCCGTACGGTGAGTGATGGGTTATCGGCGCGAACCGTTCCGGCTCCAACGACGATGGCATCACTTTCTGCTCGGAGTCGATGCGCATCACAACGGGCGGCTTCACCCGTAATCCACTGCGAGGAGCCATCCTCTGCGGCGGTGTGACCATCGAGAGTGGCTGCAATTTTCGCGAGCACGAACGGTCGTGCGGTTTTGCGGTGGTGAATATAGGGACGAAGTTGCTCGGAGATTTCTTCGGAACTCACACCAAGATCGACGGCAATGTTCGCGGACTTCAGTTGCGCAATTCCATTGCCTGCCACCTTCTCATCAGGGTCAACGATTCCAATGACGACCCGCGAAACTCCTGCGGCGATCACTGCATCGGTGCATGGGGGAGTGCGGCCCACATGGCAACACGGTTCGAGCGTGACATAAAGAGTTCCCCCTCGTGCTGCATCACCGGCCTGTTGCAGTGCGTTCACTTCGGCATGGGAACCCCCAACCGGTGCAGTTGCCCCGGTGCCGACGACCTCGCCGTTACCGGCGACAACGACGGCGCCAACCCACGGATTCGGAGAAGTACTCGTCCGTACCGACGCCCCCATAGCAAGGGCGAGGCGCATCGGCGCGACATCGTCGCCGGGTGAGATAGCGTCGAATGCGCCCAGGTCGTGAGGAATTTCTGTCATGTTGCATGCGGCGCGGGGTCAAGCAACACGACAACAGCAAAAATTGTTGCCAGTTCACCTGCTCTCATCCGGACTTTTACCGTCGGCTCCGGAATTTCACCGGATCGGCCTCTGCCGAAACAGAGGTTCGCGGGCTGTACCGCCGGTCGGGACTTACACCCAACCCCGCAGGTCTTTAAGTTGTGGCCTTCAGCGTACCTGCTGAGTCACGCGACGTCAGTGTTGTTCGCGATGACTTCTTCTAGCAGTCCAGACGAAACGTTGTAGACGAACCCTCGAATGTGGTCTTTGTGGGGAATGAATGGGGTCATACGCAGTCGCCTCATCGACTGGAGAACGTCAGCGTGTGGGTCTGCGAACGACTCGAGTGCCCACCACGGCTTAATGCCGATTTCTGCCTCGAGTTCAGCTTTGAAGTCATCTTCGGTGACCTTCATGAGACCGCAGTCGGTGTGATGAAGGAGAACGATCTCTCTCGTCCCGAGAAAACGCTGCGAGAGACACAATGATCGGATGACATCGTCGGTGATTACGCCACCGGCATTTCGGATGATATGAGCATCACCGTGCTGTAAACCAAGAATTTCAAATGTGTCCATGCGCGCATCCATGCAGCCGACAACCGCAAGTTGGCGTTTTGGGTTGACCTCGAGATGACTGCCATCGAAGCCATCGGCATACCTCTGGTTGTGCCCAATAAGTTCATCGGTGATCGGTGCGAACGAATTTTGAGATGACGACGTGCGCACATTCTCTCACGTCGCTGCATGCGCTATGCTGACGGTGCCGTCAAGCGAGTCCCGTGAGGCCCGCACGGCAGGAGCAACATGTCACACCGTAAACAGGTCCTCGGGCCTGACGATGTGCGCCGGGCAGTGACCCGAATGGCGCATGAAGTCATCGAACGCAATCGTGGTGTTGACGGAGTTGTCCTGCTGGGTATGCAACGTGGCGGCGTGTGGCTTGCCCAACTTCTTGGATCCGAAATCGCAAGAATCGCTGCTCCGGTCCCGATCGGCACCGTTGACGTTTCCCTCCACCGAGACGACATCGGTCTTCGGCCGGTGAGCCCGGGGACATCGTCAGATGTGCCGGTTGAAGTGCAAGGCGCCACTGTGGTTCTCGTCGATGATGTGCTCTACACCGGAAGAACTGTTCGGGCTGCGCTCGACGCCGTCTCCGACTTTGGTCGCCCACAAGCGATTCAACTTGCCGTGCTCATCGATCGAGGTCATCGCGAACTGCCAATCCGTCCAGATTTCATCGGGAAAAATCTGCCGACCAGTTCAGATGAAGAGGTTGACGTGACACCCGACGGTGTCATCATCATCGAATCAGAGGTGAGCACGTGACGCTGCACTTTCGCTCCATCGAAGAGGCTGGCACCGAGCGCATTCATCGACTCCTTGACCTCACCGAGCACATGGCTGCTGTTGGGCGGAGACCAAACCCAAAAGTGCCAGCCCTGCGAGGAAAGACCGTCTGCAATCTGTTCTTCGAAGATTCAACGCGGACTCGAATGAGCTTTGATCTCGCTGCAAAACGCCTGAGCGCCGACACCATGACGCTTGCAGTTTCCTCTTCCAGCGTTAACAAAGGCGAAAGCCTCCGAGACACTGTCGAAACCCTTGACGCAATGGGTGTCGATGCATTTGTGGTTCGACATCAGACGAGTGGAGTTCCCTGGCAGGTTGCCGGTTGGACTCCGGCAGCAGTTATTAATGCCGGTGATGGATGGCATGCTCACCCAACACAGGCGTTGCTTGATGCCTACACAATTCGGCAGCGTCGAGGAATTGCGAACGATTTCTCCGGGCTGAAGGTCGCTGTTGTCGGGGATATTCGACACAGTCGGGTGGCTCGAAGCACGACCGACATTCTTCAATTACTCGGAGCGAAAGTGGTTCACGTCGCTCCACGAACGCTGTTGCCGCCAACCTCTGACGTAGCGACAACATCCAACTTCGATGATGTAGTTGGCGAGGTTGACGTGGTCTATATGTTGCGTATGCAACGGGAACGAATGGGTGCAGGTCTCGTTCCCGATGGAGGTGAATACTCCCGCCGATTCGCTCTCGATGAACGTCGTGCCTCAGCGCTGCGACCTGATGCGTTGCTCATGCACCCGGGACCGATGAATCGAGGGGTTGAAATGATGGTCGACCCGACAGAGTTACCCCAGTCAACAATTCTTGATCAGGTCACCAACGGTATCGCTGCTCGGATGGCGGTGCTCTTCGAACTTCTTGGCTCGGGCGGAATAGAGGAATGATGCAACAACACAACATGCTTCTCGCCGGAGGAACCGTCATCGATGAGACGGGGGAGCGTCGTGCCGATGTCCGGGTCCGTGAGGGAATCATCATCGAAATCAGCAGCGATCTCTCGGCCGGTGACGATGAACTGGTCGATATCGCAGGTTGCATCGTTGCTCCTGGATTTGTCGACCTGCACACCCCCCTTCGCGAAACGGCAATGCCGCAGGCCGAAACGATTGAGACCGGCTCACGAGCTGCAGCACTCGGCGGATACACCGCAGTGGTCGCCATGCCGAACACCGACCCCACACAAGATTGTGTTGAGGTCGTCGAATTTGTCTCGAAGCGTGGCCGAGAGGTCGGGCTGTGCGATGTGCGGCCATCTGGTTCCATCACCATCGGCCGTGCTGGCGCTCAACTCACCCCGTTCGCCGATCTAGCGGCAGTAGGAGTGCACCTGTTCACCGACGATGGTTCGGGGGTGCAAGACGAAGGTGTCATGCGCCGTGCCCTTGAATATGCGGGCGAGCTTGGAGTCGTGTTGGCGCAACATTGCGAGGTCGCTTCACTGACAAAGGGTGCAGTCATGCATGAGGGTGAATGCTGTTCGCATCTCGGTCTTCCCAGCTGGCCTGCACTTGCGGAAGAACTCATGGTGCATCGTGACATTGAACTTTCGAGGCTCACCGGCTCGCCGGTTCACTTACTTCACCTTTCGACTGCTCGAAGTGTCGAACTCGTGAGAGCGGCCAAAGCAGACGGGCTTCGGGTGACAGCCGAAGCAACGCCGCATCACATCAGTTTGAATGATGAGCGGCTCACATCATTTGACACCCGATTTAAGGTCAATCCTCCGCTTCGCACGACGGCCGACATTGAAGAGGTGAAGAAGGGACTCCTCGACGGGACAATCGATGCGATCGCCACCGATCATGCGCCGCATCCTCCAGTTGCAAAGGACCGTCCCCTCGATGAAGCACCGCCGGGAATGCTTGGACTTGAAACCGCGCTCGGTGTGGCTCGGTCGCACCTCGACTGCTCTTGGCAGCATTTGTTGGGAGCGATGTCATGGCGTCCGGCGAAGATCGCTGGCATCGACGACCAGCATGGCCGACCGATTGCGGTTGGAGAGCCTGCCAACTTGGCGGTCATTGATCCAGACTCGCAGTGGGAGGTTGATCCGTCAGCCCTTGCGAGCCGGAGCAGAAACACCCCGTTTATCGGTGTGGGTCTCACGGCCCGGGTTCGTCATACGGTGTACGAAGGTCGAATTGTTGTAAGAGATGGGAAAGCAACAGCATGAGCGCTGGTCACATTGTTGAAGGGGCGCTCGTCCTCGCAGATGGAAGTGTGTTCGAAGGTGAACTCATCGGAGCAGATCATCCGGTGTCATCTGGCGAGGTGGTGTTCAACACGGCGTTATCGGGGTATCAAGAGATCATCACCGATCCGAGCTATGCCGGTCAGCTCATCACGTTTACCTATCCACACATCGGCAACTATGGGGTCAACGTTGACGATGCAGAATCTCGCGGGGTGTTCTGTCGGGGCGTCATCATTCGCGAACTTGCTCGCCGTCATTCGAACTATCGAGCTGAGCAGGGGCTCAATGAATTCCTCTCTGCACACGGTCTCGCAGGTATCGCAGGAATCGATACGCGTCGTCTGACCCGGCTTCTTCGTGAGCACGGCGCAATCCCAGGTGCATTTGGCTCACTCGCAGAATCAGAACTTCTCTCGCATGCGCAGCAAGAACCCGGGACTGATGGTGTTGACCTCGTGTCGACGGTGACGACAGCAGAGCCGTACACAGTTGGAAATGGGGAGCGTCGCATCGTTGCCCTTGATTTTGGTATCAAGTCGACCATCCTTCATCATCTCGGATCACTTGGCACCGTTGAAGTTGTACCGGCAACAACTTCGGCTGCTGAAATTCTTGCTCGCCAGCCTGACGGGGTCTTCCTGTCAAATGGCCCTGGTGACCCGAGCATGCTCGATTCAATTGCTCGAGAGATTTCTCAAATGGTTGGTGTAGTGCCGATGTTTGGAATTTGCCTCGGACATCAATTACTTGGGAAAGCGGTTGGCGCAACAACCATCAAACTCCCGTTCGGTCACCACGGGGGGAATCATCCAGTGAAAGATCTCACGACTGAACGCATTGAGATCACATCACAGAACCACAACTTTGCAGTTGACCCTGATTCGTTTGATGAACTTGAACACGACGTTGTGATGACTCACATCAACCTGAATGACGGTGTTTGTCAGGGGCTAGAAGTTCGAGGCGCCCAGTGTTTCAGCGTTCAGCATCACCCTGAAGCGGGGCCGGGGCCCCATGACAGCATCTATCTTTTCGACCGGTTTGCTGCGTTGATGGATGCGCGTGCATCAGCTGGAAAGGCGGCTCGGTAATGCCTCGCCGCAATGACATCTCATCAATTCTCATCATTGGTTCAGGGCCAATCGTTATTGGTCAGGCATGCGAATTTGACTATTCAGGAACCCAAGCCTGTCGAGTGCTTCGAGAAGAGGGATACCGAGTCATTCTCGCGAACTCAAACCCGGCCACGATCATGACCGACCCTGATTTCGCCGACGCCACCTATGTCGAGCCGCTGACATGGGAGGTCGTTGCGTCCATTATCGAGCGCGAACAACCTGACGCCGTGCTTCCGACGCTCGGTGGTCAAACTGCGCTCAACATCGCAATGGAACTGTTCGAGCGCGGACTGATCGGCGTTCCTGGAACACCCGAAATGATTGGCGCCAACGCAGAGGCCATCGCCACGGCCGAAGATCGTCAACAGTTCAAAGACGCAATGATTGAAATTGGACTTGATGTTCCTCGATCGGGTGTTGCTCACACCATGTATGAGGCGACAGCAGTACTCGACGACATCGGTCTCCCCGTCATCATCCGTCCGGCGTACATCCTTGGTGGCCGTGGTACCGGCATTGCGTCGACGCGAGAAGAGTTCGAGCACGTTGCCTCAAACGGGCTTGCGGCGAGCCCGATCAGTGAGATTCTCATCGAAGAATCGATCGCAGGTTGGAAAGAATACGAACTCGAGGTCATGCGCGACCGCTCAGACAACTGCGTCATCATCTGCTCAATCGAAAACGTCGACCCCATGGGCGTGCACACCGGTGACTCGATCACCGTTGCACCGCAGCAAACGTTAACCGATGTGGAATACCAAGAGATGCGTGATGCTGCGCTGCAATGCATTAGGCGTGTCGGTGTTGAAACCGGCGGTTCCAACGTGCAATTTGCAGTTGATCCGGCAACTGGACGTCAAGTCGTGATTGAGATGAACCCGAGGGTGTCCCGATCGAGTGCGTTGGCATCGAAAGCAACCGGCTTTCCTATCGCGAAGATGGCGGCGCGACTCGCAGTTGGTTACACGCTTGACGAAATTCCAAATGACATCACAAAGGCCACCCCGGCAAGCTTCGAGCCCGTCATTGACTATGTGGTGACAAAAATTCCTCGATGGGCATTTGAGAAACTCCCTGGATCCTCAGGCGTTCTTGGCACGCAGATGCAATCGGTCGGTGAGGCGATGTCAATCGGTCGAACCTTCACCGAAAGTGTCCAGAAGGCGATGCGTTCTCTCGAGCAAGGCCGCGATGGGCTCATCGATAGCCGCACAATGTCATCGCTCGCTGAGCATTCCGATGAAGCCCTGCTCGAAATGTGCGCAATTCCGACCCCAGACCGGCTCGTACACGTTGCAGAACTATTGCGGCGCGGAGTTGCTCCGGAGCGGGTGCATGAGGCGTGCCGTATCGATCTGTGGTTCCTCGATCAAATCATGATGCTGTGCGAGGAACACGCCCATCTCGCTTCTCAGACACTCGAAGATCTCGACCGTCGTTCGTTGCGGCGGGCAAAGCGTCTCGGATTTTCTGACCGCCAGATCGCTGACATCATCGGCGTGGAAGAAGACGCTGTCCGAGCGGCCCGTCGTGAAGCTGGAGTGCTTCCGACCTACAAGACCGTCGATACCTGTGCAGCCGAATTCGCAGCCGACACGCCATACCACTACTCGACGTGGGAAGACGAAGATGAGGTTCGAGATTCAGATCGCACAAAGGTAGTGATTTTGGGTTCGGGGCCAAACCGCATTGGCCAGGGAATCGAATTCGACTACTGCTGCGTGCATGCAAGTTTTGCGCTCCGTGACGCAGGGTTTGAAACCATCATGGTGAACTGCAATCCGGAGACAGTTTCGACCGACTATGACACGAGCGACCGTTTGTACTTCGAACCGCTCACTCGTGAAGACGTGCTCAACATCATCGATGCGGAGCGACCTGAGAAAGTCATTGTGTCGTTGGGTGGTCAGACACCGTTGAAGCTTGCCGGGCAGATCGATGTCGATCTCGTTGCGGGTACATCGGCGGCTTCAATCGACGCCGCCGAAGACCGTGAGCTTTGGAACCGTCTTTGTGACGAACTGCAAATACCGCAACCTCCCGGAGGAACTGCTGTCACCCTCGAAGAGGCTCGGATCATTTGCGATGACGTGGGTTTCCCGGTGCTTGTGCGCCCGAGTTACGTGCTCGGTGGTCGTGCCATGCAGATCATTCACGATCACGATCATCTTGAGCGGGCGATGGCTGAACTGTCCGGCGCCGGCAGCCTTGGCAAAGAAGGAGGGCTCTCGGCTGAACGCCCAGTGCTCATCGACCGTTTCCTCGCCAGCGCCGTAGAAGTTGATGCCGACGCCATACGAGACCACACCGGTGAAGTGCTCATCGGCGGTGTCATGGAACATGTCGATGAAGCCGGAGTGCACTCAGGTGATTCGGCGTGCGCCATTCCACCGCAAACACTTCCCGAGTGGGTTGTCGAAGTGATTCGTTCATATACGGCAGCGATTGCCGAGCGCCTCGATGTGAGAGGGCTCATCAACGTGCAGTTCGCCGTTGTCGGGACCACGGTCTACGTCATTGAAGCCAACCCGAGGGCGAGTCGAACCGTTCCGTTTGTCGCAAAAGCGACCGGTGTTCCGCTTGCAAAGGTTGCTACTCGCGTGATGATGGGCGCAACGCTGGCCGAGCTGCGTGAAGAGGGCTTACTCCATCCTCCGATCGAAGGACACGTAGCCGTCAAAGAGGCAGTCCTGCCGTTCAATCGGTTTCCTGAAGTCGACCCAGCGTTGGGGCCAGAAATGCGGTCAACGGGAGAGGTCATGGGAATCGACACCGGATTTGGCCGTGCATTTTCGAAAGCAGAACTCGCTGCTGGTAGCGAACTTCCAACCTCCGGCATGGTCTTCCTCTCGCTGAACGACACCGACAAGCCGGCGGGAATCGTTGTGGCCCGAAGGCTCCGCGAACGTGGGTTGTCAATTGCGGCGACCGAAGGAACTGCAGCCCACCTTGCCCGATTTGGTGTCTCGGTTGACCGAGTACTCGGCAAGGTCGCAGAACAGGATGGGCCGACAGCAGTTGACCTCATCGCCGATGGCACGATCAATTTTGTGGTGAACACTCCTCGTGGCTCCTCGGGTCGAAGTGACGGCGAGCAAATCCGAAAAGCGGCCAGTCTTCACCGAGTGAGTTGCGTAACGACGGTTGCAGCAGCGTTAGCTGCAGCACAGGGGCTCGCAGAAACCGCGAGTGAACCGCTCACGGTACGAACGCTTCAGGAGTATCACCAGCGGTGAGTCGACGTACCCGCCGTCACAGCGCTGAGGCAACTGCCGTGGACCGGCAGGTGACCGTCGGATCGCTCACCCTGTCGAGCCCGGTGATGACAGCATCGGGTACGGCTGGTTACGGCAGCGAACTCTCCTCGTATGTCGACTTGTCGCAGGTCGGAGCCGTGGTGACGAAGTCGATTGCACCGTATGAATGGGCAGGTAATCCGGCGCCACGACTCCATACCGTTCAGGCCGGAATGATTAACGCGGTCGGACTTCAAGGCCCAGGAGTTGAGTATTGGCTACAGAATGAACTTCCAAAGTTGCTGGCGACCGGTGCGTCGGTGGTGTGCTCAATTTGGGGTCAAAGTGTCGACGACTATGCGTCAGCCGCACAGATGCTTGCAGCAGCTCCTCCGGAGGTCATCGCAGTTGAAGTCAATCTCTCATGCCCCAACCTTGAAGGCCGAGGCTCAATGTTTGCCCACGATGCCGAACTCAGCGCCGAGGTCATTAAGGCGACCGAAGTCTGCAATCGGCCACGTTGGGCGAAATTGAGTCCAAACACAGATCGTCTTGTCGAGATTTCAGAAGCGGTCTCGACCGAAGGTGCCGAGGCGGTCACACTTGTGAACACTCTGCTTGGTCTCGTCTTTGATCCCGATACGGCTCGGCCAGTACTCGGCAACGGGGGAGGGGGAGTCTCAGGTCCGGCGATTCACCCGATCGCAGTGAGGGCGGTAGCCGACGTGAGAGCTGCCCTGCCTGACCTACCAATTGTCGGAGTCGGTGGGGTGGTGAACGGTTGGGGTGCAGCCGAGCTCATGCTCGCGGGTGCTCAAGCGGTGCAGGTAGGCACCGCAACATTCGCGAATCCTGCTGCGATCATCGACATTCAAGATCAACTACTTGCCTATGCGTCGTCTCGGGGGCTGCATTCGGTCTCTGAAATCACATCAGCCGGCATCGCACCTCTCTGATCACTGAGTCGTCGCCATTGCGGTCATCGACGGTAAATTCGAGAGATGGCTTCTCCACCGCGCCTCACCGACGAGCAGCGTTCCGCCGCTCTCGCAAAAGCCGCAGAGGTTCGCACTGCTCGAGCGGCGATCAAGGCGCGACTCAAGAATCACTCGATGACACTTAACGACGTATTGGCGAGCGACGATCCTCTTATCGGGGGCATCCAAGAGCTCTCGGTTCGTGCGTCGCTGCCAAAAGTAGGACAAGTAAAGGCTCGCCGGCTGATGGATGACATCGGCATTGCGCACAATCGCAAGATTCAGGGTCTTGGTTCGCAACAGCGTGCAGCGTTGCTCGAGGAACTCGGTGTCTGAGCACCACAACCCACTCATCATTGTGGTGTCGGGCCCTGGCGGGGTTGGAAAAGGCACGATCGTAAATCGACTCGTGGCATGTGACCCGAAACTGTGGTTGAGTCGCTCGTGGACTACTCGAGATCGGCGCGATGGCGAGTCACCGGATGCATATGTCTTCTGCTCAGCAAAGGAGTTTGAAGAACGGATCCAATCGAACGGGTTTCTCGAGTGGACCGAATTCCTTGGCAACTATTATGGCACTCCCGCACCTGACAATTCGGCCATCGAGGGCCGAGATGTTGTGCTCGAAATCGAACTCGATGGTGCCCGACAGGTGAAACAGCAGTATCCCGAAGCGATTTTAATCTTCCTGCTCCCACCCTCACGTGAGGAACAGGAACGGCGTTTACGTGGACGTGGTGACGCAAATGACAAAATCTACGCCCGACTAAAGAAAGCTGAAGCTGAAGAGCCCGTGGGTCGGGCGATTGCTGACCATGTGCTGACAAATGATGATCTCGAACAGACGGTTGACGACATGCTCACAGTGATCGTAAACGAACGCTCACGCCGATAACCCCGATACACTCTTGAACGTGTCACAGTCGAATGAAACCATGGTGAGTCCGCCGATTGAGGGGCTTCTCGATCGCGTTGACTCGAAGTTTGGCCTTGTTACCCTCGCGGCTCGTCGGGCGCGAGACATCAACTCATACTTCAATCAATTGGGTGGTGGTCTTGGGCATATGATTCCGCCCCAGGTCTCCTCGACTGCCCGCAAGCCGTTGAGCGTCGCATTTGAAGAAATTACGGCCGACATGATGCTTTGGGGTGAACCAGTCGAAGAGGTCGAAGAAGTCGAGCTTCCTGTCGGAGAAGGCTTCGGTGCCGACGCCGAAGCAGATGCCTGAGTGAGACGCCGTGCTCGAGGGCAAGCGAATCGTTCTCGGTGTAAGTGGTGGCATTGCTGCCTACAAAGCCATTGAGGTATGCCGTCGGCTCGTTGACGCTGGAGCCCACGTTTCGCCGGTGATGACAGCTGGAGCTCAGCATTTTGTTGGGTCAACCACCTTTAGCGCCCTTGCATCAGAACCGGTTCGAACCTCGCTATGGGAAGGTTCAGACCCAATTCCTCATACCACGCTCGGTCAAGGTGCTGACTTGGTGCTCGTAGCTCCCGCAACCGCACGAGTGCTCGCTGCGTATGCGCACGGCTTGTCGACCGACCTTCTCACAAACATCTTGATCGCAACCCGAGCCCCAGTGGTGGTGTGCCCAGCAATGCACACAGAAATGTGGGAACACCCTGCGGTAGAGGCAAATATCGAATTGTTGCGTTCTCGAGGAGTGCAGATCGTTGAGCCTGAGGCCGGACGCCTCGCTGGTGGCGATATTGGCAAGGGCCGCCTCGCAGACCCTGCAGACATCGTGGCAGCAGCCGAACGATCTCTTGCCGATCGAGACTTGGAGGGTCTCAACGTGGTGGTGACCGCCGGTGGTACCCGTGAGCCAATTGACGCAGTTCGCGTGATTGCAAACCGGTCATCGGGCAAGCAAGGCCATGCGATCTCCGAAGAGTGTGTGCGCCGAGGTGCCAACGTCACAGTGGTTACCACGACTGAACTTTCGACATCTCCGACAGCTGACCGAATTCAAGTTGAGACCGCCGCCGAGATGCAAACGGCACTTGACTCTGTTGCTCCATCGGCCGACATCGTCATCATGGCCGCGGCAGTGGCTGACTTTCGGCCGAAAGATTCCGTCGATAGCAAGATCAAAAAGGCGGGCGGTGTCCCAGAGGTCATTCTTGAGCCGACACCAGATTTACTTGAAGTAATCGGACGAAACCGTCATCCTCATCAAACCATCGTTGGTTTCGCAGCCGAAACCTGTGACCTCGTCACGAATGCCCGGTCAAAACTCGAACGCAAGTGCCTCGATCTCGTTGTCGCAAACGATGTCAGCGCCGAAGGGGTGGGGTTTGCTCACGGAACAAATGCTGTCACTCTGGTTTCAGCCGACGGAGAGCGAGAGCTGACGCTGCGTTCGAAGGCGGAGATTGCCGTCGGTGTTGTCGACGAAATCGTTAGGATACGAACATCGATGCGCTCGGTAGACGCCGGTCGCGTCAACCCCACCAACTGAATTCACAAAGCCCCTGCTCGAGGGTGATGTGAGATTCGCTACGGTTCTTGTTCGAGTGCAAGAATCGCTGAACCTGCAAACGGAGGAGTCGACGTGGCCCGCTGGACATTTACATCAGAAAGCGTGACTGAGGGTCATCCCGACAAAGTGGCGGACCAAGTCAGCGACTCAATCCTTGACGCAATTCTTGAAGTCGATCCAGCAGGCCGTGTGGCATGTGAGACGATGGTGACTACCGGACTGTGTGTGGTCGCAGGAGAAATGACGACTTCGGAATACGTCGAGATCCCAAAGATTGTTCGCAAGACGATCACCGATATCGGCTACGACGATGCAAATGCAGGCTTCGATGGCAACACCTGTGGCGTCATCGTTTCGATCGACGAACAAAGCGCCGATATCGCCCAGGGTGTCGATGCATCCGAAGAAGTGCGATCATCGGGGCCCTCCGACGACGACCTTGACCTGCAAGGCGCCGGCGATCAAGGCATGATGTTCGGCTACGCCTGTGACGAGACTCCCGAGCTCATGCCCCTTCCGATCTGGACTGCGCATCGCATGGCGGAACGACTTGCTGAAGTTCGCCACAAAGGACAGGTTCCGTACCTGCGCCCCGATGGTAAAACACAGGTCACCTTCGAATACGAAGATGGTCGCCCGATCGGTCTTAAGAACGTCGTCATCTCCACTCAACACCAAGACGGTATTGATCGCGACACCGTCATTCGCCCTGACCTCATTGAACAAGTGATCAACCCAGTGATCCCCGAGCAATTCGCCAGCGATAATTACGACATTTTCATCAACCCGACGGGCCGGTTTGTCATCGGTGGGCCTCAGGGAGACTGCGGGCTCACGGGCCGAAAGATCATTGTCGACACGTATGGAGGCATGGGTCGCCACGGCGGCGGGGCCTTCAGCGGTAAGGATCCATCAAAGGTTGACCGGTCTGCGGCTTATGCGGCCCGGTGGGTTGCGAAACACGTCGTCGCCTCAGGTGCAGCGAGCCGTTGCGAGCTACAGGTTGCGTACGCAATTGGTGTCGCCCACCCAATGAGCATCCTCGTTGACACGTTCGGTTCGGAACAGGTTGATCCAGATGCGATCGTCGCTGCAGTTCGAGAGGTGTTCGACCTTCGCCCAGGAGCAATCGTGCGTGACCTTGATCTGTTGCGGCCCGGCTATCAACGAACCGCGGCGTACGGCCACTTTGGGCGTGCGGGTTTCTCTTGGGAGACGCTGTCACGACTCGATGAATTCAAATCTGCCATTGGCGTGTGAGTGACCGCTCGCCCGAACATCGCACGCGTTCTATGCGATCGTTCAGGGCCTGATCGCGCATTCGACTACCGAATACCCGACGACCTCTCGGCAAAGATCACGATCGGCTCGGTCGTCCGAATTGACCTTCACGGTCGAAAGATCGGTGGCTGGGTTAAAGAGTTTGACCCGAGTGACGCCCTGCCGGCTGACGAACTCCTTCCTCTGCGGCGCGTTTCTGGTATCGGACCCGACGAATCGGTGATCGAACTCGCGGAATGGTCGGCTCAGCGATGGGCTGGTAGGCGATCACAGTTTTTCCGAGCGGCTTCGCCACCCCGCGTGGTGCGATCTATTGGTACTGCGACGTATTCAACGTTGGCGCCAGAGCCTCGGTCTCCTGCGACGACCCGGTTGCTTGCGCACAACGGTGGAGTGTTGCGCCTTCCACCAACTTCTGATGTGCTGCCATCGCTATGGAGTTGCGTCGAAAGAGGCCCAGTGCTTGTCGTCGTGCCCGGAGTTGACGACGCAACCATCTTGAAATCCCGAGTAGCGAGGGCTGGAGTGACGACTGCGTTACTTCCGCATGAGTGGGCGCGAGCTGCGGCCGGAGTGGACGTTGTCATCGGAACTCGAACTGCCGTCTTCGCAAGACTGCCTAAATTGGGTTCGATCATGGTGATCGACGAGCATGACGAGCGCCTCCAATCGGAAGCCTCTCCAACATGGCACGCTCGTGAGGTCGCCGCAGAGCGGGCACGTCGCAACGACATACCTTTGATCTTGGTGTCGGCCACGCCAACGCCGGAAGCGCTGCATAAACGAGTGATTGAGGCGCCATCGCGGGAGCGAGAAATCGCTGGCTGGCCAGAGATCGTGGTTGCTGATCTTTCAAATGACGACTCTGCTCCCGGTGGCAGGCTCTCATCAGCAGTGATTGAAGAACTTCGTAATCCCTCTCGTCGTGTGCTGTGCGTGGTGAACCGAAAAGGTACGTCAAAGCTGTTGGCGTGCCGATCGTGTCGCGAACTAGCGACCTGTGAGCGCTGCGACTCGGTGATGTCTCAACCAGATGATGATCTGTTGTCGTGTGCGAAATGCGGATCTGAGAGACCACTGACGTGCCTCAATTGTCATGGTATGTCGTTCTCAAATCTTCGTCCTGGCACCGCTCGACTCGTGAAAGAACTAGCGGCCGCAGCAGGTCGTCCTGCGCGGGTCGTCGATGCTGACACCGAGCCCGACTGGTCGAGTGGCCCAGCGGTTGAAGTGCTTGTTGGCACCGAAGCAGTGCTCCATCGCGTTACGCATGCTGACACTGTGGTCGTGCTCGATATCGATAGCGAGGTGCTGGCGCCACGGTTTCGCGCGGGGGAGCAGACATTGAGCTTGCTTACTCGGGCAGCCCGCCTTGTCGGACGAAAGGCCGACGGCGGTCGACTCGTCGTGCAGACGAGACAGATCGATCACCCGTTACTTGCATCGATGTCTCAGGTTGCACCTGGGGACGCCACTGAAATAGAGCGTGCCCAACGAGAACAGCTAGTGCTTCCGCCGTATGGGGCAATTGCTGTCATCGAGGGGGCGGGAGCTGCAGAGTTCGTGCAGTCGTTACCCGACTCGGTGCGAGTCGGCGGCACGGGTGATCGTCGACAGGTGCGAGCGTCTGACTCCGAGGTTCTTGGCAGGGCGCTTGCTCTAGGGCAACGTCCGGCGAAGGGCCGACTTCGGGTTGCCGTCAATCCGGGCCGTTAGTCACTGCCATCATCTTTCAGGTGTGTGACTTCGAGAAGTCGAAAACCACTGCGCGATCCCAAGCGATTGACCCGCCACCCAACGCCCTCTAGCCAACGATGCAACGAATCTGCTCCGAGATGGCGGTTGACCACGAACAGTGCAGTGCCGTTCTTGGAAAGCCTTCCTAACCAGTCGTTTAACAGCGCGTGAAGTGCGTCTTTTCCAATTCGTATCGGTGGATTTGACCAGATGAGGTCAACGGTCAATTCGCTCGGCACCTGATCGGGATGCAAGGTGGTCACCTCCAACGCAAGGCGTTTCGCGTTGGATGTTGTTAACTCGCGCGCCCGACTGTTTGGGTCGATCGCGTACACCGTCGCCTGTGGTGATCTTTGAGCCAAAGTGAGCGCGATTGGGCCTGCACCGCAGCCGATATCGACGAAGGTGCCGTGCGGGGGTGGTGGTGGCGCCTGCTGAAGCAACAACGCAGTACCGCTATCGAGGTGCCCGTGACTGAACACGCCCGTGTCGGTTTGAAATGAAAACGCGACATCGTTGAGAACAACCTCGACTGTTCGAGGGTCTGTGGCCGCATCGGGAGCTTCGTCAAAGTAGTGAGGAGCGATGACAGGTAGCCTGCCACGTATGGCGCATGAGATTCGTACCTTTGGTGATCCGGTGTTGAAATCGGAGGCTGCCCCGATCACCGATATCGATGGTCGTCTCGTCCGGTTGGTCGATGAGATGTTCGACACATTAGAGACGAGCAACGGCGGAATTGCGCTTGCCGCTCCGCAAATCGGCATTCAGAAACAAATCTTTGTCTGGGATCTCGACGACGGCCGCGAAGTGATCTTTAACCCGGTCATCGCCGAATCAGATGGTGAGTGGGTGTACGACGAGGGGTGTCTGTCGATTCCGGGCCTCTATGTTGAGATGATTCGACCACGCCGCGTGTTATTGCGCGGCATCGACCTCGATGGCAACGAGGTAGAGCGAGAGGCTGACGATCTCGAAGCAAGGATGTATCAGCATGAACTCGATCACCTTCATGGCGTGCTGATGTTCGACCGTATGACCCCCGAGCAGCGAAGTGAGGCGCTTGCCGAATACCGGCGGTTAAGTGCCCCTGAACCTGAACGCCGCGGGTTTCGTCGTCTGCCACTGCGGTGAGGAACGCTCCACCGCTTGTCTTCCTCGGCAGTCCGCAGGTATCTGCGGATGTGCTTTCCGCTCTTGTCGCTGCCGGTCACGACATCAAGTTGGTCATCACCGGGCCAGATCGGCGCCGAGGCCGTGGTGGCGCAACGTCGCCGACACCTGTTGGTGCGCGAGCCGAAGAACTTGGTCTTCCTGTCAGCCACGTTGCCGCTGACGCAGCATCATGTGGTGCTGAGCTCGGCGTCGTCGTTGCCTACGGCGAAATCATCCGACCGTCAGTGCTGGAACTGATTCCGATGGTCAACATTCATTTCTCATTGTTGCCACGGTGGCGCGGTGCGGCGCCGGTGGAGCGAGCGATTCTCGCTGGTGATGTTGAGACTGGTGTCTGTGTGATGGAGGTCGTTCAGGCTTTAGATGCAGGGGGTGTGTACGCGTCGTCAGCGCTGCCGGTGAGTTCAGAAATTGATGCCGCAACGCTGACAACCGAACTCGGAGTGGTCGGAACTGAACTGCTGTTGACGTGTCTCAAAGATGGCCTAGGTGACCCTGCTCCACAGGTTGGTGAGGTCACCTATGCGGCAAAGATCACCAGCGATGACCGCCATATCGACTGGACAGATCGCACTGATGAGATTCTGCGGCGCGTTCGCATTGGGGGAGCGTGGACGACATGGCGTGGCGAGCGCTTCAGGATCATCCAGGCGACCGAATCTGACGGGCGGATTGTGCCGACCGTCGTGCAGCCGGCCGGAAAACCGCAGATGGCGTTCGATGATTGGGTGCGCGGGGCTCGGCCCGACAGCGGTGAGTGGTTCGAGTGACCGACGATCCTCGGCGCCTTGCCCTCACCTTGCTGAGGCGAATCGAAGAAGAGGGAGCGTTCGCGAATCTTGTCGTCCCTTCGATGCTCGATCGCAGTTCGCTGTCGCGGAGCGATCGGGCCATGGTGACCGACCTCGTCTATGGAACCACTCGACTTCGTCGTGCCTGCGATGCGCTCGTCGATCGTCACATCACTTCGCCTCCTGATGCCGCAACCCGGCGAATTCTTCGGCTTGGCGCATATCAATGGGGTTGGGGTGGCGTGCCCGCTCACGCAGCCGTTCACGAGACCGTCGCTCTTGCGCCTCGGCGGGTGCGGGGCTTCATAAATGCAGTCCTCAGACGCACGGTCGAAGGTGCTCCACCGTCTGACATCATGTGGCCCTCTGCCGCATCGCAGTTGAGTGTTCCCGATTGGATTTTTGACCTTTACGTAGCTGAAGTTGGCCGAGATCAAGCTGTGGCGTCGCTAGAACGAATGAACGTGCCGCCTGTACCGGTAGTGAGAGATGACGGCTATGTGCAAGACCAGGCGTCGACGTGGGTGGCAGATGCTGTCGATGCTCAACCGGGGGAGAGGATCCTCGATATGTGCGCGGCACCCGGGGGAAAGGCGACCGCTCTAGCGGCGAAAGGCGCAACTGTTGTCGCAGCAGACCTACGGCCGCAAAGGGTTGGCCTGATTGCCGATAACGCCCAACGTCTCGGCTACGGCAGCAACCAACTGTCGGTGGTGGCCGCTGATGGGAGTTCTCCTCCCTTCGCGCCTGGTCAGTTTGATGCGGTGCTACTTGATGCTCCCTGCTCCGGGCTGGGGGCGCTCCGACGGCGACCTGACTCGCGTTGGCGGGTGCAACCCTCTGACATCACGGTGTTGGGTGCACTGCAGCAATCGCTGATCGACGCAGCAACAGCGTTGGTGAAGCCCGGTGGTCGATTCGTCTACAGCGTGTGCACGATCAATGGAAGTGAATCGATCGACCATCACGTTCCGGAAGGTTGGGAAGTTGATAGATCACCACCCCCTGGTGAATGGCAACCGTTCGGGTCGGGCTGGAGGGTTCTTCCTCACGAGGCAGATACAGACGGCATGGTGTTGATGAGGTACCGTCGAACAACATGACGACATCCAAAGCAAAGGTGCTGACGGTTAGCGACGGTGTGCATCACGGAGTTCGAGAAGACACCGGCGGGGAAGGCGTAGCCGCTCGCTTGACGGCCGCCGGATTTGATGTCATCGAGCGTCGGGTGACCGAAGATGGCCGAGAATCTGTTGCGGCCGCACTTTCGCAGATGAGTCAGGGCTTCGCAGGGCTGATCGCAACGACGGGGGGCACGGGTTTCGCTCCACGAGATCAAACGCCTGAGGGTACGAATGACGTCATCGAGCGTGTCGCTCCCGGATTTGCTGAAGCCATGAGAGCGATCAGCCCCTTCGGTCGCCTGTCGCGAGGGGTCTGCGGCATCGTTGGCGAAACCGTGATCTGTAATCTTCCGGGCTCTCCGAAAGGTGCAATCGAGCAGCTCGACGCGGTGATTGACGTCTTACCGCATGCGTTGGCCCTTCTTGCTGATCAGCCAACCGAGCACTGACGGGCTGTCTCGCCGTTAGCCTTTGCGACGTGTTGCGTGTAGTACTTCCCAAGGGTTCGCTCGAAAAGGCGACGTTTGAATTATTTGAGGCGGCAGATCTTCAGATCGTTCGCTCGTCAAGTGTTGATTACCGAGCAACGATTGATGACCCTCGGGTGGCAGAGGTACGTATTCTTCGCCCTCAAGAAATCCCCGTGTACGTCGCAGAGGGGCTGTTTGACATCGGGATCACCGGACGTGACTGGGTTGAAGAAACATCAAGCACCGTCGAGAGTCTGGGTGAACTGAAGTACTCAAAGGCGACGTCGAACCCGGTGCGAGTGGTTGTCGCAGTAGCGGGAGATTCCCCATACCAAAGTGTCGCTGATCTCCCCGACGGAGTGCGGGTGGCATCGGAATATCCAGAGATGACGAAGCGGTTCTTTGCCGAACGTGGCGTGAACGCTGACGTCCGGCTCTCATATGGGGCGAGCGAGGCGAAAGTCCCCGATATTGCTGACTGCGTCGTCGACATCACCGAGACGGGTCGAGCCCTACGAGCAGCTGACCTACGGGTCATCGACACGATGCTGACGAGTTACACCGAAGTGATTGCGCATCCTGCGTCATACGCTAATCCAGAGCTTCGACATGCAATGGACCAGATCATGATCCTCCTCAACGGCACACTCGATGCTCGCGGCAAGGTCTTGCTGAAACTCAACGTTGCTGGGGAACGCCGAGACGACGTACTTGCAATCCTGCCTGCAGCCAAGAGTCCGACGGTGAATCAGTTGGCTAACGGTGACTTCGCTATTGAGACCGTCGTACAGAAAACCGACATCAATCGCCTGATTCCAGCACTCTCCGAAGCCGGAGCAACCGACCTCGTTGAGATCCCGATCTCGAAGATTGTGCCGTGACACCGCAGGCTTACGGAGTCGTCACCTCATTCGACCCCGAAGTCGGTCTCGGTGAGGTTGACGTCGACGGAGTCACCCTTCCGTTTCACTGCATTGCGATCGCTGACGGATCACGCAACATTGAGGTCGGAGCGGAAGTCACAGTGTCGAGCACCCGACGATTCGGCAGAGTCGAGGCATCTCGCGTCAGCCGGCGGGCGGGTTAGCGGCAGGCGTGTTTTCATGGCGTCATCTCAACCACTTGATGATCGCATTATTGACGTGATCCGGTTGTTAGAGCCTGGCGAAGTCGTTTCGTATGGCGATATTGCAAGCGACGCTGGAGCACCGAGGGCGTCGCGGCATGTCGGAAGGGTGCTTGCACAGACCTTTGGGCTCTGCTGGTGGAGGGTTGTGAACTCTCAGGGGCGTCTTGTGCCGGGAAACGAGCGGGAGCACGCACGTCTGCTTCGAGCTGAGGGTGTGAAGGTTCTCAAGGGACACGTGGTGTGGTCACCGAAAGGGCGCTTTTCGCTTCGCTGACCCCGCGGTGTTGAGGATTATTCGGCTTGCGCCTCACCTGCCGTCATTTGTTTGACCTGAACAAACGCCATGCGGATATTGGCAAGGGCGGCTTCAAGGGTGCTGCTTTCCTCACCAAGTCTCCCCGCAAGGCCTTCGATCAGGCACGCAAACGCATCGATGGCGAGCGCTGCTGCTTCAAGGTCTGGAGGGCTCGCAGAAAGGTGGATTGCCGCCAGTTCATATAGCCCGACCGCATGGTTGGTGATGACGGTTTCAACGGGTGCTTCAGCCACCCGCGCCCGGGCCTCTTGCAGTTCACGATCGAGTTCCGCGTAATCGTCGTCGGTTGCTGGCTCGCTGAAGTCGTCGGATTCGTCACTCACGCCCGCTAGCGTAGTGAATCGTTCAGTCGAGAACTGATCGAAAAGACAACTGATCGAAGTGGGGAACGCCCCCACCCAGCCACGAAAGTAGTGCGTCTGGGTCATGGTGGAAGGCGAAAGCCTTTGACGTGTGGCTTCGTGCTATTTATTCGGGAGGCCATAGCCCTTGCTCAGGAGAACAACGTCATAGCAGCGCCACGCAGCGACCAACACCGCATCAACGATCGCATTCGAGCTCGAGAGGTTCGTCTTATCGGACCTGAGGGTGACCAGCTTGGAATCAAGCCAGTGCCCGAAGCACTTCGTCTTGCGAGAAGTTTCGATCTTGACCTCGTCGAAGTGGCTCCCAATGCTTCACCGCCGGTCTGCCGAGTCATGGACTACGGCAAGTTCCGGTACGAAGAGGCCCAAAAGGCAAAGGAGTCACGCCGTAAAAGCGTCCAGATTTCGGTGAAGGAAGTGAAGTTTCGACCAAAAATTGGCAAAGGCGATTTCAACACCAAAGTCCGGCACCTGATCGGATTTCTTGAAGATGGACACAAAGTAAAAGTGACTCTTCAGTTCCGAGGCCGTGAGATGGCTCACCCCGAACTCGGATCGAAAATCCTCGATGAAGTGCTTGAAGCGGCGGGACCGCTCGCAAGGGTCGACAACCAGGCTCGACTCGAAGGACGATCGATGTCAATGGTGTTGTCACCGGATAAGAAAGCGGCAGAAGCCGCAAAGAAGGCCGAAGCAGCTGCGGTAGCAGCAGCCGAAGGCCCAACGAACGAGAACGAAATACCAGGAGGCGAAGATGCCGAAAATGAAGACCAGTAAGACCGCTGCCAAGCGGTTTAAGAAGACCGGAACAGGAAAGCTTCGGCGCCAGCAGGCCATGCGTCAGCACCTGTTTGAAAAGAAGCCAACAACTCGCACTCGTCGACTTGATGGCGACGTAGATGTTCATTCATCCGATGAAAAGAACATCAAGCGTTTGCTCGCCGAGCGCTAAACGCCAACCAATTTTTGTAAGAAGCGAACGAGGAGAAATCTCATGGCACGTGTAAAGCGTGGAGTGGCGGCGAAGAAGCGCCATAAGAAAGTCTTGAAGCAGGCCCGCGGCTATTACGGCAATAAGAGCCGGTCATACCGTGCAGCCAATGAACAGGTCATGCGAAGCGGTCAGTATGCGTTTCGTGACCGTCGCGCAAAGAAGGGCGAGTTTCGTCGTCTTTGGATCCAGCGCATCAATGCAGCATGCCGCCAGAACGACATGTCGTATAGCCGTTTCATCGCAGGCCTGAACGCCGCAGGAATCGAAGTCGATCGCAAGATCCTCGCCGATCTCGCAGTAACTGACGCCGCTGCATTTTCTGCTCTTGTTGAGCAGGCAAAAGCAGCGTTATAGCCCAGGCGATCGGAGCAGGCTCGGTGCTTTCGCAACCTGAGCCACTGTCACCACGGAACTCTCGGGTCAAGGACCTCCGTGATATTGCGCGGAGCCGTGCGTCCCGAGAGTCTGAAGGGGTTGTTCTCGTTGAGGGAGCGACTCTCATTGCCGAAGCACTCGCAGCTGGCTGGGATGTTCTCGAAGAGTTCGTCGGTCCAGGCGGTGAGCAAGTGACAGCAGGGGTCTGTACGCCCCTCACCGCGGCTGCTCTTGAGCGGGTGGCGACGACAACAGAACCACAACCGAATCTCGCTCTTATTGCACGGCGTCAATCTAAATTCACGTCAGATGTTCGATCGGTCATGGTGCTCGACGGGCTCGGCGATCCTGGAAACGTCGGCACGCTCATTCGATCGGCGGAAGCGGCCGGTCTTGATGCAGTGATCTGCACGCCGGGAACGGCGGACGTGTTTTCGCCAAAGACGATTCGTTCGTCTGCCGGTGCGGTATTTCATGTGCCTGTTATCGAGATGTCTCTCGATGATGTCGCGGAGGTGGGTTTTCTTCTTGTGGCGACGTCATCTCACCGGGGGACGCCGTATCGGTCATTTGATTGGAGTCAGAAGATCGCCGTCGTGATGGGTAATGAGGCTCATGGGGTTGATGAGGACAGCAAGATTTCGGAGTGGGTTCAAATTCCTCAGCGCGGGCGCTCAGAGAGTTTGAATGTGGCGATGGCAGGGACGTTGATCGCGTTTGCCCTTGCCGAGTCGGGAGCCGGTGGTGGAGCAACGTTGGCACGCTGAGCCACCATGCCTATGCTCTTGAGGTGACCTTCATCCGTCGATTTCTATGCCCCGGGCGACCCGTCCGGGGAGTGTGACACCGCCTGTTCTGGGCGTGTGGCCCCATGTGGGCAATGGGTTTCGGTAAGTCGACTAACGACGCAACGACGTGAGATCTGAATGAAGACGTGGAGAGGACAGTTTTGTGACGAATGACATCACAGCGGCGATTGAAACCGCTTTGCGACGGGTGAGTGATGCCGCATCGCTTGATGAGATTGATGCCGTATCCGGTGAGACGCTTGGCAAGAAGGGCGTGCTGGGCGGCTTGAAGGCCTCGCTGGCAAACATTGACGATATTGAAGAACGTAAAGCGGTTGGCCGCTCGTTAAACGAGGGTTTCGCATCGGTGAGTGCTGCCATTGATGAACGCCGCCAAGAACTCATTGCCGTCGAACGAGCGTCGCAGGTGGCAGGGGAGCGACTCGACCTCACCGAGGCGATGGATACTGCATCCCGAGGTCATCTGCATCTCGTCACACAGGCCTGGCAAGAACTCGAAGATGTTTTTGTCGGTCTCGGCTTCACCGTTGCCGAGGGCCCAGAAGTGGAGACCGACTGGCACAACTTTGAGGCTCTCAACATGAGCGAGGGCCACCCGGCGCGCGGCGAGTTCGACACCTTGTTCATCGGCCATGACGAGCACGAAGATGCCGGCGATTCTGGGTTGCTGCTTCGAACTCACACGTCTCCAGTCCAGATACGCACGATGCTTACATCTGAACCACCGATCTACATCGTTGCTCCCGGGCGGGTGTTTCGGCGTGATACCCCTGACGCAACGCACATGCCGGTGTTTCACCAGATCGAGGGGCTTGTCGTCGATCGTGACATTTCGATGGCCGACTTGGCCGGCACGATTGAGGCATTCACCCAAGCATTTTTCGGCGAGGGCTTTACCTCTCGCCTTCGGCCGTCATACTTCCCGTTCACTGAGCCTTCGGCTGAGTTTGATATTCGTCGCCCAGATGGTTCCTGGCTTGAACTCGGGGGTTGTGGAATGGTTCATCCCGAGGTACTTCGCGCTGGTGGGGTTGACCCTGAAGAGTGGAGTGGCTTCGCGTTCGGTTTTGGTATCGACCGCATGGCAGTAATGCGGCATGGCATTACCGACATCCGAGACATGTACGTCAACGACATCCGGTTCATCGAGCAGTTCTGAGGGGTTGAGATGAAGGTACTTCTTTCGTGGCTCAATGAATTTGGGCCGTTTGCTGACCCGACCGATAACGATGCCGTTGAGGCGGTCGCCGCAGACCTCACTGCGCTCGGTCTCGCTGTTGAGGAGACGATTGCTATTGGCTCCCCGGTTGAGGGAGTTGTCTCGGCTCGGGTGTTGCGGGTGGAACAGCACCCAGATGCGGCGAAGGTTCGTCGTGTGTGGGTTGACGCTGGTGATGGTGACGAGCGCCACGTGTGGTGTGGTGCATCGAATATGTCCGCTGGTGATGTTGTACCGCTCGCAACGCTAGGGACGACGATGCCGAACGGAATGACGATCGAACGTCGAGGCATCCTCGGTATCGATTCAGAAGGAATGCTCTGTTCGGCCGTCGAGCTAGGAGTCGGCGAAGATCACTCTGGGATCCTGCTGTTAGACAGTGATGCTCAACTGGGCGTCTCGTATGCGCAGGTCTTGGGAATTGAAGTAGACGTCGTCTTTGATCTTGATCTCACTCGCAACCGTCCTGACTGCTGGTCGATCGAGGGGGTAGCTCGAGACCTTGCGGCGTGGCGCTCACAGTCTCTGTCCGAGGTTGGTGAGGGTTCAGCGGTGAGCGGTGAAACTCGAACGGTTCCAGTTTCGATTGCTGATCCTGCGTGTGGTCGGTTTACCGCAACGGTGATTTCAGGGGTTCGCGTGGGTCCATCGCCCGAGTGGATGGCACGTCGGCTCGAAGCGCTCGGTATGCGGGCGATCAACAATGTTGTCGACGTGAGCAACTACGTCATGCTTGAGTTGGGGCAACCTAACCATGCGTACGATCTCTCCACTATCGGAGGAGGGTTCTCGGTGCGCATGGCGCGCGACGGAGAGACACTGACGACGCTCGATGACGTTGAACGCTCATGCACTGTCGACGACCTTCTTATCTGTGATGGAAATGATGTGCCGGTGGGTCTCGGTGGTGTCATGGGTGGAGCCGACAGTGAGATTTCCGACTCGACGACCGAAGTGGTTCTCGAGATTGCGTGGTTTGCGCCGCTCGGAATTATGAAGACAGCTTCTCGCCACGGATTGAGGTCAGAGGCCTCGGCTCGTTATGAGCGTGGCGTTGACCCGACGCTCGCTGACCGCGCGGTGCAGCGTTTTGCGGAACTTCTTTCTCTCACGTGTCCTGATCTTGTTGCTCATGCCGGTGGAGCTGACGAACGGTCATCGGGCATGCCTGAACTTGTCCGTTCGGCCGGCGTTCGTATTTCTGAGGTCAATCGAATTCTCGGCACCGACCTGGTTGCAGCAGATTTGCCCGGGCTCCTCGACCCGATCGGGTTCACGGTTACGGCAAACGGTGATGACGTAGCGGTCGCCTTGCCGTCGTGGCGTCCAGACTCCACCTCTGAAATCGATGTCATCGAAGAAATTGCTCGACATCATGGCTACGGGCGTCTCGGTCGGTCGGTGCCGAAGCCAACCGGGCACGGTCACTTGGCGCAAGCACAAATTCGTCGCCGCCTGCTCCGTGACGTGTTGGTCGGATTAGGTATTTCTGAAGCCATGCCGAACCCGATTGTCGCTCCTGACACGATGGCCCGGGCGGGCATCGAGGGTGACACACTGAGAATTCTCAATCCGCTTGTGGCAGATGAGAGTGCACTGCGCTTGTCGCTGCGTCCAGGCTTACTCACCTCACTTGCTCATAATGAGCATCACCGTCGAACTGGAGTTTCCCTGTTTGAGATCGGCAAGGTGTACCCGCCCTCGGGTGACGGTTTGCCTGATGAGCACGAAGTCTTGTGCGTGGTGCTCGCAGGTCAGGATGCACATGCGGCTGTTACGGTCTGGCGTCAGATTTCGCAGGCGCTTGGTGTCGGGGCAATGATCGATCAGTCCACCGTCCCCGGCGGGATGCATGGCACGCGTTCGGCGGTGCTTCGTGCTGGCAGAGATGTCATTGGGGCGATCGGTGAGATCGCTCCCGATGTGCTGGAAAGCTTTGAGGTCAGCGAGCGTGTGGCGGTGATTGAGGTGCGTATTGATGGGATGCTTTCGGGCAAAGGCGGGTCGCGTGCCTACCGGCCGATCAGTCGGATGCCATCAAGCGACCTCGACCTTGCGTTCGTGCTCAGTGACGATGTTCCTGCTGATCGGCTTGAGCGGGCACTTCGGCAGGGGGCTTCGTCACTCTTGGTCGACCTCAACCTCTTTGACACCTACCGCGGCCCCGGAGTGCCCGAGGAGAACCGCTCGCTCGCCTGGCGGCTTCGACTGCAAGCTGGCGACCGAAATCTCACCGAAGCTGACATTGCCGATGTGAAGGCGGCCTGTGAGGCGGCTGCGAAAAAACTTGGCGCAGAATTACGCAGTTAGGTCGCGTCGTGAGCGCCGTGGTGATCGTTAATTCAGGCGGACATCACTCGGAGCGTTTGCAAGCCACTTGATCGGTGGTGGTTGACGATCGAGGACCCGACGCCAGAGGTCTGTGGGTTGATTCCCAAAGACATCATTGGTTT